>NZ_VATQ01000014.1:0-201002 GCF_005781135.1 Escherichia sp. E3659 | reverse complement strand
CAGGCCATAACAGTATCTACACAATCTTGCAAAATCAATACATTGCACGCTCTTCGTAGGCCTGATAAGCGTAGCGCATCAGGCAATCTAACGCCGGTCATCACCCCGCAAACTGCCTGAACAGCGCCTTACCCTTAACCAGTCGCGCACCCAGCCAGCCGCCGAAAAGCGACAGCAGCAGCGCACCGCTACACGGCAGCACAATCCACAATCGCCAGTCTGGCTCCCACGGGAAATCAAACACTTTCGCCTGCAACACTGCCAGCGCCGTTTCCGCACCAATTGCGGCCACCAGGCCGGAAACAAACCCAAGCATGGCGAACTCACACCACAATGTCGTGCGCAGCAGTTTTTTCCCCGCACCGAGTGTGCGCCACACCACCAGCTCCTGATGACGCTGACGCATTCCCACCTGCACCTGTGCCAGCAACAGCAACATACCGCAGGCGGTGACCAGCACCACCATCACTTCAAGCGCCCGACTTACCTGCTCCAGCACCTGACCGACCTGTTTTAAAATCGCGCCAATGTCTAACAGGCTAATGGTCGGGAACTGGCGGTTGAGTTGCGTCAACATGCCGTTGCCATTCTCCCAGCGGAAACTGGTAAGCCAGCTCTGCGGCTGCCCGTCCAATGCCCCTTCCGGGAAAATAAAATAGAAATTAGGCCGCAGACTTTCCCAGTCCACTTTGCGCAGGCTGGTCACTTTAGCGCGGAACTCCTGGGTATCGCCCATAAAAGTCACGGTATCGCCGAGGGCAACGTTTAAGCGTTTCGCCAGCCCCTCTTCCATCGACACTTCATCGGCTTTTGGCGGCCAGTTACCGGCGACAATCGGATTATGATCGGGCCGCGTATTTTGCCAGGTAAGATTGAGTTCGCGGTTAAGCGCCTCATCTTCATTACCTTCTGTCGGCTTGCCGTTAATCGCCGTCAGTCGCGCCCGCACTACCGGATAAAATGATTCCGGGACTATTTGATGTTCCGCGAGGAACGCTTTTAGTGGTGCTACCTGTTCTGTGGCGATGTTGATTAAAAAGTAGTTCGGGCTTTCTGGAGGTAGCTGCTGCTGCCAGCGGTCGAGCAGATCGCCACGCAACACCAGCAGCAGTGCCAGCAGCATAAAGGAGAGCGAAAATGCCGAAAGCTGGCTTAACGTTGACCACGGCTGACGTAACAGGCGGCTAACCGCCAGGCGCAGAGGTAGCGATTTCAGCGTCATGCGGCGAAGTACATTCAGCAGCATCCAGCCCAGCACACCGCATAGCAAAGCCAGTACTACCGCGCCCGCCAGCACCGCCCAGAGCAGCATACTGCCGCCCATTAATCCGGCGAGCAGCAGCACAACCACCACACTGACAATCGGCAGATAAAACTTCAGCGGCCAGACGTTCGCTACCACATCATTACGTAACACACGTAAAGGCTGCGTTGCCAGCAACAGGCGGTACGGTCGTAGCCCCACCAGCAGCGAGATGACTGTCATGGTGCCGAGCGCCCACAGCCACGGCCAGAGGCTGGCAGGCGGTAGTGCAGCAGGCAGAACGGGCTTGAGCAGCACCATCAACACGTTTTCGAATAACAGGCCTATCGCTCCGCCGGTAACGGCTGAAAGCACCAGCACCATCAACCACTGACCGACGATTAGCTTACGCAGTTGCGCTCGCCCAGCCCCCAGCGTTTTGAGGATCGCCACCAGATCGTAGCGACTACGACAGTAATGATTCATCGCCACCGCCACCGCTGCCACTGCCAGCAGCAAGGTCAGAAGCGCCGAAAGCAGCAGGAACTGTTGCGAGCGTTCCATCGATCGCCCCAGCGCGCCTTCGTCCTGTTCCAGACCGTACCAGCGTTGTTCGGGTTTAAGCTGAGGTAACAACCATTTCTCATAGCTGTCGAGCTGGTTCTCGCTGCCGCCGAATTTATAACGCCAGGTGACCCGACTCCCCGGCTGCACGGCTCCGGTTTTATCAACATCCGCCAGATTCATCATCAGACGCGGAGCCATCTGGAAGGGGTTAAAACCGGAATCCGGTTCCTGAATCACTTCTCCGGCAATCCGCAAGGTGGCATCGCCCACGTCAATGGTGTCGCCCGTTTTCAGGTTAAGCAGTGCCATCAGGCGTGGGGCCAGCAATACGCTGCCCGCCTGCGGTTTCAGGCCAGGGGGATTAGTTTGCAGATCGCCATACATCGGGTAGATATCATCCACCGCTTTGACGTTCGCCAGCTGCGGTGTGTCGCCCGCAAAGGTCATCGTGGCGAAAGTCAGCTGCTTGCCGACTTTCAGGCCGCGCTTTTGCGCTTCCTCCAGCCACGCTTGTGGCACTTCGCGCGAACTGCGCAACGCCCGATCGCCCGCCATAAACTCACGGCTTTGCTGGCTTAAACCTTTCTCCATGCGATCGCTGATATTACCCAGCGCCAGCACGCAGGCCACCGCCAGGCTTAGCGCCAGCCAGACAATTAATAGCGACGGCGAGCGCCATTCGCGCCAGAACCAACGTGCAATCATGCTTCCTCCTGCAACTGCCCGTTCACCAGCCGTAAGCAGCGGTCGCAGCGTGCCGCCAGTTGCAGGTCGTGGGTCACCATAATCAACGTGGTGCCATGTTCACGGTTGAGGGAAAACAGCAGGTCGGCAATTTTATCGCCCGTCTGGCGGTCAAGGTTGCCGGTGGGTTCGTCGGCAAACAGCACATCAGGTCGACCGTTAAAGGCTCGCGCCAGCGCCACCCGTTGCTGTTCACCGCCGGAAAGCTGTGCCGGAAGATGATCAAGACGTTTACCCAGCCCTAACTGTTCGAGCAACGCTTTCGCCCCGTTACGACTTTCCGCGCTACTCTCACCGCGCAGCAGCGCCGGAAGCTCGACGTTTTCCAACGCGTTAAGGGTAGGAATTAACATAAATGACTGAAAAACAAAGCCTACGTGCTTCGCGCGCAATTTTGCCCGCGCTTCTTCGTCCATATTATGTAGCGGTTGTCCCACCAGATTCACTTCGCCACTGCTGCCGTCATCCAGCCCGGCGAGGATCGCCAGCAAGGTTGACTTACCCGATCCCGACTCGCCCACCAGTGCGATGGTCTCGCCACGTTTGACAACCAGCTCAACTCCGGTGAGGATGGAGAGTTCATGCTCCCCCTGACCGACGGACTTCTTAAGATGATGAACTTCAACAATGTTTTCCGCTGGCATTTGCCCTTCCTGTTCCTGGTCCTGTTAACCTTTCGTGCCGCCGCAGCGGACACGTTATTGATTCTGGGTGATAGCCTGAGCGCCGGGTATCGAATGTCTGCCAGCGCGGCCTGGCCTGCCTTGTTGAATGATAAGTGGCAGAGTAAAACGTCGGTAGTTAATGCCAGCATCAGCGGCGACACCTCGCAACAAGGGCTGGCGCGCCTTCCGGCTCTGCTGAAACAGCATCAGCCGCGCTGGGTGCTGGTTGAACTGGGCGGCAATGATGGATTGCGTGGTTTTCAGCCGCAGCAAACGGAACAGACGCTGCGCCAGATTTTGCAGGATGTCAAAGCCGCCAACGCTGAACCATTGTTAATGCAAATACGTCTGCCTGCAAACTATGGTCGCCGTTATAATGAAGCCTTTAGCGCCATTTACCCCAAACTCGCCAAAGAGTTTGATGTTCCGCTGCTGCCCTTTTTTATGGAAGAGGTCTACCTCAAGCCACAATGGATGCAGGATGACGGTATTCATCCCAACCGCGACGCCCAGCCGTTTATTGCCGACTGGATGGCGAAGCAGTTGCAGCCTTTAGTAAATCATGACTCATAAAGCAACGGAGATCCTGACAGGTAAAGTTATGCAAAAATCGGTCTTAATTACCGGATGTTCCAGTGGAATTGGTCTGGAAAGCGCGCTCGAATTAAAACGCCAGGGTTTTCATGTGCTGGCAGGTTGCCGGAAACCGGATGATGTTGAGCGCATGAACAGCATGGGATTCACCGGTGTGTTGATCGATCTGGATTCGCCAGAAAGTGTTGATCGCGCAGCCGACGAAGTGATCGCCCTGACCGATAATTGTCTGTATGGGATCTTTAACAATGCCGGATTCGGCATGTATGGCCCCCTTTCCACCATCAGCCGCGCGCAGATGGAACAGCAGTTTTCCGCCAACTTTTTCGGCGCACACCAGCTCACCATGCGCCTGTTACCGGCGATGTTGCCGCACGGTGAAGGGCGTATTGTGATGACCTCATCGGTGATGGGATTAATCTCCACGCCGGGTCGCGGCGCTTACGCGGCCAGTAAATATGCGCTGGAGGCGTGGTCAGACGCACTGCGCATGGAGCTGCGCCACAGCGGAATTAAAGTTAGCCTGATCGAACCCGGTCCCATTCGTACTCGCTTCACCGACAACGTCAACCAGACGCAAAGCGATAAACCGGTCGAAAATCCCGGCATCGCCGCTCGCTTTACGTTGGGGCCGGAAGCGGTGGTCAACAAAGTGCGCCATGCTTTTATTAGCGAGAAACCGAAGATGCGCTATCCGGTGACGCTGGTGACCTGGGCAGTAATGGTGCTTAAGCGCCTGCTGCCGGGGCGTGTGATGGACAAAATATTGCAGGGGTGAGTTGAAGCGCGCGCTTAAGCCCCCATGTCAAAGAAAATATCGACAACAGAGAGCGACTCCATGTCCGTAGAAAATATTGTCAACATTAACGAATCTAACCTGCAACAGGTTCTTGAACAGTCAATGACCACACCGGTGCTGTTCTATTTTTGGTCTGAACGTAGCCAGCACTGTTTGCAGTTAACCCCGATCCTGGAAAGCCTCGCGGCGCAGTACAACGGGCAATTTATTCTGGCGAAGCTGGACTGCGATGCGGAGCAGATGATTGCCGCCCAGTTTGGTCTGCGCGCGATTCCGACCGTATATCTGTTCCAGAACGGGCAACCGGTAGATGGCTTCCAGGGGCCGCAACCGGAAGAGGCGATCCGCGCCCTGCTGGATAAAGTGCTGCCGCGCGAAGAAGAGCTGAAAGCGCAGCAGGCGATGCAACTGATGCAGGAAGGCAATTACACCGACGCCCTGCCATTGCTGAAAGACGCCTGGCAGTTGTCGAATCAGAACGGGGAGATCGGCCTGCTGCTGGCAGAAACGCTGATTGCGCTGAACCGTTCTGAGGATGCGGAAGCGGTGCTGAAAACGATTCCATTGCAGGATCAGGACACCCGCTACCAGGGGCTGGTGGCGCAAATCGAACTGCTGAAGCAGGCGGCAGATACGCCGGAAATTCAACAGCTGCAACAGCAGGTGGCGGAGAATCCAGAAGATGCCGCACTGGCGACGCAACTGGCACTGCAACTGCATCAGGTTGGGCGCAATGAAGAGGCGCTGGAGTTACTGTTTGGGCATCTGCGTAAAGATCTCACCGCCGCAGACGGTCAGACACGTAAAACGTTCCAGGAGATCCTCGCTGCGCTGGGTACGGGTGATGCACTGGCGTCGAAGTATCGCCGCCAGCTGTATGCGTTGTTGTATTAATTTTCCGTTGATCGGCACATGAACCACAACGCCGGATGCGATGCTGCGCATCCGGCATCGCATCATTTCTTCTTCAATTGCGTCACCACCAACTGGTGGCGCGAATTGTAAAACTTACGATAGGTTAAATAGCAGGCAATAATGGTCGACAAGCTGGCGGTTGAGAGCAGCATAAAGGTCACCATAATCTGATATTTAATCGCCTTCACCGGATCAATCCCGGCAAATATCAGCCCGGACATCATTCCTGGTAAACTCACTAAGCCAACCGTTTTTGCCGAATCGACCGTCGGAATTAAAGCCGCGCGAATACTGTCGCGAATCAATATCGCTGAAGCCTGTTTTGGTGTCGCACCAAGACTCAGTTTCTCCTGAATCTGTTGCTGTTCGCTGATAAACCGCTGCCCGAGATTGTTATAACACAGCCCGACTGCCACCATCGCGTTACCGGCAATCATCCCGGCGATAGGGATCACCTGCATCGGGATAAACTCAATCGACCCTGAGAGAATCAGCACCGCCAGAGTAATTCCCGCCCCGACCGTAATAGCAATAAATGACGAGACAAAGGCTTTAGCAATATATTTACTGCGTTTTTGCGCATTCCACGCCGCATTAAAGCAGATAAATAACACCATCAATAATGTCAGGCTGGCATCATCCACGCTGAAAATATACTTCAGCACATAGCCGACAATAATCAGCTGAATTATCGCACGCCCCACACTCCAGAGAATATCTTTCTCCAGCGCCAGTTTTTCTTTATGGCTAATTAAGATTGCGACAACCACCAGCATTAATGCCAGTGCCAGTGACTCGTTGGTAATATTATGCGTGTTCATAGCGTGCTTCCTGCATTTCTCCGGCATGCGGTTGCAGTGTAATCACCTTATCCGCATGATTAATTTCGTCTTTATCGTGCGTCACCCACAACACCGCAATATTTTGCTCACGTACATAGCGGTGGATCATCTCATTGACGTTGCGTTTGTTGCTTTCATCCAGCGCACTGGTGATTTCGTCGAGCAATAAAACCTTCGGCATAAATTGTAGGTTACGAATCAATGAGATGCGTTGTTTTTCACCACCAGATAGCTCGGCGATATTTTTCGTCAAAATGGTGTCCGGCAAAGAGAAACGTTCGAGAAAATCGAGAAAAATGGCCGGATCAGGCTGCTGGTTACGGATCAGCCAGGGAAAGATCAGGTTATCGTAGACCGTGTCGCCAAACAGAGCCGGCGTCTGGGCGCAGTAAGAAACTTGTTGGCGATAGGTTTCTGGCTTTAGTGTGCTGACATCCTCACCTTCAAACAGTAACGTTCCGCTGGTCGGGCTGATTAATGAAGCAACTATTTTTAGTAGCGTACTTTTACCGCAGCCGGAAGGGCCAGTAATTAACTTAAATTCGCCAGCACGCAGCGAAAAATTGATGTTATTGAGAATCTTCGTATCGCCCGCCTGATATCCAACATTTTGCAGTTGGAGCAAAAGACTATTTTCCTGCATTGCCCATCCCTTTTCTGATTTTTACTAAAAACAGTTTATCCTCCGCAAGAATAAGGGGGAACTCTCTTTCAGTAATCAGGTATAATTTGTTTAATCAAGCAGCAATTTTGCTCTTTATGGACGGTACAACAGGAGGTTTTTCCGATGCTTATTTTTATCCCGATTCTCATTTTTGTCGCGCTGGTCATTGTTGGCGCGGGCGTCAAAATCGTTCCGCAGGGCTATCAGTGGACGGTAGAACGATTTGGTCGTTATACCAAAACATTACAGCCGGGGCTCAGTCTGGTGGTGCCGTTTATGGACCGCATTGGTCGTAAGATCAATATGATGGAGCAAGTGCTCGACATCCCATCCCAGGAAGTTATCTCGAAAGATAACGCCAACGTCACTATCGACGCCGTTTGCTTTATTCAGGTGATTGATGCCCCGCGTGCCGCTTATGAAGTCAGCAATCTGGAACTTGCGATCATCAACCTGACCATGACTAATATCCGTACCGTTCTGGGTTCAATGGAACTCGATGAAATGCTCTCTCAGCGCGACAGCATTAACTCGCGTCTGCTGCATATTGTCGATGAAGCCACTAATCCGTGGGGGATAAAAGTCACCCGTATTGAAATTCGCGATGTGCGCCCACCGGCTGAGCTTATCTCTTCGATGAACGCGCAGATGAAAGCGGAACGTACCAAACGCGCTTACATTCTTGAAGCGGAAGGGATCCGTCAGGCGGAAATCCTCAAAGCCGAAGGTGAAAAACAATCGCAAATCCTGAAAGCGGAAGGTGAACGTCAGTCGGCATTCTTACAGGCCGAAGCGCGTGAACGTTCTGCCGAAGCGGAAGCCCGCGCGACCCAAATGGTGTCTGAAGCCATTGCTTCTGGTGACATTCAGGCGGTGAATTACTTCGTGGCGCAGAAATACACCGAAGCGTTACAGCAGATTGGTTCCTCCAGTAACAGCAAAGTGGTGATGATGCCATTAGACGCCAGCAGTCTGATGGGGTCGATTGCCGGGATTGCTGAACTGGTGAAAGACAGCGCGAACGAGCGAAATAAATCATGATCGAGATGATAGCTATCCATCCGCATATTTTTTGGCTGAGTCTCGGCGGTCTGCTGCTGGCAGCCGAGATGCTGGGCGGCAATGGTTATCTGTTATGGAGCGGTGCCGCGGCGGTGATTACTGGCCTGATGGTCTGGCTGCTGCCGCTGGGTTGGGAGTGGCAAGGGGTGATGTTTGCCGTCCTGACGCTACTTGCCGCCTGGCTGTGGTGGAAATGGCTGGCACGAGGCGTGCGCGAACAAAAGCACAGTGACAGTCATTTAAACCAGCGCGGTCAACAGCTGATTGGCCGACGTTTTGTGCTGGAATCACCGTTAGTCAACGGGCGCGGTCATATGCGCGTCGGCGACAGTTCATGGCCCGTCAGCGCCAGCGAGGATCTCGGTGCAGGTACGCATGTTGAGGTGATTGCGATTGAAGGGATAACGCTGATCATCCGTGCGATCATCGCCTGATGCGACGCTGACGCGTCTTATCATGCCTACAAAAATATGCCCGAACCGTAGGCCGGATAAGGCGTTTACGCCGCATCCGGCAGTCGTGCGCCGATGCCTGATGCGACGCGGACGCGTCTTATCATGCCTGGAAGTCTGCGCCTGAACGTAGGCCGGATAAGGCGTTTACGCCGCATCCGGCAGTTATGCGTCGGTGCCTGATGCGACGCTGACGCGTCTTATCATGCCTGGAAGTCTGCGCCCGAATCGTAGGCCGCCTCCGCCATATTAACTGGCATTGACAAATTACTCGTCACTACCTTTATTCATGTTTTTTTGGTCTTCATCCGGATAGTGTTTTTTTAGATATTCCAGGACGTTTTTATTGACCTTGTGTTGGGTATACACCCACCCTTTCCAGTAATCAGGCTGGTCCAGGTAAACTTCTGGCGGAATGGTGAAATCAGAAAGCGTTAACCATTCGGCTAACAGATCGGGGTTTCTCTTCTGGATCAACTGCAACAGCATGATCAGCGACATGGCAGAGGCAGGAGCCGTACTATCGCCGCTTAAATACTTCCACACCGTAGAGCGATTCGAACGAAAAAGGATGGGGAGCAGCGCCCTGTCCAGATTCATTTCATTAAAAATCTTCTCAAATTCATTCATTTAATTTTCCTGCCTGGCGTAAACCTCTTAAAAATTGAGATTTATCAAAGAAACGCATTCTAGCACACATCAGGAACCGCTTCACGTTTAGCCCAGAAACAACATTTATTTCGCTTATCAAAACAAGTCTTTACTCTTTTTTACATTGAAAGAGCACAAAATGATTTTCAATTTTATTTATATAAGAAACACTTTTTGTTTCTTATGGGTGATGTTTACGCTTACACAAGACAAAAACGCGCTTTACATCACACAAATGGCGGCGTAGATTTCGATTAAATTGCAACGCAAATTAATTCTTATAACAACGTTATACGTTGCTTATAGAAACAAATATGTGACTTACTTTGAACGAGAAAAAATGCATGAAAACTGTAAAGCTGTCTTTACTGGCTGTCGTTGTTGCTACCGCGGTAAGTCCATCTGCGTTTGCGGGTGATACTGTTGAGGCAGCAGCGACAGAATTAGCGGCAATCCAGCCAGGAATGTCGCAAATGGAAATTGATCAGAAAATTGGTCGATTTTTAGAAAGGACAGGAAATAGCGCAGCCGCACAAAATTACCTGATTGCGCATGATTACAAAACTACAACGCCTCAGGAAGATACAACTGCTTCTCCCGTACAGCCCACCAGTACGCTCAACCCGATAACCAATCAAGCGCAGATCGACCGCGACAACGGGCAGGATACCGCCATTCAGAACGCGCAGCACACTGCCAACTGGGCATCGCTGAAAGCCGATGATGCGCATCATGCCATTATGGTGGCGCAGACGGATATTGATGCCAATAAAGCCGCCATCACCGACGCCCGCAATGATGTCTCCGCCGTGCAGTCAGACGTCAGCACCATAAAAGGCGATGTCGCACATGCCCAGTCAACGGCTGACCATGCGAACGCTAACGCCAACACCGCACTGATGAACGGCGTCAAACTTTCCGCTGCCGTGACGGAAAATAAAAATAATATCGAACAGAACCGCAGCGATATTGCTGACCAGCAGCAACAGCTCGACGAAACTCAGAAAACCGTTGCTGCCACCGGTGATGTACAGACTGCCGCCCGATATCAGGGCATGATTGACGCCAGACAGACAGCCGCTACCAATGCGCAGCAGGAACAAGCAGACACCCAGCAGCAACAAATTACTGATCAGCAGAAGCAAATCGACGCGACGCAAAAAACGGTTTCTGCACTTGGCGATGCCCAGACCAGCGCACATTATCAGCAGATGGTTAACGCCAGACTGACCGCACAAAACGATGCGAATGCGCGTACTGCAGCAGAACAAAAACAGAAAATTGATACTCTGGCGACCAACCAGGCTACGCAACATATCGATAGTGTGCAGTATGGGGAGCAAATTCAGCGTCTGGCGCAAGACTCAACGCAAACGCATGAACAAATTGACAGCCTGACACAAGACGCAACCCAAACGCATCAGCAGTTAAGCAACACGCAAAAACGAGTAGCGGATAACAGCCAGCAGATTACGACGCTCAATAACAATTTCAGTTCGCTGAAAAACGAAGTTGAAGATAACCGTAAAGATGCTAATGCGGGGATCGCGTCAGCCATTGCCATTGCCTCACAGCCGCAGGTGAAAACCGGTGATTTAATGATGGTGTCAGCGGGAGCAGGAACCTTCAACGGTGAATCTGCGGTGTCTGTCGGAACATCTTTTAATGCTGGAATTCATACGGTAATTAAAGCGGGAGTCTCAGCGGATACACAATCTGATTTCGGCGCAGGTGTCGGCGTGGGATATTCGTTCTAATTTTAATAGCAATTTCTTATTCGCAATTTTCCGCACATTATTTAAGGTTAACAATGATGAATAGCACCATTAAATCGTTTTCCCTGCTGGCGGTTATATTACTGGCTGGCTGTAGTTCTCCCACTTCCCGCATCGCAGATTGCCAGGCGCAGGGCGTCAGTCATGACACCTGTTATCTCGCAGAACAACAGCGTCAGGCGGCTATTTTAAGTGCATCCGAGGCACAGGCATTTAAAAATGCAGAAGCCGCACAACATGCCCAGGCCGCTAAAAAATCCATTTATAAAGGATTTGGCGTCACCTTCAGAATGAGCAGTAAAAACTTTGCTTATCTCAATGATTCATTATGTGCCATAGATGAAGATAATACCGATGCTACGGTTTATCAGTCGGGCCTGTATAACGTCATTGTTTATCATCACACAGGAAAAGTCGCCTTAATGAAAGAAGGCCAGCTTGTGGGTTATTTAAAATGAAGGAGCAAAAGAAAATGGCCCTGACGCATATTATGATTATCGGTGCGTTTATTTTTGCCTTCTTGCAAGTAGCATTATTAGCCTCCCTGGTTCACGCTGTGAATGTTAACAACGAAATCCAGGAAGGCTTATTTCAGTCGGGGCGCATTATGGTAGAAAGTTTGCAACATATTCTCTCGGTGCAAACGGGGATTAACTGATTTTCACCCCGCCCGATGATGGCAGCAGCCGGAGAGATTTTCGATAATCGGGCAGTCGGCGCTGTCATCACCGGGGCAGGCATTCGCCAGCGCCAGTAGCTGGTTTCGCATGGATTGCAGTTCTTCGATATGGCGCTCGATCTCCGCCACCTTCTCCAGCGTACGACGTTTTACATCGGCGCTATGACGCTGCGGGTCGTTAAACAGGTTCACCAGCTCACCGCTCTCTTCAAGGTTAAAGCCCACCTGGCGCGCCTGGCGCAGTAAGGTCAGTTCGTTGAGATGCTGCTGCGTGTAGGTTCGATAACCATTTTCGCTGCGCATCGGCGGTGTCACCAGTCCCTTCTCTTCATAGAAGCGAATGGCTTTGCTGGTCAGGCCGGTAATTTTTGCTACATCGCTAATGTTCATCGTTCGCGCAACGCCTCCTGTGCTTTGTTAAAGGGTTTCAACAGATAATCCAGCACGCTTTTTTTGCCGGTGCGGATATCGACCGTCGCCACCATACCGGGAAATATCGGAAACTGCTGTTTGCTTTTGTTTTCCAGATGGTTGCTGAAAGTGCGAATGTACACCCGATAGTAATAAACATCGCGCCGCACTTCATCCTGCACGGTGTCTGGTGATATCACTGCCACTTCCCCCGGCAGGCCGCCATAGATGGAGTAATCGTAAGCGGTTATTTTCACCAGCGATTTTTGCCCCGGATGGATAAACGCCACATCGCGCGGGGAGATTTTTGCCTCAATCAGCAGTTGCTCATCCAGCGGCACGATGGTCATCAGTTTACCACCGGGGGCAATGACGCCGCCAACCGTGGTGACATCAATATCCTGAACAATGCCACGAACTGGCGCAGTAAAGTTGAGCCGGGTGAGGGAGTCTTCCCGTCCACGGATCACCGAACGCTGGGTTTCCACTTCCGCATTGGCTTTCGCTAACTCTTCGCGCGCCTGAACGTAATATTGCGTGCGCACGTCGCTGAGTTTGTTTTCCAGTTCATTGGCCTGGCGTTGCAGGCGCAGTACTTCGACGCTGCTCGCCGCCCCCTGTTTAACCAGCGGCTGGGTCATCGCCAGTTCACGGTTGACCAGACTAATCCCCTGCGTCAGCCCGGTGGTGGCTTTGTTCAGCCCGTCGCGGCGAGTGTTGTACAACGCCGTTTCCGACTCGATAAGTTCGGGGAATTTATTCAGTTCGTCAGGGAACACCAGCGGTTTATTGCTCACTTCCGCCCGCAGTCGCGCCGAGGTTGCCAGCGCCGCGTACAGCCGCGACATCGCTTCCTGAACGTCGGATTCCGTTTTAGTACGGTTAAGCTGCGCCAGCGGCTGGCCCTGTTCGACAATATCGCCCACCTTGACGTCGAGATGATACAGAATTCCGCCTTCCAGCGACTGCACCACCTGTTCGCGCCCGGAAGGTTCTACCGTGCCGCTGCCGGTAGTGACTTCATCAAGCTGGAAATACCACGCCCAGCCGAGAAAACAGAGCAGCATGACGACGGTCACACGTACCGCCAGCGCCGAGCGCGGCAGGCGGGGTTCAGTCAGGCCACGGTTATATTGCAGTTGTCCGTTCATGCGGCAGACCCCTTATTCTTCTCCTGCAACACCACCCGTCGCGCCGTGGGTTCGCCCTGTTCACGCAAAATGGCCTCTTTCGTGCCATCCATCACAATCCGCCCCTGATCCATCACGATGATTCTGTCGACCAGTTGCAGCATTGCCGTGCGGTGAGTGGCGATGACCAGCGTGCGATGGCCAATCCACTGTTTCAGTTGTTCGATTAAATGCGCTTCCGCCATTTCGTCCAGCGAGGCGCTGGGTTCATCGAGCAGCACGATATTGGGTTGAGAGATGAGTAGCCGCGCCAGCAGCAGCGTTTGCCGCTGACCACCAGAGAGGCCAAATCCCCCTTCCTGAATCATGTAGTTGAGGCCGTTTTTCTGCTTCTGCACAAACGGCAGCGCCCCGCTGAGGGTTAATGCGCGTTCGATATCTTCATCGCTGGCTTCCGGCATCCCCATGGTCAGGTTTTCCCGCAGCGAACCGAAGAACAGTCGCCCGGTCTGGCTGAGCAGCCCCATGTCGCGGCGCAGATCCGCCGGATCAAGCTGCCCGATGCTGATGTTATCCAGCAACACCTGCCCCTGCTGGGCGATACGCATTCCGGCGAGCATTTGCAGTAGCGTCGATTTACCCGCGCCGTTGCGCCCGAGAATGGCGATTTTCTCTCCGGCCTGAATGTTGAGTTTGCCAATCGCCACATCGGCAATCTTCTCTTCTTCGTCGTAATAAAACACCGCGTTGCTGAACTGATAATTACCGTGCAGCACCGCTTTATGCACCAGTTTGCCGTGTTCCGGCTGATCCACCGGGCGCTTCATCAGTTCATCAAGGCCATTACGCGCTACTTTCGCCTGCTGCCAGCGCGAGAGCACGCCGGATATCTGCGACAGCGGCGCGATGGTGCGCGAAGCCAGGATCGTCGTCCCGACCAGCGCACCGGTGGTCATGTCGCCGTTCATCACCATAAAGCAGCCCACCAACAGCACCACCACGTAGACGATGGATTGCACTTCCTGCGTCCAGGTGAGCAGCAGCCCGGTGAGAAAACGTTGCTTCATGCTGATGGACGAGGCCACGTCGTTGGTGTGATTCCACTGATTCTGGAAACGCTGTTCGGCGCGCAACAGTTTAATGTCTTCAATCGACTGCACGGCTTCCACAAGCGTCGCGTTGCGTACCGCCGACTCGCGCATCCCTTCGTTCGCCAGCCGCGCCAGCGGGCGTTGCACCAGCAGGCCGGGGATCACCAGCAACGGCAGCGCCAGCAAAACAACCAGCACCAGCCAGCCGCCAATCATCCACAGAATAAAGACAAACAGCAGGAAGAACGGCAGGTCCGCCACCGCGCCGATGGTGGTGGAGGTAATAAGCTCCCGCACTGATTCCAGTTCGCGGATCTGCGAGATAAACGATCCGGTGGATTTCGAGCGCACGTTATTTTTCAGCCGTAATGCGTGACCAAACACGCGGTCCGAAATACGCAGATCCGCCCGTTTGCCAATCATATCCGAGAGGTGCGTGCGCACCATGCGCATACAGAACTCAAACAGGATCGCCATCATCACCCCGGCGAACAGTACCCACAGCGTCGGGTAGGACTGCGCCGGAACGACGCGGTCGTAAACCTGCATCGAGAAAATCATCGCCGCCAGCGCCAGCACGTTCGCCACCAGTGACGCCAGCATAATGTCGCCATAGCGCCGCCAGTCTTTTAACGAGAGATTCCAGAACCAGTTCGCCTGATATGGGCGAATGTAGTCATCCACCCGCGCATCGGGAATGGCGCTGAGCGGACGCAGCAGCGCCAGTTCGACGATTTTATCTTCAACATCCGCGACGTTAAGCGTGGTTTCCAGCCCTTCGTCACCGCTGAACTGAACGCTGATATTGTCGTGATTGTCGCGGCGGGTGATTACGCCAATCTGCTGATTATCAAACACCGCGATCAACGGCAGCCGCCACGGGTTAAGCGAATCGGCGGAGAACTCGACCAGCCGCAGCCCCATTCCCAACTGCCGCGCCATGTCGGTGAGTAACTCCTCCCGCTTACTGTCGCGCTCCCAGTTGACGGTTGCGCGCACGTTCTCCTGAGAAAAATCAAGGCGATAATAGCGCGCCACGGCGATCATCGCCTCCAGCCAGGCTTCCACGGACTGGGCATTTTTTTTCATTATCTACACCACCATCAACTGATGATTCGCCAGCAAAGTGGCGAGGTCGGTATGCACGCCCGTCAGCGTGACCACGTTAGCTGTCGCAAAATTGCCGCCCGTGCCATCGCGGTCGATCTGCACGATGGTGTCGCTGCCGCTCTGGGTGACTTTGACAAAATCACTGATGTTCCCGGCCTGCGCATCCAGCGTCGCCACACCGTTGACGTAGCTGGCTTTGCCGTTTCCGGTGTAGCCGCTGCCCTGTAACAGTTCGCGAATATCAATGCGATCGGTGTCGGCGGTGCCTTCCCAGGTGCCTACTGTAAAGCCATTCACCACGTCCGAGCCGTTGCCCCCGGTGGCGTCGCTGGCGTTGAGCAGTTTATAGAGCAAGGTGTCGTGACCGCCGTTGCCGATGTTGAGCGTGTCGTTACCGCCACGCCCTTCCAGTTGGTTATCGCCGCTGCTGCCGGTCAGAGTGTCGTTAAAATTCGAGCCGGAAATGCCTTCGATATTGGTAAATGTTGAGGTGTTAAAACCGGTAGCCTGCGCGGCGGTGCTGCTTAAGTTCGCGGTCACGCCCACCGTTGAGAGACGGAAATCAACCACGTCCATCCCGCCGTTCGCCAGCCACGTTCCGGTGCCGGAGCTGTACACCCAGCCGCCGGAACCGTCGTAGATGTCGGTGCCTGCGGTGGCGAAGAAGGTGTCGTTATAACCGGTGCCAACGAACTTGCCGTTGTTGCTTGCGGTGCCTGCTTCGGCGCTGAGATCGTAAGCGTGAGTGGCATCGGTGGCCTGTAAGCCGCCCCAGGTGGTGTTGACCGTCTGGTCGATATTGCTGGCGGTGGTGCCAGTGGATTTGATCAGCACCGCGTTGTAGGTTTCCCCGGCATTCAGCCCGTAGAAATTGACCAGCGCCGAGGTATCGTTAACCCCCATCCCCGACTGCGGGTTGATAATTTGCGTGGCGACCAGCACACCCGCCGAGTTGTAGAGTTTTACGGTATTACCGTAATAGACGTTAATGCCGTTGGGATCGGTGATGCGTAAGTGCAGCGAAGTGCCGTAGCTCACCGTGTTGGTGTTGCGGATCAGGAACACGCTGCCCGACTGTTTGGTTACCAGCACATCCACCGCGCCGTCCCAGTCGTAGTCCATTGCTGCCACACCGCTGGTAGTGCCGCTCTGGCTGCCGCCGAGTACCGACTGCGTCCAGTTGCTGGCCCCGCCAACGTTGGTGTAAAGATACGATTGTCCGGTCTGGGCGATACGGGCGATATCCATCAGGCCGTCGTGGTTCCAGTCCACCGCCACGCTAAACTGGCTGGCGTAGGTCGTTGCCGTTGCCCCCACCGCCACTGGACTCCCCAGTACGCCGTTGGTATTAAATAACAGCGAGCCGTAGTTAGCTCTTCCCTGGCTGGCGGGCAGGAACAGATCCATATCGCCGTCACCATCGAAATCCGCCCAGGTCATGGAGACAGATGTCGAGTTGCCGCCGCTGCCTGCAACGCTGAGGAAGGTATTGATGGTGTTTTGTCCCCAGACAAAAGTGCCGTTACCCTGGCTGATGAGCGAAGACAACGTGTAATAGTTGTTCAGGTTGAAGGTGTGCTGAACCAGGTCTACCCTGCCGTCATTATTCAGATCGACGCCGGAACCTTCGTTAAGGGAAAGATAGCCGTTTACTACCCCGCCGACCGTGGCGCTTCCTCCGTTGTTGGCGGTGGTGGAGTTGCCTACCAGAGTGCCTGCGTTATTCCACAAGAAGGTGTTGGAGTCCGGCCCGCCTGCGTCGCCAATCCAGAAATCGAGATAGCCGTCGCCCTCTTTATCAAACGCCACAATCGAGCCATACCACGTCAGCGTGCCGACGTTCACCTGAATGGCGCTGGAAAAGGTGCCGTCGCCGTTATTAGTAAAGCCGTTGATATAGCCCGTGCCGTAGTCATCACGGGTGATAAACAGATCGCCTGTACCGTTACGATCGTAATCGGCAATGGAACTGGTGGCGTAGTTGTTGCCGCTTTGCACCAGCGTCAGTGCGGTCTTCGACCAGGTGAGCGGATCGGTTGATTGCATAATTTGCTGGTTAGCCAGCACCGTCCACATCCCGTGGTTGTCGAGGCCGTAGGTCAGCCCCCAGGCGGTCGTTTTATTGGCAGTTGTCCAGGCGGGCGTGTAATCAATCGCCGCGTTAACCGTCACCGTGCCATTGCTGACGTTAGCGGTGTTGCCGTTGCCCGCCGAGCTTTTTACCTGCGCGGTCACGTTATAGGCGGTCGCGGACGCCGCCAGCACATCGGTATCCGGCAGTTGCACATACCAGGTGTTGTGCGCCGGATCGACTACCACCGCACCGCCCGGCTGCGAGGTGTAGGTTTTGCCATTGATGACCACTTCGACATACTGCCCACTGGCGAGTGCCGCGGTGATTACGCCGCTGATAATCGGCGTGGTGTCGCGCGTGGTCTGGCTGGTGATTTGCGCCAGCGTGGTCGGAATAGAGGTATCGACCGTCAGAATAAAATCGCTGGAGGAGGTGATATTTCCTGCCAGATCCACTACCCGTGCGCTGTAGGTGTAGGCGCCGCTGACCAGCCCGCTGTCGCTGTAGGTCCAGTTCAGTGCGCCGACCATTGTCACCGCGCCTAACAGCAGGCCGTTACGGTAGAGGTAAACCACTTCACCGCTGGCAAGCGGAGCGGAGAGCACGCCGTTCAGCAGCGGCGTAGTGTCGTCGGTAGCCTGCGAGCTGCTTAACGTCCCCTGCCGCTGCCCGACATCATCGGTGTACGACACAATGGTCGGCGTGGCGGTGGGGTTAATCGTATCGACCACCACCGTTTTCGACACCACCGGGCCGGTATTTCCCGCCAGATCCAGCACCCGCACCTGGTAAATGTAGCTGCCATCGGTCAGCGTGCGGCTGTCGGTGTAAGTCCACTGCGTGCCGTTGGTGGTGAGCGTGGTCCAGGTCGCGCCGCCATCAAGGCTAATCTGCGCCACTTCGCCGCTGGCAAGCCCCGCCCCCAGCGAACCGGTCAGCGTGAGCGTGGTATCGCTGGTGATAAAGTCGGTGGACGAACTCCCCGTGTCGGTGCTGATGCTGGCAATGGTGAGCACCTGCGCCGGGTTAACGGTGTCGATCTGCGCCGTCTGGCTGCCGGTTGCACCGACGTTACCTGCCAGATCGACCACCCGCACCTGCCAGGTCGTCGTGCCATTCGTTAGCGTGCGTCCGTCAACGTAACTCCAGTTCAGGCCGTCTGCCGCCAGCGTTACGTTCACCCAGGTTGCACCGTTATCGGTACTGATTTGCGCGAACTCGTTAGCGCCGAGCGCCGCGCCCAGCACGCCGCGCACGGTCAGCGAGGTATCGCTGGTAATAAAATCGCTGCTGCTGGCTCCGGTGTCATCGCTGATGCCGGTAATGGTGATGCTTTTCGCCGCTTCCGGGCTGGTGGTATCGACCACCACGTTTTGCGTCGCCGTCTGCCCGACGTTCCCCGCCAGATCCACCACCCGCACCGTGTAGTTCCAGGTGCCGTCGGTAAGCGTGCGACCATCGGCATAGCTCCAGCTGGTGCCGATAACGGTTAAGGTTGTCCAGGTGACACCGCCGTCGAGGCTGATTTGCGCCCGTTCATCGGCGGCAAGCGTCGCGCCGAGCGTGCCGCGCACGGTCAGCGTGGTATCGCGAGTAACAAAATCGCTGCTGCTTAACCCGGTGTCATCGCTGATGCCCGCAATGGCGATGGTTTTGCTCGCCAGCGGCGCGGTGGTGTCCACGGTGACTATCTGGCTGGCGGTCGCGCCGATATTTCCGGCGGTGTCGATCACCCGCACCTGGTAGTTGTAGTTGCCATCGGTCAGCGTACGCCCGTCAAGGTACGTCCAGGTCAAACCGCTTACCGAAAGATTCTGCCAGGTGGTGCCGCCATCAATGCTGATTTGCGCGAACTCACCGGCAGAAAGCGCCGCACCCAGCGTGCCGCTCACCGCAAGCGTCGTGTCGCTGGTGACAAAATCGTTAGTAATCAATCCAGTATCAGTGGTGATCGCGCTGATGGCGATGGTTTTTACTGCTGGATCTGGCGCGATGGTGTCGATCACCACGTTCTGGCTGTCGGTCGCGCCGACGTTGCCCGCAGCGTCAATCACCCGCACCTGATAGAGATAGTTGCCATCGGTCAGCGTGCGGCTGTCGTTATAGCGCCAGGTCGTGCCGGTAACGGTAAGCGTGGTCCAGGTTACGCCGCCGTCGATACTGATTTGCGCCGTCTCGTTACTGGCAAGCGCGGCGGTGAGCGAGCCGTTGACCACCACCGGGCTGACGCTGGTGATAAAGTCGCTGGCGCTAAGGCCAGTGTCGGCTTGCAGGGAATCGATATTAATGCCCATCGCCGGGGCGCTGAGATCGACAGTAATGGTGTGATTGCTGCTGCCGGAATTGCCAATGGCGTTGCTCACCGAGGCGTTAATCACGTAGGCGTTGCCGTCCGCCAGCGCGGTGACATCGGCGCTGCCGAGCGTGTAGCTCCAGCTACCGCCCGTCTGCACGGTGGTGGTGTAGGTTTTGCCGTTTAAGGTCAGGGTTAGCGTCTGCCCGACCGGCGCGGTGGTGGTGCCGCTGATAACCAGCGACGAGCCATGTTCCGCCGCGTTCACTACATCATCGCCCGCAAAAGTGTTGATGGTGACGGTGGGAACGTCGCCGTTCAACGTGACACCACGGCTGGCGCTACCGGGGTTTCCGGCCTGATCGGCGACCGTCGCGCTGATGGTGTAGCTGCCGTCGCTTAATCCGGCAAACTGCTGCGCCGGAATAAAGACCGACCAGCTTCCGCCGCTGCCAACCGTTGCAGTCCAGGTTTGCCCGTTAAAGGTAACGGTCACCGTCTGGCCCACTTCGGCGGTGGTGGTGCCGCTGATGGTTTGCCCGGCGAGCTGTTCGGCGTTGTTGATAATATCGTCGCCCGCCACGGTGGCGATGGTCACCGTCGGCGCAACGGTATCGACGGTCAGGGCGTGCGTGGCCTGTCCGGGGTTACCGGCGCGATCGTTCACGCTGGCGGTAATGGTCTGCGCGCCCTGCCCGAGCGATGCCAGATCCGCCGCAGGCACGTTCAGCGCCCAGGTACCATTGGCGGCAACCGTGGCGGTATAGGTTTTGCCGCCAAAGGTCACGGTGACCGTCTGCCCTACTTCCGCGCTGGTCGAGCCGTTAAGGGTTAACGGCTGCTGCTGTTCGGCGGCGTTGAGTCGGTCGTCCGTCGAAACGGTGTTAATGCTGATAACCGGTGCGGTCAGATCTACCGCTACGCTGCGCGAAGCCGTGGCGCTGTTTCCGGCACTGTCCTGCGCGGAGGCGCTAACCGTATAGCTGGTGCCATCCGCCAGTGCCGCAACGTCTGCCGCTGGCACATTCACACTCCAGCTCCCGTTGCTCTGAATGGTGGCGCTGTAGCCTTTGCCGTTAAGCAACACGGTCACCACCGTGCCTGTCGCAAAATTAGTGCCAGTGCCACTAAGGGTCAGCGCATTGCCTGCTTCAGCGACGTTAATGAGGTTATCGCCGCTGATGGTGCTGACTGAGAGCGATACCGCCGCCGTGTTCACCTGCACGTTGTGGGTCTGGGTGCTGCTGTTGCCTGCGCTATCGGTAATGGTGGCGCTGATGGTCACCGTGCCGTCCGCAAGGCCGGAAATCACGCTGGCAGGCACGCCGACGCTCCAGTTGCCGCTGGCATCGGTGCTGGTGACATACTGCTGCCCGGCGATGGTCACCACCAGGCGGTCGCCCGCTACCGCGCCCGTGGCGGTGCCGCTGATAATCTGCGCTTGAGTGTGTTCGACGTTGTTAATCACATCATCGCCCGCCACGGTGTTGAAACTGATCACCGGCGCAGTGGTATCGACGGTCACGCCTTTGCTGGCGCTGCCGGGGTTACCCGCCAGATCGCTGACCGTGGCGGTCAGGGTGTAGCCGTTATTGGCCAGCGCGGTTAAGTCGCTGGCAGGCAGCGTTAAACTCCAGCTGCCATCTGCCTGCACCGTGGTCTGGTAGTTGGTGCCATTAAGCGTGACGGTGAGCGTCTGCCCCGCTTCCGCCGTGCTGGTGCCGGAAACCGTTACGCCCGCCGCCGCTTCGCTGGCGTTGATGATGTTATCGCCGGCAATGGTGTTGATGGTCACCATTGGCGCGGCGCTATCGACGCTGTATTCATGCGTTGCCGTGGCGCTGTTGCCGTTGACGTTAGTCACCCGCACCTGGGCGCTGGCATCGCCATCACGCAACGTCGCCATATCCGCAGCCGGAACGGTGGTGCTCCAGCTACCGTTAGCCGCCACCGTGGTGGTGTAGGTTTTACCGCCAAAAGTAATGGTAACGGTTTGCCCCGCTTCGACGCCGGACGTGCTGCCGGAGAGCGTTAGCGCCGCGCCTTTTTCGGCGGCGTTAATCACATCATCGCTGGTGATGCTGTTTATGCTGACGGCGACGGCGGTGAGATCAACGGTCAGCGGATGGGTAATGCTGGTTTGCGTTCCGGCACTGTTCGCGCCGCTAACGGTAATGTTCAGCGTTCCCGCAGGCCAGTTGCTGACATCCGCCGCCGGAACGCCGACGCTCCAGCTGCCGTTCGCCAGCACCGTGGCGGCGTAAGTTTGGTTATTAATCACCACCGTCAACGCCGTACCTGCGGCAAAACCGGAACTGCTGCCAGTAATCACCTGCGCCTGAGCGTGTTCGATGATATTCACCACATCATCGCCTGCGACGGTATCCACCCGCAGACCTGGCAGACTGGCATCGATGGTGATATCGCGCGTGCCGCTGCCGGTGTTGCCAACGGCGTTGGTCACCGAGGCGTTAACCGTTAACTCACCGTTACCCAACGCCTGCCAGTCAGCGGCTGGTACGCTCACATTCCAGCTTAAATCTGGCTGGACGGTGGCGGTGTAAGTTTTACCGCCCAGTTCAACGGTGACGGTACTGCCCGCCGCCGCCCCGGTTACCTGGCCGCTGATAGTTTGCGCGCTGCCTGCCTCGGCGGCGTTGATAATATCGTCCGTCGCCACCGGATTAAGGGTGACGCCCGGCAGTGCGGTATTGACCTGCACGTTATGGCTGGCGGTGCTGCTGTTACCCTGGACGTTGGTGACGCTCGCCGTGACGCTATATGTCGCTTCGCCCAGCGCACTGACCGCCGAGGCGGGAACGGTGACGCTCCAGTTGCCGGAGGCGTCGGTGGTGGCGCTGTAGTTTTGTCCGTTCAGCGTGACGGTGATCGCCGTACCCGCAGGCTGATCGCTGGTGCCGGAAAGCGCCAGATCAGATCCTTTTTCCGTCGCGTTGATCACATCATCGCCCGCAATGGTGTTGATGCTAATCACTGGCGCGCTGAGGCTGACGGTCACGGTGCGGCTGGCGTCATCGCTGTTACCCGCCCGATCGCTGACGCTGGCGGTGATGGTCTGTGCGCCGCTGCCCAGCGCCGTAACATCCGCTGCTGGAACGCCAACGCTCCAGTTACCGGAGGCGTCCAGGGTGGTGGTGTAGGTTTTGCCGTTGAGCACAACGCTCACCACATCGCCCGCTTCCCCGCCCGTGCTGGTGCCGGAAATCACCAGCGCCTGCCCGTGTTCAGCGTCGTTGATGATGTCATCGCCCGCCACGGTGTTAATGGTGAGTACCGGCGCGGTGGTGTCTACCGCCAGATTATGGCTGGCGCTGCCGGGGTTGCCCGCTTTGTCGTTGACCGTGGCGCCGACGGTGTAATTGCTTGCGGTCAGCACGCCTAAGGCTGAAGTGGGAACACTGACGCTCCAGCTACCGTCCGCCTGCACATTACCGCTGTAGGTTGCGCCATTAAGGGTGACGGTGACCGTCTGCCCGGTTTCGGCGGTACTGGTGCCGCTGAGGGTGAGTGGGCTTCCGGCCTCCGTAGCGTTAAGGATGTCATCGCTGGCGATGGTGTTAATGGTGAGCGTCGGCGCGCTGGCATCGACGCTATACGCATGGGTCGCCGAGGCACTGTTACCGCTCGCGCTGCTGACGCTTGCCTGCACGTTCGCCGCGCCGTCTGGCAGAGTTGCCAGATCCGCCGCCGGAACGTTCACGCTCCAGCTTCCGTTGGCGGCGACGCTTGCGGTGTAGGTTTTGCCGCCAAAGGTGACGGTAACGGTTTGCCCGCTTTCAATCCCGCTGGTGCTGCCGGAAAGGGGCAGGTCGGTGCCTTTTTCGGCGGCGTTAATCACGTCGTCGCTGGCGACGGTGTTGATGCTGATTGCCACCGCCGTTAAATCGACGGTGAACGGATGGCTGACGCTGACCGGATTTCCGGCGCTGCTCTGGCCTGTCACTTCAACGGCTAACGGCCCCGCAGGCCATGCGCTGACGTTTGCCGCCGGAATGCCGACGCTCCAGCTCCCGTCTGCCTGTACCGTGGCGGAATAAGCCGTACCGTTAATCGTGATCGTCAATGGCACGCCTGCATTCAGGCCGCTACTGCCGCCAGTGATTACCAGCGCCTGTCCGTGTTCGATACTGTTGACGATATCATCGCCCGCTACCGTATCCACGCGCAGCCCCGGCAGGTTGGCGTCAATGGTGATATCCCGTGTGCCGCTACCCGTATTGCCATTCGCGTTGGTGACCGAGGCGTTAATCGTCAAATCGCCATTGCCCAGCGCCTGAAGATCGGCTGCCGGAACGGTGACGCTCCAGCTTAAGTTGCCCTGTACCGTAGCGGTGTAAGTGTTGCCGCCCAGAGTGACAGTAACCGTATCGCCAGCGGCGGCACGAGTGACCACCCCGCTAATGGTTTGATCGGCCCCTGCTTCGGCGGCGTTGATAATATCGTCACCCGCCACAGTATTGATGGTGACGCCCGGCAGGCCGCTGTCGACCAGCAAATTCGCCTGGTTGCTGGCGGTGTTGCCCGCCGCACTGGTGGCACTGGCGCTGACGGCATAGTTGGCCTGACCTAATGCCGCCAGATCGCTGACAGGCACGGTTAAGGTCCAGTTGCCTGCTGCGTCGGTGGTGGCGCTGTAGTTGTGACCGTTGAGCGTGACGGTCACCTGTGCGCCTGTCGCCAGCCCCGTACTGCTACCGCTAATGGTCAACGGCTGGCCTTTTTCATCGGCGTTCAGGACGTTATCGCCGCTGATGGCGTTAAAGGTAATGGTTGGTAGCCCGGTGTTGACTGTCACCTGATGGGTGGCGCTGCCGCTGTTTCCGGCAGCATCGGTGACGCTGGCGTTAATGGTCACCGTGCCGTTCGCCAGCGCCGAGACGACGCTTGCCGGAACGCCGACGCTCCAGTTACCGCTGGCGTCCAGCACGGTGGTAAAGGTGTTTATGCCGATAGTCACCGTCACGGTGCTACCGGTTGCCGCACCCGTGGCGGAGCCGCTGATAATCTGCGCCTGGGCGTGTTCCGTCGCGTTGATCACATCATCGCCCGCCACCGTGTTGATGGTGACGACCGGAACGGAAGTATCCACCGTCAGGTTGTGGTTAACGGAGGCCGGGTTTCCGGCCTTGTCGCTCACCGCCGCGCTGACGGTGTAGTTGCTGGCGGTCAGCGCGCTTAAGTCGGCTGACGGCACGCTGACGCTCCAGCTGCCGTCCGTCTGTACGGTGCCGGTATAGTTTGCGCCATTGAGGGTGACGGTCACCGTCTGCCCCGCTTCCGCCGTGCTGCTGCCAGTAATGGTCAGCGCCGCACCGGCTTCGGCGGCATTAAGAATGTCGTCGCCCGCGATAGTGTTGATGGTCACCGTTGGCGCGCTGGCATCGACGCTGTAAGCGTGGGTGGTAGTGGCGCTGTTGCCGTTAACATTGCTGACGCTGGCCTGTGCGCTGGCATCGCCATCACGCAGGGCCGCCATATCTGCCGCCGGAACCGTGGTACTCCAGGAACCATTCGCCGCGACGCTTGCAGTGTAGGTTTTGCCGCCAAAGGTGACGGTGACCGTTTGTCCGGCCTCCACACCAGAAGTGCTGCCGGAGAGCGTTAACGCCGCGCCTTTTTCAGCGGCGTTAATCACATCATCGGCAGTAATGGCGTTGATGCTGACGGCAATCGCCGAGAGATCGACAGTCACCGGATGCGTAACGCTGACCGGGTTTCCGGCGGTGGTGTTGCCGCTCGCGGCAATCGTGACCGTCCCCGCAGGCCAGGCGCTGACATCCACCGCCGGAACGCCGACGCTCCATGAGCCATCCGCCAGCACCGCCGCAACATAGGTTTGCCCGTTAATGGTCAGCGTGACGTTACTGCCCGTCGCCAGACCGGAGCTGCTGCCGGTAATCACCAGCGCCTGACCGTGCTCGATAATGTTGACCACATCATCGCCCGCCACGGTATCGACCCGCAGACCGGGGAGATTTGCGTCGATGGTGATTTCACGCGTGCCGTTACCGGTATTGCCTACGCTGTTCGTTACCGAAGCCGAAATGGTCAGTTCGCCGTTGCCCAATGCCTGTAAAGCGGCTGCCGAAACATTAATACTCCAGCTTAAATTCGCCTGCACCGTGGCGGTGTAAGTCGCCCCGCCGAGCGTGACGGTTACCGTGTCGCCTGCCACCGCACCCGTCACCTGCCCGCTGATGGTCTGGTCCACGCCCGCTTCGGCGGCGTTAATAATATCGTCCGTTGCCACCACGTTAATGGTGACGCCCGGCAGCGCGGTATTAACCTGTACGTTATGGCTGGCGGAACCGCTGTTGCCATCGGCATCGGTTGCGGCGGCGGTTACGGTATAAGTCGCTTCACCGAGCGTACCAACCGCAGACGCCGGAACGGTCACGCTCCAGTTACCGGAAGCATCGGCAGTAGTGGTGTAATTTTGCCCGTTGAGCGTAACGGTTATCTGCGTACCCGCAGGCTGGTTGCTGGTGCCGGAAATCGCCAGATCCGCGCCTTTCTCCGTGGCGTTGATAATGTCATCGACGGCGATGGTGTTGATGCCGAGCACGGGTGCACCGAGCGCCACGCTGACAATGTGCGAGGCTGTGCCGCTGTTGCCTGCGGAGTCGGTGACCGTGGCGGTAATGGTCACATCACCCTGCGCCAGTGCGGAAATCACGCTGGCAGGCACGCCGATACTCCAGTTGCCGTTGGCGTCCAGCACGGTGGTGTAGGTGGTCGTGCCAATCGTCACGGAAACTGAGTTACCCGTAGTCGCGCCCGTTGCCGAGCCGCTGATAATCTGCGCCTGAGCATGTTCCGTGGCGTTGATGATGTCATCGCCCGCTACCGTGTTAATGGTGACGACCGGAGCGGCAAGGTCCACCGTCAGATTATGCGTTGCCGAAGCCGGATTTCCGGCTTTGTCGCTGACCGCCGCACTCACTGTATAGGGGCTGGCGGTAAGGTTGGCTAAATCGCCAGTTGGTACGCTGACGCTCCAGCTTCCGTCTGCTTGTACGTTGCCGATGTAATCGACGCCGTTTAGCGTCACGGTCACCGTCTGTCCGGCTTCCGCCGTGCTGGTGCCGCTGATGGTCAGCGCCGATCCCGCTTCCGCGGCATTAAGAATATCGTCGCTGGCAATGGTGTTGATGGTGATCGTTGGCGCGGTGGCATCAACGCTGTAAGCATGCGTTGCCTGGGCGTTGTTACCAGCTACGTTGCTGACGCTGGCTTGTACGTTTGCTGCGCCATCTGGCAAGGTTGCGAGATCCGCTGCCGGAACTGTCAAGCCCCAGCTACCGCCCGTTGCCACGGTGGTGGTGTAGCTTTTGCCGCCGAAAATAACGGTAATGGTCTGCCCCGCTTCCACGCCGGAGGTGGTGCCGGAAAGCTGCAAATCGCTGCCTTTTTCGGCGGCGTTAATGACATCGTCAGTGGAAAGGGTGTTGATGGTGATCGCCACGGCCGCGAGATCGACCGTGACAGGATGGCTAATGCTGGTTGTGGTTCCGGCAGTGTTAGTGCCAGAGACGGCAATATTGACCGTCCCCGCAGGCCAGTTACCCACGTCCGCCGCCGAAACGCCGACGCTCCAGCTGCCATCGGCGAGTACCGTTGCGCCGTAGGTGACATTGTTGATAACCACCGTCAACGCCGCGCCCGCCGCCAGTCCGGTGCTGCTACCGGTGACCACCAGCGCCTGACCGTGCTCGATAATATTGACCACATCATCGCCTGCCACGGTATCGACCCGCAGACCTGGCAGATTGGCGTCTATCACGATGTCGTGTGTTGTGGTGCCAGTATTACCCACGCCATTAGTCACCGAGGCGCTGATAGTCAGTTCACCGTTGCCCAGCGCCTGCAAAACGTTCGCAGGCACGCTGACGCTCCAGCTTAAATCTGGCTGCACGGTGGCGGTATATTGATTGCCGCCAATGATGACCGTCACCGTGTTCCCCGCAGCCGCCGTTCCCGTCACCTGACCGCTGATGGTCTGCGCCACAGCGATTTCAGCCGCGTTGATAATGTCATCGCCCGCCACGGTATTAATGATTACCCCAGGCAGGAGCGATTCGACATTCACCGTATGGGTGGTACTGCCGCTGTTGCCCGCGCTGTCGGTGGCGCTGGCGCTAATCGAATAGACCGCCTCGCCCAGCGCGCCGACCGCCGAAGCAGGCACGGTAACGCTCCAGTTGCCGGAGCCGTCTGTGGTGGCACTGTACGCCAGGCCATTCAACATCACGGTGACCGTAGTGCCTGTCGCCAGGCCGCTGGAGCCACCGCTGATGGTCAGATCCTGAGTTTTCTCCGCATTATTAATGATGTCGTCGCCGGAGACGACATTGATGGTCAACGACGGGCCGCTGAGATCAACGGTCAAATCGTGAGTCGTGCTGTCGCTGTTGCCCGCGCGATCGCTCAGGCTGGCGGTGATGGTCTGGCTGCCGGTTGCCAGCGCCGTGACATCCGCCGCCGGAATGCCCACGCTCCAGTTACCGGAGGCATCCAGCGTGGTGGTGTAGTTTTTACCGTTCAGCGTGACGGTTACCACATCGCCCGCCGCCGCGCCCGTACTGGTGCCGCTCACCACCAGCGCCTGACCGTGTTCGATGGCGTTGATAATGTCATCGCCCGAAACGGTGTTAATGGTGAGATCCGGCGCGGTGACATCCACCGCCAGCGCGTGGTCGGCGCTTGCCGGGTTACCCGCTTTGTCGCTCACCGTGGCGGTCACGGTGTAACTGCTGGCGGTTAATCCGCTTAAATCCGATGCCGGAACATTCACGCTCCAGGTGCCATCCGCCTGAACGGTGGTCTGGTACGTGTTGTTATTGAGCGTAACAGTCAGCGTCTGCCCGGCCTGCGCCGTGGTGGTGCCGCTGATGGTGATCCCCGCGCCCGCTTCGCTCACGTTGAGAATATCGTCGCTGGCGATGGTGTTGATGGTCACAAGCGGCGCGGTGGCATCGACGCTGTACGCGCGATCCGCCTGGGCGTTATTGCCGTTAATGTTGCTGACGTTCGCCTGCACGTTGCCCGCGCCATCCGGCAGCGCAGCGAGATCGGCAGGCGGTACGTTCACCGTCCAGCTACCGTTAGCTTCCACAGTGGTGGTGTAATTTTTGCCGCCAAAGCTGACTGTCACCGTCTGCCCGGCTTCGACACCGCTGGTGCTGCCGCTTACGACCAGCGTTTCGCCTTTTTCGACGGCGTTGATCACATCATCGCCGGAAAGGGTGTTAATGGTGATGGCAACCGCCGCCAGATCGACGGTGACCGGATGGGTAATGGTGGAGGTTGTTCCGGCGCTGTTGGTGCCGCTTACCGTAATATCCACCGTACCCGCAGGCCAGTTGCTGACGTCGGCTGCCGGAACACCAAGGCTCCATGTGCCGTCGGCTAACACCGTCGCGGCGTAAGTCACATTATTGATAACGACCGTTAACGCCGTTCCCGCCGTTAATCCGCTGCTGCTCCCGGTGATCACCAGCGCCTGATTGTGCTCAATGCTGTTAATAACATCATCGCCCGCTACGGTATCGACACGCAGACCAGGCAGATTGGCGTCGATAGTGATATCTCGCGAGCCGCTGCCGGTATTGCCGACGCCATTGGTGACCGAGGCGTTAACTGTCAGAGAACCGTTACCCAGCGCCTGAATATCCGCCGCCGGAACGTCCACACTCCAGCTTAAGTTGGCCTGCACCGTGGTGGTGTAGGTGTTGCCGCCCAGCGTAACGGTAACCGTATCCCCCGCCGCCGCGCCCGTTACCTGACCGCTGATAGTTTGCGCATTGCCCGCTTCGGCAGCGTTGATAATATCGTCGGTCGCTACCGCGTTAATGGTGACAGCAGGCAAGGCGCTGTTGATCAGTACATTATGGCTGGCGGAATTGCTGTTGCCTGCCGTGTCAGTGACGTTTGCCGTTACCGTGTAGTTCGCTTCACCCAGCACGCTAACCGCCGAGGCTGGCACCGTGGCACTCCAGTTGCCGGAAGCATCTGTGGTGGCGGTATAATTTTGTCCGTTCAGCGTCACCGTAATTGTGGTGCCTGCGGGCTGATTACTGGTGCCGGTAATTTGCAGATCCGCGCCTTTTTCCGTGGCGTTAATCACGTCATCGTCGGCAATAGTATTGATGCCAATGGTTGGCGCGGTGAGATTTACGGTGACCGTGCGGCTGGCATCATCGCTATTACCCGCGATATCCGTAATTGTGGCTGTGATGGTTTGCGGGCCGCTGCCCAGCGCGGTGACATCTGACAGCGGAACGCCGACGCTCCAGTTACCGGAGGCATCCAGCGTGGTGGTGTAGGTTTTACTGTTTAACGTGACGGTGATGATATCGCCCGCTTCGCCGCCAGTGCTGGAGCCTGAAATAACCAGCGCCTGCCCGTGTTCGGTAGCGTTAATAATGTCATCGCCGGAGACGGTGTTGATGGTCAGCACTGGAACAGTGAGATCCACCGCCAGACCGTGAGTGGCGGTCGCCGGGTTACCCGCTTTATCGCTTACCGAGGCGCTGACCGTGTACGGGCTGGCGGTCAGATTGCTGAGATCCGCCGTCGGTACGCTGACGCTCCAGCTTCCGTCCGCCTGGACGGTGCCGCTGTAAGTCACGCCATTAAGCGTGACGGTTACCGTCTGCCCCACTTCGGCGGTGCTGCTGCCGCTGATGGTTAACGGACTGCCCGCCTCGGCGGCGTTAAGAATATCGTCGGTGGCGATGGTATTAATGGCAAGCGTCGGGGCCGTGGCATCGATGCTGTAGTCGTGCGTCGCCGAAGCCGTGTTGCCGTTAATATTGCTGACGCTGGCCTGTACCGTGGCGTCGCCGTCGCGTAACGCGCTGAGATCGGCGGCAGGCGCGGTGGTTGTCCAGCTACCATCGCCTGCTACGGTGGTGGTGTAGGTTTTGCCGCCAAAGATGACGGTGACCGTTTGCCCCGCTTCCACGCCGGAGGTGCTGCCGGAAAGGGTTAAATCTGCCCCTTTTTCGGCGGCGTTAATCACATCGTCGCCGGAAACGGTGTTAATGGAGATCGCCACCGCCGCCAGATCGACGGTGACTGGATGGGTGATAGTGACCGGGTTTCCGGCGCTACTGGCGCCTGAAACCGTGATATTCACCGTCCCCGCAGGCCAGTTACTCACGTCTGCCGCCGGAACGCCAAGGCTCCATGTGCCATCGGCTAATACTGTCGCAGCGTAAGTGACCGTGTTAATCACCACCGTCAGCGCCGCGCCCGCCGCCAGCCCGCTGCTGCTACCGGTTATCACCAGCGCCTGAGCGTGCTCGATGCTGTTGACTACATCATCGCCCGCCACCGTATCAACGCGCAGACCTGGCAAATTGGCGTCGATAGTTATATCTCGCGAACCGCTGCCGGTATTACCAACGCCGTTGGTTACCGAGGCATTAACCGTCAGGTCGCCATTACCGATGGCCTGAATATCCGCTGCCGGAACGTCCACGCTCCAGCTTAAATTCCCCTGCACAGTAGCAGTGTAGGTTTTCCCGCCAAGCGTTACGGTGACGGTATCGCCCGCCGCCGCGCCCGTCACCTGCCCGCTGATGGTCTGCGCCACGCCCGATTCGGCGGCGTTGATAATATCGTCGCTCGCCACCGGATTAATAGTGACACTTGGCAGCGCGGTATTGACCTGCACGTTATGGCTGGCAGAATTGCTGTTGCCCGCGCTGTCGGTGACGTTCGCCGTCACCGTGTAGCTGGCTTCGCCCAGCGCACTGACGGCGGAGGCTGGCACCGTGGTGCTCCAGTTGCCTGCGGCGTCCGTCGTGGCGGTGTAATTTTGCCCGTTAAGCGTCAGCGTAATTGTGGTGCCTGCGGGCTGATTACTGGTGCCGGAAATTTGCAGATCCGCGCCTTTTTCGGTGGCGTTAATCACGTCATCGGTAGCAACGGTGTTAATGCCAATGGTCGGCGCAGTAAGGTTAACGGTAACCGTGTGCGTCTCGTTATCGCTATTACCCGCCGCATCAGTCACCGTGGCGGTAACAGTTTGCGGGCCGCTGCCCAGCGCCGTGACATCCGCCGCCGGAACGCCGACGCTCCAGTTGCCGGAAGCATCCAGCGTCGTGGTGTAGGTTTTATTGTTTAGCGTGACGCTGACGACATCTCCCGCCTCTCCGCCTGTGCTGGAACCGGAAATCACCAGCGCCTGCCCGTGTTCGGCGGCGTTAATAATGTCATCGCCCGCAATGGTGTTGATGGTGAGTACCGGAACGGTGAGATCCACCGCCAGATTATGCGTGGTGCTCGCCGGGTTGCCCGCTTTGTCATTGACCGTCGCGGTCAGGGTGTGGCTGCCATCGGTCAATGCCTCAAGATCTGCCGCCGGAATATTAATACTCCAGCTGCCGTCGGCCTGTACCGTTGCCTGATACGTCTGCACGGTCGGGCTATTGAGCGTTATCGTAACAATCTGCCCCGCTTCGGCGGTGGTGGTGCCGCTCACCGTCACGCCCGCATCAGCTTCGCTGGCGTTGACGATATTGTCGCTGGCGACGGTATTGATAATGATGGTTGGCGCGCTGCTGTCGACGCTGTAGCTATGCACCGCCGAGGCGCTATTGCCGTTGATATTGCTGACGCTGGCCTGCGCGGAGGCGCTACCATCGGTTAATGACGCCAGATCGGCGGCGGGAACAGTGGCGGTCCAGCTACCATCGCTCGCCACGGTAGCGGTGTAGTTTTTACCGCCAAAGGTCACGGTGACCGTTTGCCCGGCTTCTACATTCGTGGTGGTGCCGGAAAGCGTTAAATCAGCGCCTTTTTCTGCGGCGTTAATCACATCGTCCGTGGCGATAGTGTTGATGGTGATAGCCGCCGGAGTGAGATCCACCGTTACCGGATGCGTAATGCTTATCGGATTTCCGGCGCTACTTTCCCCGGACACGGCAATATTAACCGTCCCCGCAGGCCAGGCGCTAACCTGCGCCGCCGTAACGCCCACACTCCAGCTGCCATCGGCCTGCACCGCAGTGGTGTATTCCACATTATTAATTGTGACGGTAAGCGGCGTGCCTTCTGCCAGCCCCGAGCTGCTGCCGGTGACAACCAGCGCCTGCCCGTGTTCGATGATATTGACCACATCATCGCCCGCCACCGTATCGACCCGCAGACCGGGCAGATTGGCGTCGATGGTGATATCCCGCGTGCCGCTACCGGTATTGCCATTTTGATTGGTGACCGAGGCGCTCACCGTCAAATCGCCATTACCCAGCGCCTGAATATCTGCCGCCGGAACGCTCACGCTCCAGCTTAAATTGGCCTGCACGGTGGTGGTGTAAGTATTGCCGCCCAGCGTAATCGTTACCGTGTCGCCAACGGCGGCTCCAGTAACCTGCCCGCTGATGGTTTGCGCTACGCCCGCTTCCGCGGCGTTAATAATATCGTCGGTTGCCACCGGGTTAATGGTCACACCGGGCAACGCGCTATCGACCAGCACGTTATGGCTGGCGGTGGCGCTGTTGCCGATACTGCTTGTCACCGCCGCCGTTACCGTGTAGTTGGCCTGGCCCAGCGCGGTTACCGCCGATGCCGGAACCGTGACGCTCCAGTTGCCGGAGGCGTCGGTCGTGGTGGTGTAATTTTGCCCGTTCAGCGTCACGGTGATGGCGGTATTGGCTGGCTGATCGCTGGTACCGGTAATTTGAACATCGGCCCCTTTTTCGCTGGCGTTTATCACATCATCGCCAGCAATGGTGTTAATACCAATTACTGGCGCGGCGGTATCGACCGTGACGGCCAGCGACTGGCTGCCCGTGTTTCCGGCGCGATCAGTGACCGAAACGCTGATGGGATAACTGCCGTCCACCAGTCCGCTGACAACGGAAGCCGGAACGCCCAGGCTCCAGTTGCCGGAAGCATCCACCACCGTAGTGTAATCCACATTATTCAGCGTAACGGTGACGATATCACCCGCCTGTGCACCAGTAACCGTGCCGCTGATGATTTGCGCCTGGGTATGTTCCGGCGTGTTAATGACGTTATCGGTCGCCACCGGATTAATGGTTACCACGGGCGGCGTGGCATCGACCAGCGCCACACGTGAGACGCTGGTCGGGTTACCTGCGATATCGTTCACGCTGGCGGTGACGGTGGCGTTGCCGTCAGCCAGTGCGTCAACATTCGCGGCGGGAACGGTCACGCTCCAGGTGCCGTCTGGCTGCACAACGCCCTGATACGTCTGCCCATTCAGCGTAACGGTCACCGTCTGCCCCGGCTGGGCGTCGGTGGTGCCAGTGATTTGCAGATCCTGACCACTTTCGGCGGCGTTGATGATGTTATCGGCGGTCAGCGGATCGATGCTCAACGCCGGGGCCTGGCTGTCGACGGTAATGGTACGGGAGGTGTCGCCAGTGTTACCGCTGATGTTGGTGACGGTCGCGGTGATTTCCGCCGCGCCGTCTGCCAGGCTACTCACCGCGCTGGCGGGAACGGTCAGGCTCCAGCCGCCCCCCGCCTGAACGGTGGTGGTAAAGGTCTGCCCGGCGAATTTCACTACCACGGTTTGCCCGGTTTCCACCAGCTGCGTGGTGCCAGTCAGCGTTAACGGCGCGCCTTTTTCTGCGGCATTAATAATGTCATCGCCAGAGACGGTATTGATGGTGATAAGCACCGCGCCCGGATTGACTTCCACGTTGCGATCGATGGAAACCGGGTTCCCGGCCGGGTCCGTTGCGCTGGCATTAACCACTATCGTCCCCGGCGTCAGCGCCTGTAAATCTGCCGCAGGCACGCCTACCTGCCAGTTGCCGTTGCTGTCGGTCCCCCCCTGGTAGGTGTTGCCACCGAGCAAAACAGTGACCACTCTTCCAGCGGGAAGATTGGTACTGCTACCGGTGATGATCAGGTTTTGCTGCTGCTCAACGGCATTGATCACATCATCACCTGCGATGGTGTCAATGCGCAGCCCCGGCAGCCCGGCACTGATGGTGATATCAAGCGCACTGCTGCCCGTATTGCCATGTACGGTGGTAACCGAAGCATTAATGGTTAACGCACCGTCGCCCAGCGCCTGTAAATCTGCCGCCGGAACGTTCACGCTCCAGGTGAGATTACTGCCCACCGTCGCCGTGTAAGTATTGCCGCCCAGCTCAATAGTTACCGTATCGCCCTGCGCGGCGCCCACCACGACGCCGCTCAGGGTTTGATCTGCCCCCGCTTCGGCGTTGTTGACAATGTTGTCGCCCGCAAAGGTGTTGATGATCACCTGTGGCAGCACCGTATCGACCAGTAAATTGCTCTGCGCGGTGCCGGTGTTGCCGGTCACATCTGTGGCGCTGGCAGTGACGGTGTAGTTGGTGTTCGCCAGATTGACAACATCGCTCACCGGAACGTTCAGTGACCAGACGCCGCCGCTAACCTGAGCGCTATACGTGACATTATTCAACGTCACGCTAACCGTGCCGCCGTCCGGTAAATTGCTGGTGCCGCTTAACGTTAGCGGCTGCTGAGAATCCAGCGAATTCAGTACGTTATCACCGCTGATAGCATCTATCGACACTTGCGGCGCAACGCCCGCCAGGGTGATGTTATGAGTCGCCGTACCGGTATTTCCAGCGGCATCGGTAACCGTGACAATAATATCGTTAGGGCCACGCGCCAGGGTGCGGGTTACCGCCGGATCCAGCGCCACATTCCATGTACCGTCCTCCAGCACTACACCCGTCAGAACAGTGGCACCTAACTTCACGGTGACCGTATCCCCCGGAGAAGCGCCACTGACCTGACCGGAAATAATCTGCGCCACAATCTGTTCTGCGGTGTTAAGAATATCGTCGCCAGCGATGGTGTTAACGCTAACCACTGGCGCACTGGTGTCTACTGCGAAATTCGCACTGTTGCTGGTGGTGTTTCCTGCCCGGTCGCTGACGCTGGCGTTAAGCGTGTAGCCACCTTCTGCCAGCGCCTGTACCTCTGTCGCAGGCAGCGTCACTTGCCAGGTTCCGTCACTACCGACGGTTGCAGTGTGGGTGACGCCGTTCAGGTTCAGGGTTACGGTTTGCCCCGCTTCCGCATTCGATGTGCCGCTCAGTACCAGCGCGGCGTTATGCTCGGCGGCGCTGACAATGTTGTCCTGGGCGATGGTGTTGATAGCAAGTGTCGGCGGTTGGGTATCGACCGTTAACAGTTGCGCGCCAGTGACCGTATTGCCCGTGGCATCTTTCCCACTGACCAGCACCGCCTGATTCCCTTCGCCTAACGCTTGCGCATCGGCGGTCGGCACCTGCACGCTCCACCCACCGTTAGCCCCAACGGTGGTGGTGTAGGTTTTGCCGTTAAGCGTGACGGTGAGTTCTGTTCCCTGTGCCAGATGGCTACTGGTGCCAGAAAGCGTAAATCCGGCTGCCTGTTCGCTGGCATTAATGATGTTATCGCCTGCGGTGGTGGCGAGCTGTACGGCGGCCTGACTATTGTCGATGGTTAACGTTATCGACCCGGCGTTGGTAATGGTGCTACCGACGATTTGCACCACTGACCAGGTATGTTCGCCCGCGCTTTGCGTGGGCAAATCGACGCTCCAGCGTCCATCGCTACCGACCTGAGTACTGGCGATGGTGTCACCATTGCTGTCTTTAATCTGGATGGTCGCCCCCGCCTGCCCGCTGCCGCTAAAGGTTGGCGTAGTGTCATCGGTGGTATCGTTGGCGGATAGAATACCGCGTTGATCGCCCTGATTATCGGTTACCAAAAACGATGGCGTGGCGTTGCCGGGTTCGGCTGGCGGTGGGTTGTTAACCACTTCAGTTTTTGAGTCATCATCGCCACCGCTTGCCAGTAAAGCGCCAAGCGCGCCGCCACCTACCGCCGCCCCCGCCAGCCATCCCCACGGGAAAGCCGTCGTCTGGCCGACGATATCAAGGTACGGCGCAATGCTTTCAATTGCGGTGGTCTGAGCGGTCAGCTCCACGGGCGCTAATCCACCTGCCGCGGTATCGGCAAATGTTACGTGGGTCAGTTGTTGACCCTCGGCAAACACCAGTTCGGATTGTTCGCTGGTATTTGCCGCTTGCAGGAAATAACCGTTGCAGCGGATCACCGTGCCGTCCTGCATATAGATCAACAAGTCATTTCCGTCACGAACATAACGCGCAACGGCAGATGCCTGAGCATGAACCTGCACCACAGAGGGCTCATAAATGACAACCGTAACGTCGCCAGGATTGATTAGCGTTTGTTTGACGGATGTTTTTCGCGAAATAACATCAATAATCAGGCTCATAATGGCATTCCTGATAAATGGCGCACATCCTTAGCGAGTCCATTTATCTAAATAAGACAAGGGTAATCACTCAACAACGATGCATACCTGATATTAATAATGGCAGGATTATTTCAAGTCGGGTAAGTCGTTGTATAAGCCCTGTTTAATTCCCGCTAATGGAATAAGGTTATTAACCGCAGCGGCATAATTCACTGCGGCGACCCAGCCATCATAATTGGCATTTATTTCAGCCGATTGCGCCTGAAAGACATCTTGCTCGACGGTTAATAGATCATTCAGGCTGCGTTTACCCAATTTATATTCATTTTGGTAGACATCTCGCGTTCTGTGCGCACTTTCAGATTGTGCTAACCCAGCCTCTTCACGACCCCGTGCACCAGTCCAGTTGGCATACGCCACCGACGCTCGTTGAAGCACGTCCAGTTTTGCCTGCTCAACCTGCGAGGCAGAGATTTTTTGTTGCCCTTCGGCCTGTTGCACCTGGGCTGAAACCGCGCCGCCCTGATACAGCGGCGCGTTGACGTTCAGTTGTAACTGATCATCCCAATACGAGCGGTCGCTGGTCTGGTAGCGCGTTTTGCCGCCCTGAATACTGAGCGTAGGCCAGTATTGCGATTTAGTTTTTTCCACGCCGTACTGGGCAGACTGGCGTAAGTTTTCAGCAGCCAGTACCAGAGGGATGGACTGATAGTCGATTTTTTTTAGCGACACTGGCTGTTCGGCTAATGCGGCTGGCGGCGAAGCTATCGCCTCCGGCTGTACGCCTGTGAGCACCGCCAGCTGTGCTTTGGCGCTTGTCATCTGTGCCTGATATTGTTCCAGCGTCGAGCGCATTCCCGCTATACGCGTTTGCGCCTGTAACTCATCGGATGATGAATTAAGCCCGGCGTTGGCGCGTAGTGCAGCCATGTTGTAGACGTTTTCCAGAGAGTGAATGTTACGTTGCGCTGCGTCGCACAAAGCCTGATAACGACTGACTTCCATATAAACAGTCGCTGTTTTTTCTGCGACATCGGTTAGGGTTGCCATCAATTTAAAGCGGTAGCTGTCACGAGCGGCAGTTTGCAGTTTGATATCGTTACTGGTTTTACCAAAGTCATACACCAGCTGCGTCAGGGTTATGCCATAAGAAACGTTGTTATCAAGCCTGCCGCTGGAGTCCGTTTGCCGGGAAGGCCCCGCATTACCCGTTAAACCGATGTGCGGATACCAGGCGCTTTTGGCTTCATCGATTTGCGCTTCACCAATACCTATCTGCGCCGCCTGTTGGGTGACGTCGGGGTTTCGCGCAAAGGCACGCAATATGCTTTCCTGTAACGATAAACTGGCAACCGGCGTGACCGCTGGGGCATTCGCCCATTGCGGTAATGGCGCAGCAAGCGCGTCTCCACCCATCACAATAAAACTGATTAAAAATATCAGACCTTTATTTTTACGGTTTTTTAATTGTAATCGCGCCATAGATAAGTCACTTCCTTCCAGGTCATTATTTTAACTGATCTTTATAACCAGCATCATTTTATTTAAGAAGGGTAATAACTTGTGCATCTCTTTTGTTTTTACTTCCCCCATTAAAAGAAATGCAGTGAAAAAGCTTATACGTTATTTATTAAGAATACACTACGACTTTTAGTTTACCATCATCCTCGTTAAGAATAATCCACGATAAGAAGTGATAGAAATCACAGTTTTATCGTCTATATATCTTTTTTGTGTGAATTATTTATTAAAGGCATAAGCAAGGGATTAAATTAAGGATAAAAAATAAAAGCGCAGTGCAGAAAGCACTGCGCACAAGAAGGTTTATACCGTTTTATTCCGTTTCATTACCATTGCCACAATAAGGCTTAGTAATAGTGCGCCTATAATCCACATCAGCGCACTGCTGCCCTGGGACCACAGGCTGTAAATAAAACCGATGATCACCAACAACATAACCAGCGTGCCAACGATGAGGATTGGCAACGAGGCGTGAATATCATGACGCAGGCGGATAGCGACCATAAACACCGCCAGGTAACAGATCAAAAAAGTGGCACTGGCAACGCTGGCGAGCGAGCCTAAATTCAACGCCGCCGTCATCAGCATGATCAACACCACCACGATGATGTTGCCCCATGTGCTCTGCCGCCACAGGGATTTATTCATTAACTTCGGCAGCTCATGCTCGCTGCCCATGTTGTCCATGATATTAAATACCGCGAACAGGTTAGCGTTAATGGCTGAAGCCGTCGCCAGTAAAGCGCCGATCACCACAATCACATACCCCACATGCCCGAGCAGCGGAGAAGCGGCCTGCGCTACCGCGGTATCGGCATATTTTTCTAACTCTAATGCCGAAACATCGCTAAGCAGTACCAGCGCTAGTGCGATGTAAAGCAGCGTAGTAACGCCAATCGCCACCAGAAACGCCCGTGGCATAATGACCGCCGGATCTTTTACTTTATCCGCCGCGTTCGCCATCATGCCAAAGCCCGCGTAGGCAAGGAAGGTAATCCCGATACAGGAGAAGAACGCGCCGGAAGTGGGGGGCGCGGAGACAGAAATGTGCGCAGGTTGTAGCGACCAGACACCCGCAATGATCAACAACAACAGGATCATCATTTTGATGCCAACGAGGATAACTTCCAGTCGGCCTACCGCGTGGTTGCTTAAAGAGTTGAAAAGCGTCATCAGCGCAATGATAGCCAGCGCGTACAGCAAAATAAGATGCTCATCCTGGCTGCCTTCATGCAGAAACTGCACGGCATAAGCACCAAATGCGCGGGCAACCATAGCAATACTCACCGCCAGCGTCATCAGGTAAAGCAAGGATAATGCCAGTGAAAAGACGCCGTTCCCTAATCCCCGGCGAAAGAAGTCAATAATCCCGCCATTACTGGGATAACTCGCCCCAAGCCGCGCATAGGCATAACCGGAAAACATCGCCACTATGCCGCCAAAGGCAAAAGCGACCCAGGTTGAGGCTTCCATTAACAACGCCGCCTGCCCCAGCAGGGCAAAGATCCCTGCCCCCACCATTGCCCCAATGCCAATGGAAACGACATTCCATAGCCCGAGGGGTTTGTTACCGTTATCACCTTCCGCGTTCATCATGATCAGCCCTTAAACACGTTATAGCCGAGTTGGTTAGCAACAGATGCCACCATTTTCTGACCCCGAACACTGTTACCGTCTTCATCCAGCGGCGGGGAGAACGCGGCAATCCCCATCACGCCAGGTACGACCGCCAGAATGCCGCCGCCAACGCCGCTTTTTCCTGGCAAACCCACGCGATACGCCCAGTCACCGGAGCGACCATACAGCCCTTCCATCATCATTTCTGCCAGAATGTATGGCACGTTGTCGGCCTGCAGAATGCGTTTTTGACTTAGCGGATTAACCCCGCCCGCCGCCAGCGTCGCGCCAAGCGTCGCCAGTTCCACGGTATTGATGAGCGTGGAACATTGGCGAGTGTAGACATCACAGGCTTCCATCGCATCGCAATAGAGATATCCGGCGGAGTACAGCAGCCAGGCAATAGCGCGGTTATGGAAGTTGGTTGTTTGTTCCGACTGGTTGACTTCGTCAGAGAGCGCGACTTGTTCTCCTGCAAGCTGTTGTTGAATATGTAAAATTCGCTGCCAGCGTTGTTCTGCATTCTCGGCTTTAATCAGACTGACAGCGGCGATAGCCCCCGCATTAACCAGCGGTGATAACGGTTTGCCACCATGAAGCTCTAAGGCAATGACCGAGTTAAAGGGAAGTCCGGTGGGATCTGCGCCAATTTTATCCTGTACTGCCTGCGGGCCGACATCTTCTAACGCGAGGGCTAACGTACAGACTTTGGAGATGGATTCCAGCGCAAAGCGGTAATCACTGTCACCGGCACTATAGATATTGCCATCGCAGGTTACGATAGCGACGCTCGCCAGTTGGCTGGGTACATTCGCCAGAAAGGGGATGTAGTCGGCGTTTTGTCCGCCGCTAAGTGAGTGAAATTGGGTGTACGCCTGATCCACTGCTTGTTGTAATTTGTTTGCATCTAACATCTTTTGTTAACTCCTTTTTATAGATGCGGGAGGTATTTCCTCACCCCGATGCCAGTTTTCAGGCATCCTGATTTAACTTAGCACCCGTACTTTAGATAAAGGAAAACAAAGAGATAAATGTCTAATTCTGATGCTAATTGCGCCAATTTTTTAATCTCTGCCGACTTTTCATTTCGCTGATAAATAATTTCTTGACCTTCCCCTTGCTGGAAGGTTTACCCTTTATCACAGTCAGTCAACACTGTCTTAAAGGAGTGAACTATGTCTCAAACTATCGACCTGACCCTGGACGGCCTGTCCTGCGGTCACTGCGTTAAACGCGTGAAAGAAAGTCTCGAACAGCGCCCGGATGTGGAACAAGCGGATGTGTCTGTCACTGAAGCGCACGTTACCGGGACTGCCAGTGCAGAACAGTTGATCGAAACCATCAAACAAGCGGGTTATGACGCATCTGTAAGCCACCCAAAGGCTAAACCGCTGGCGGAGTCATCAATCCCGTCGGAAGCACTGACAGCGGTTTCTGAGGCGCTTCCGGCAGCGACCGCCGTTGACGATGACAGCCAGCAATTGCTGCTGAGCGGCATGAGCTGCGCCAGCTGTGTCACCCGCGTACAAAATGCGCTGCAAAGCGTACCGGGCGTCACTCAGGCACGGGTAAACCTGGCGGAGCGTACTGCGCTGGTGATGGGCAGTGCCTCCCCACAAGATTTAGTGCAGGCGGTGGAAAAAGCGGGTTACGGCGCGGAAGCGATTGAAGATGACGCTAAACGCCGCGAGCGCCAGCAAGAAACCGCCGTCGCTACGATGAAGCGCTTCCGCTGGCAGGCAATTGTCGCACTTGCGGTGGGTATCCCGGTGATGGTCTGGGGGATGATCGGCGATAATATGATGGTCACCGCCGACAACCGCAGCCTGTGGTTAGTTATCGGCCTGATAACCCTGGCGGTGATGGTTTTCGCCGGCGGGCATTTTTACCGCAGCGCATGGAAAAGCCTGCGCAACGGTGCGGCGACGATGGATACGCTGGTGGCGCTGGGTACTGGCGTGGCGTGGCTCTATTCGATGAGCGTCAACCTGTGGCCGCAGTGGTTCCCGATGGAAGCGCGGCATCTTTATTACGAAGCCAGCGCGATGATTATCGGTCTGATCAATCTCGGCCATATGCTGGAAGTGCGCGCGCGTCAGCGTTCTTCTAAGGCACTGGAGAAATTACTCGATTTAACTCCGCCGACGGCGCGCCTGGTTACTGACGAAGGTGAAAAAAGCGTGCCTCTGGCAGAAGTGCAGCCAGGTATGTTGCTGCGCCTGACGACCGGCGATCGCGTGCCGGTAGATGGTGAAATTACACAAGGCGAAGCGTGGCTGGATGAAGCGATGCTGACGGGCGAACCAATCCCGCAGCAAAAAGGCGAAGGCGATAGCGTCCATGCCGGGACAGTGGTACAGGACGGCAGTGTGCTGTTTCGTGCCAGTGCGGTTGGCAGCCATACCACGCTATCAAGGATCATTCGCATGGTGCGTCGGGCCCAGAGCAGTAAACCGGAAATCGGCCAGCTGGCGGATAAAATCTCTGCCGTGTTTGTACCGGTGGTGGTGGTGATTGCGCTGGTCAGTGCGGCAATCTGGTATTTCTTTGGTCCGGCACCGCAGATTGTCTATACCCTGGTGATTGCCACCACGGTGCTGATTATCGCCTGTCCGTGTGCACTGGGGCTGGCGACGCCGATGTCGATTATTTCGGGCGTCGGGCGGGCGGCTGAGTTTGGTGTGCTGGTGCGGGACGCCGACGCGCTGCAACGCGCCAGTACGCTCGACACCGTGGTGTTCGATAAAACCGGGACGCTGACCGAAGGGAAGCCGCAGGTTGTCGCAGTAAAAACATTTGCTGATGTTGATGAAGCGCAAGCATTGCGTCTGGCGGCGGCGCTGGAGCAAGGTTCCAGCCACCCGCTGGCACGGGCGATCCTCGATAAAGCAGGTGATATGCAGCTGCCGCAGGTCAACGGTTTCCGCACATTGCGCGGGCTGGGCGTGAGCGGTGAAGCAGAAGGTCATGCGTTATTGCTGGGTAATCAGGCGTTGTTAAATGATCAGCAAGTCGATACTAAAGCGATTGAAGCCGATATTTCAGCTCAGGCATCGCAAGGCGCAACGCCTGTGCTGCTGGCGATTGACGGGGAAGCAGTAGCCCTGCTGGCTGTACGCGATCCGTTGCGTAGTGATAGCGTGGCGGCGCTGCAACGCCTGCATAAAGCGGGATATCGTCTGGTGATGTTGACCGGGGATAACCCAACCACCGCCAATGCGATCGCCAAAGAAGCAGGGATTGATGAGGTGATAGCCGGGGTGCTACCGGACGGTAAAGCCGAAGCGATCAAACGTCTGCAAAGTGAAGGACGTCAGGTGGCAATGGTGGGCGACGGCATTAACGACGCGCCAGCGCTGGCTCAGGCGGATGTCGGTATTGCGATGGGTGGCGGCAGTGATGTTGCCATTGAAACCGCGGCGATTACCCTGATGCGCCATAGCCTGATGGGTGTTGCAGATGCGCTCGCGATTTCCCGCGCAACGCTGCGCAATATGAAGCAGAACCTGCTCGGTGCGTTTATCTACAACAGCATTGGTATTCCGGTCGCCGCCGGTATTTTGTGGCCGTTCACTGGAACACTGCTTAACCCGGTGGTTGCCGGAGCGGCAATGGCGCTCTCGTCGATTACCGTAGTGAGTAACGCCAACCGGTTGCTGCGGTTTAAACCGAAGGAATAAGTACATCATTGCGGATGCGCTGCTTTAGGGCGGCGCATTTGGCATCGACGCATGACTGCCGGATGCGGCGTAAACGCCTTATCCGGCCTACGAGATGAAGCGATGTTTTGACCTTACGCGACCTTTTTTGCACGCTCTTCACGGCGTGCCAAATATTCGGTCGCAGTTTCAATCCGTCTCAACTCCATTTGCGCCATCCCTCCCCGCGCGCTAGCATGATATTTCACAAAGGGAGGTCGTATGGATCTGTTGTACCGGGTAAAAACGCTTTGGGCCGCGCTGCGCGGTAATCATTACTCCTGGCCTGCCATCGATATCACCCTCCCCGGCAATCGCCATTTTCATCTGATTGGCAGTATTCATATGGGGAGTCACGATATGGCTCCCCTGCCCACCCGTTTGCTCAAAAAGCTCAAAAACGCCGATGCGCTGATCGTCGAGGCGGATGTTTCCACCAGCGATACACCTTTTGCCAATTTGCCAGCCTGCGAGGCGCTGGAAGAGCGCATTAGCGAAGAACAATTGCAAAATCTGCAGCACATTAGCCAGGAGATGGGCATTTCTCCCTCACTGTTTTCTACCCAACCGTTGTGGCAAATCGCGATGGTTCTTCAGGCGACACAGGCGCAAAAACTGGGGCTGCGGGCAGAATACGGTATCGATTACCAGTTATTGCAGGCGGCGAAGCAACAACATAAACCTGTAATTGAACTGGAAGGAGCTGAAAAACAGATTGCCATGTTGCTCCAGCTTCCCGACAAAGGACTGGCGCTGCTGGACGATACGCTGACCCACTGGCATACCAATGCACGGTTGCTGCAACAAATGATGAGCTGGTGGCTGAATGCGCCGCCGCAAAATAATGAAATAACGCTGCCCAATACGTTCAGTCAGTCGCTGTACGATGTGCTGATGCACCAGAGAAATCTCGCCTGGCGGGATAAATTACGCGCCATGCCACCAGGGCGCTATGTGGTCGCGGTCGGTGCTTTACATCTGTATGGAGAAGGGAATTTGCCGCAAATGTTGCGCTAAAAAAATGGCCAATATCGCTATTGGCCCGTCAAAGAGGAATTTCATATTTTTATTATTATGCCGTCACTTTAAGCGACGGTGTAAGTCGATTGTCGCTCAATCTCACCATCCTGCCAATACTCTTAGGCAAGATGGCACTTTTTTTTGGACCACCATCAGGCGTATGCTTGCTTCGTTTTTTTGTTTAAGGCAGGAAAATTACGATGACACCGGCAGTTAAATTACTCGAAAAAAACAAAATTTCTTTTCAGGTTCATACCTACGAACACGATCCGGCAGAAACCAATTTTGGCGATGAAGTCGTCAAAAAATTAGGTTTGAATCCGGATCAGGTCTACAAAACGCTGCTGGTCGCAGTGAACGGCGATATGAAACATCTGGCAGTGGCCGTCACGCCAGTCGCCGGTCAATTGGATCTCAAAAAAGTAGCAAAGGCGCTGGGAGCCAAGAAAGTAGAGATGGCCGATCCGATGGTCGCGCAGCGTTCAACGGGATATCTGGTTGGGGGAATTAGCCCATTAGGGCAGAAAAAACGTCTGCCGACGATTATCGACGCCCCCGCACAAGAATTTGCCACTATTTATGTTTCCGGCGGTAAACGCGGGCTGGATATCGAACTGGCAGCAAGCGATCTGGCGAAGATCCTCGATGCCAAATTTGCCGATATCGCTCGCCGCGATTAAGCATTGTGCCGGATGTGAGCATCCGGCACTTTCAGATTACTGCCAGCTCACCTCACCTTTCGGCTCATAAGCATTCGCATCCAGCGGCGAGTTTTTCTGGATATACGCTTTCAGCACTTCGGCATCAATAAAGCCGGTATTCACATATCCCGGTTTGTTATCAAGGCGCGGGTAACCATCACCGCCAGTAGCATTAAAGTTTAATGTTGCCATGCGGTAGGTTTTTGCCGGATCGACCGGTTCGCCTTTAATTTTCAGGTCGTTGAGTTTGCCGTCTTTCGCCACAAAGCTGACGTTGGCAAATTGCGGGTAGGCACCGGAATCCGGCTTCATCTGCGCGACGGCAGTCAGGTAATCAATCGCCTCTTTACCGGTCATGTCGGCATACACCACCACATTACCGAACGGCTGCACCTTCAGCACGTTTTTATAGCTGATATTGCCTGCCTCGATAGAATCACGAATTCCGCCTCCGCTCATCACCGCAAAGTCGGCACCAGTACGATCCATTTGGGCTGCCAGAATCAACCGCCCCATATTGGTCTGTACAAAACGCACTTTGTCACGATCGCCTTCCAGACGACCATTGGTTTCGCCAATTTTCACTTCCAGCTGCGCTTTGCCTTTATTCTGGAACGGCGATAACAGCGAGATCATTTGCTGATTTTCGGCGATTTCCGGAGTGTACAGCACACGCTCGCTTTTCCCGTCTTCCCAGGTGACTTTTTTCTTCAGGTTCACCGGAATCAGCTGGTAGTTGACCATTTTCATTTCGCCGTTGCGAAACTCAAAGTCGGCCCGACCAACGTACTTGCCCCACTCATGCGCTTGTACAATCCAGATGCCGTTTTGTTGATCCGGTTTGCATGGCGTACCAGGAACGTAATCTACCTGCTTTTTATTTTCAGCTGCCATACAGACTGGATCTTGCGAATGTCCGCCGACAATCATCGCCAGCGATCCGGCTGGCAAACTGCGCGCCATCTCTACATCACCCGGCGCGTTAGAACCGTGCTCACCGTTGTCGTAATGCCCCATATGGGTCGCCGCGATAATAATGTCCGGCTTTTCTGTCTGTTGCAGCTCCTGGATCACCAGTTTGGCTTCGTCGGCAGGTTTACGGAATTCAATGTCGGTGAAGTTTTCTGGGTTACCTAATTTCGCTGTTTCATCAGTTGTTAAACCGATAACGGCGATTTTCAGATCCTGGCGCTTAAACAGCGCCCAGGGTTTAAACAGGCGCTCGCCGGTACTTTTTTGATAGATATTGGCAGAGAGCAACGGGAACTTTGCCCACTTTTCCTGCTGGCGTAATACGGTGAGCGGGTTATCAAATTCATGATTGCCAATCGCCATTGCATCATAGCCCACCAGATTCATGCCGCGAAAATCTGGCTCTGCGTCCTGCAAGTCAGACTCCGGCACACCGGTATTAATGTCGCCACCAGAAAGTAGCAGCACGCTCCCGCCTTCAGCGGCGACCTCTTTACGAATACCGTCCACCAGCGTTTTTTGTGCCGCCAGACCGTATTCGCCATATTCATTGCGCCAGAAATGACCGTGATGGTCGTTGGTATGCAGAACCGTAATTTTATAGGTTTTATCCTGCTCATAGGCCAACGCAGTTGCACTCGCCAGTGACAATGTGGTTAACAGTGCTAATGCCACACTCCGCTGCAATAATTTCATACTTCTCTCCCTGACCAGATAATAACGTGTTGAAAATTAGTATGACGCGACATCATAGACAAGTCTGCGTTCGGTTACGATAAATCTACATCCAGATTGGAAATTCTGTTTTCCACATTGAGACTTCCTTCAAAAGGCACGTGCAGGTATGTTAGTCAGGTAATAATCACAATTAAGATAAATTTTTACATCGCAACTCTAAAAAAGTGACTTTCCTATGGCAATGAGTGAACAATCCCAGCCTGTGGCGGGCGCGACTGCGTCGGCCACCAAGGCCCGAACTTCGTTTGGTATTTTAGGCGCTATCAGCCTCTCACATCTGCTGAACGACATGATCCAATCGCTGATTCTGGCGATTTATCCGCTATTACAGTCAGAGTTTTCCCTGACGTTTATGCAGATAGGGCTGATAACCCTCACCTTCCAGCTCGCCTCTTCGCTGCTGCAACCGGTCGTCGGCTACTGGACAGATAAATACCCAATGCCGTGGTCGTTGCCAATTGGCATGTGCTTTACCTTAAGCGGCCTGGTATTGCTGGCACTGGCGGGCAGTTTTGGCTCGGTGTTGCTGGCGGCGGCGCTGGTCGGTACCGGTTCGTCGGTCTTTCATCCAGAATCTTCCCGCGTGGCACGTATGGCGTCTGGCGGACGTCATGGTCTGGCGCAATCTATCTTCCAGGTCGGCGGTAACTTTGGCAGTTCGTTGGGGCCTTTGCTGGCGGCGGTGCTCATCGCCCCCTATGGCAAAGGCAACGTTGCATGGTTTGTACTGGCGGCACTGCTGGCAATCGTGGTGTTGGCGCAAATCAGCCGCTGGTACTCTGCGCAGCACCGAATGAGTAAAGGCAAGCCGAAAGCGCCAATAATCAATCCGCTGCCACGAAATAAGGTCGTTCTGGCTGTTTGCGTACTGTTAGTGCTGATTTTCTCGAAATATTTCTATATGGCGAGCATCAGCAGCTATTACACCTTTTATCTGATGGAAAAATTCGGATTATCCATCCAGAATGCCCAACTTCATCTGTTTGCCTTCTTATTTGCCGTTGCGGCGGGGACGGTGATTGGCGGGCCTGTTGGCGATAAGATTGGGCGAAAATATGTAATTTGGGGCTCTATCCTCGGCGTTGCGCCTTTTACGCTTATTTTACCGTACGCAAGCCTGCACTGGACGGGGGTTTTGACGGTGATTATTGGATTTATCCTCGCCTCGGCGTTTTCTGCCATTCTGGTTTATGCGCAAGAGCTGTTGCCGGGACGTATCGGCATGGTTTCCGGGCTCTTTTTCGGTTTTGCTTTTGGCATGGGGGGCCTTGGAGCCGCAGTTCTGGGGCTTATCGCCGACCATACCAGTATCGAGTTAGTTTATAAAATATGTGCTTTCCTGCCGCTTCTTGGAATGTTGACCATATTCTTACCTGATAATCGGCATAAATCCTGAATTCCCGGCAGCCAAAGGTAAACTTTGGCTGCTTCATTTTGCAGTAACCATAAGCCTTTCCTCTTCATACACCTCATCACTTTTCCGATCCGTGCCTTTTTTGCGGCTAATTCCATTTTTCTGCAAAATTCAACAATTATTCATAAACATCATCTATGAAATTGTCATAAACTATTACCTGTAATTTTGGTTTTCCCGGCCAAAAATGGATAACAACCACCAGGAAAAGGAGACGGAATGCATCACGCCACCCCGCTTATCACCACCATTGTTGGCGGCCTTGTGCTCGCCTTTATCCTCGGCATGCTGGCCAATAAACTGCGTATTTCTCCTCTGGTGGGATATCTGTTAGCGGGTGTGCTGGCAGGGCCGTTCACTCCAGGGTTTGTTGCCGATACAAAACTTGCGCCTGAACTGGCGGAACTGGGCGTTATTTTGCTGATGTTCGGCGTTGGCCTGCATTTTTCGCTCAAGGATTTGATGGCGGTAAAGTCCATCGCCATTCCCGGCGCGATCGCCCAGATAGCCGTGGCGACACTGTTGGGTATGGCGCTCTCCGCCGTGCTGGGCTGGTCGTTGATGACCGGTATCGTGTTCGGTTTGTGTCTTTCCACCGCCAGTACCGTGGTGTTACTGCGTGCACTTGAAGAACGGCAATTAATAGACAGCCAGCGAGGGCAAATCGCCATCGGCTGGCTGATTGTGGAAGACCTGGTGATGGTCCTGACGCTGGTGTTGCTGCCAGCGGTAGCCGGAATGCTGGAACAGGGCGATGTGGGCTTTGCGACGCTGGCGCTGGATATGAGTATCACCATCGGCAAAGTGGTCGCGTTTATCGCCATTATGATGTTGGTAGGTCGCCGTCTGGTGCCGTGGATTATGGCACGTAGCGCGGCAACGGGTTCGCGCGAGTTGTTTACCTTGTCGGTGCTGGCGCTGGCGTTAGGGATTGCTTTTGGCGCGGTGGAGCTGTTTGACGTCTCCTTTGCACTCGGCGCGTTCTTTGCCGGGATGGTGCTGAATGAGTCCGAACTTAGCCACCGTGCCGCCCACGATACACTGCCATTACGTGATGCGTTTGCAGTGTTGTTCTTCGTCTCTGTCGGGATGTTGTTTGATCCGTTAATCCTGATTCAGCAGCCGTTGGCGGTGCTGGCTACGCTGGCGATTATTCTGTTTGGTAAATCGGTCGCGGCGCTCTTCCTCGTCCGGTTGTTTGGTCACTCCCAGCGTACGGCGTTGACCATCGCCGCCAGCCTGGCGCAGATTGGTGAGTTCGCCTTTATTCTGGCAGGTCTGGGGATGGCGTTGAATCTGCTGCCGCAGGCGGGGCAAAACCTGGTGCTGGCGGGGGCGATTTTGTCGATTATGCTCAACCCGGTGCTGTTCGCGCTGCTGGAGAAATACCTGGCGAAAACCGAAACGCTGGAAGAGCAGACGCTGGAGGAAGCTATCGAAGAAGAGAAGCAGATTCCGGTTGATATCTGCAACCATGCGCTGCTGGTAGGTTATGGTCGTGTGGGCAGCCTGCTGGGGGAGAAATTGCTCGCGTCTGATATTCCTTTAGTGGTGATTGAGACGTCACGTACTCGCGTCGACGAACTGCGTGAGCGCGGAGTCCGGGCGGTATTAGGCAACGCGGCTAACGAAGAGATCATGCAACTGGCGCATCTGGAATGCGCAAAATGGCTGATCCTGACGATTCCCAACGGTTACGAAGCAGGCGAGATTGTGGCGTCAGCTCGCGCGAAAAACCCGGATATTGAGATTATCGCCCGCGCCCATTATGACGACGAGGTGGCATATATCACCGAACGTGGCGCGAATCAGGTGGTGATGGGCGAGCGTGAAATTGCCCGTACCATGCTGGAACTGCTGGAAACGCCACCGGCAGGTGAAGTGGTGACGGGGTAAACGGTGATTCCATTGCCGGATGCGATGCTGGCGCATCTTATCCGGCCTACAGGTGCCATCTTCCGAAGGTCGGATAAGGCGTTTACGCCGCATCCGACTGTCGTCAGTCCGATAACTTAACGATCCCAGTAAGATTCTTCCAGGCTGTCTTCACGCTCCGGCAGCCCGCGCGTTAAGCGTGGAGAATGCTGGTTCAGTACCTGATAGCTCACACGGTTGGCGTATTTACACACCTGCGCTAATGACGAATACGTCAGCCAGGTGAATTTATGCTTGCTGGAATTTGGTACGCTGCTACGGTGATAACTGTTAGCGGTAATGTCATGCAACAGCGCCGCCAGCGCCCCATCTCCGGCACCGTTAGTGTTCATGATTTTTTCTGGTCCGCCCATATACGGCGCAATGTGCGAATAGACGCGCAGCGGATTCTGGCAATCCTTGTGGCGCATGGCGCGGCTAAACTCATACTGGTTAAATTCCGCGATAGCGCCCGGCAGCAGCGGATGCTGGGTTTTGCGTTTCGCTTCGTCTTCAGTAAAGCCCGCCATATACAAACCGATTGGCCCGGCGGTGCACAGCACCAGATCCACCCAGTCCAGCGCCTTGTCAGACGCCAGCAGCGGATCGCTCTCTCCGGTCAACGCTTCGGCTTCTTCTTCGTTCATCGCAAGGATGGAAACGTGTTCTTTGAGGAATTGCTGCCACCACTGCGGATTCTCGGCGATGACAAATTTAGTCCCCAGCGTCAGCACCACCGGCACGTTATATTTCTTCGCGTACTCAATGGCTTTCATGGTCGCTTCTGGCATCGGTTCGCCCGGCTTGCAGCGCACCAGATATGAGGTGAGTACCAGCGCCGACGCTCCGGCAATCACATCTTCCGGAATGCTTTCTGCCCGTAGCTGGTTCATGTGGCCAGGGCTAATGGCAAAAGTGCGTTCGCCAGACTCGCCAATCAGCGTAAAACAGCGTCCAATTGGGCCGTCTACGCCTTGCAGATAGTTAAGATCGGTACGGCTGGAGGTATTACACAAATAACGATAGGCGTAGCTGCCAATTTCAATATTGCTGCACATCACGCCCAGTAGTACCGAGCGGTCATCCGCCAGTACCGAGTAGTTATGCATGGTGTTACCAATAGTGCCACCCGCAAACTGATGGGTAATCAGGTTTTTCTCTTTAAGTTCCTGATAGAGTGCTTCGGCAACGTCATCTTCAATCACCAGTGAATGCCCGGCACTTAATCCATAACGTTCAATGAACTCATCATCCACTTTCGCTTCTATATCAACCAGAGTCTGGTCGATACCCACCACCCAGGCGGCGCTGGTTTCGTTTTCTGGCTGGAACTGCTGAAGCAGCGGATCGCGTGCGTTTACGGGGAAGTAATGTTTGGATTTACGTTTACCGGGAAATTTCATGGTTGTTTTTACGGGTGGTTAACTGAGCGGCGAATGTTAACACAATCTCACGGGAACGCGCGAGATGCAGCCAGTTTCAATATCAGCAGGCGGGATCGCATTATCATGGCAGAGCTTCCTTACAATGGCGTAATTTGAAAGGAGTTTTTCTATGAAGATGGAAAACAAATTACCCGCACTGGAACTGATTTCTGCCGAAATGAGGGCCGTTGTTAATACACTTCAGCCTGATTTACCGCCCTGGCCCGCAGAAGGAACACTTGCCGAGCAGCGTCAGCATTACACGCTCGAGCGGCGATTCTGGAATGCTGGCGCTCCAGAAATGGAAACCAGGGATTACGCAGTTCCGACAAAATATGGACAGGTGGAGGCCCGCTTATTTTGTCCAAATTCAGATAGCCCAGCGACGCTATTTTATCTTCACGGCGGTGGTTTTATTCTCGGCAACCTCGATACCCACGATCGCATCATGCGACTTCTGGCAATCTACACTCAGTGTACGGTGATTGGCATTGATTACACCCTTTCACCTGAAGCGCGTTTTCCGCAGGCGATAGAGGAAATTGTGGCTGCCTGTTGTCACTTCCACCAGCAGGCGGGCGATTATCAAATCAATATGTCACGTATTGGCTTTGCCGGTGATTCCGCTGGCGCAATGCTGGCGCTAGCCAGCGCCTTGTGGCTGCGGGATAAACAGATCGATTGTGGTAAGGTTGTGGGCGTTTTGCTGTGGTATGGACTTTATGGGTTACGGGATTCCGTGACTCGTCGCCTGCTGGGCGGTGGCTGGGATGGCTTAACGCAACAGGATTTGCAGATGTATGAAGAGGCATATTTAGGCAGCGAAGCGGATCGTGAGTCGCCGTATTACTGCCTGTTTAATAATGATCTCACCCGAAATGTGCCGCCCTGTTATATCGCCGGAGCGGAGTTCGATCCGCTGCTGGATGACAGTCGCCTGCTTTACCAGACGTTAGCGGCACACCAGCAACCTTGTGAGTTCAAACTCTACTCCGGTACGCTGCACGCCTTTTTGCATTATTCACGAATGATGAAAACCGCCGACGATGCTCTACGCGACGGTGCTCGATTCTTTAGCGATAGGCTGCAACAAGATTAGCCATCATTTCGATATGTTCCGGTGTAGCATTAAGCGCCGGAATATATTCATATTTTTTCCCGCCAGCGCCGAGGAAGACTTCACGGTTTTGCTCGGCAATCTCTTCCAGCGTCTCCAGACAATCCGCAGCAAAGCCCGGGCACATCACCTGAATATGACCGACGCCTTTTTCTCCAAGCATTTTCAGCGTTTCGTCGGTATAAGGCATCAGCCAGGGTTCCCGACCAAAGCGCGACTGAAAGGTCATCATCACTTTTTCCGGTGCCATTCCCAGTGCGGAAGCCAGTTCACGAGTCGTTGTGCGGCAACGTTGCGGGTAATCATCACCTTCATCCGCGTAACGCTGGGGAATGCCATGATAAGAGAGCAGCAGCAGATCCGGCTCGCCATGTTTTTCGAAAGAGGCCCGCACGCTATTTGCCAGCGCATTAATGTAATCGTGGTTATCGGCGTAATCACGAATAAACGAAATCCCCGGAATGCTACGCTTGCGCGCGAGAATGCGTGCAAGTTCATCCCACACAGCGCCAACCGTAGAACAGGAGTATTGCGGATAGAGCGGCAGCACCACAATATGATCAACATGCTCTGCCAGTAGTTCATCGACGGCGCTTTCCAGTGATGGCGAGCCGTAGCTCATGCCCAGCGCCACTGGCGTATCCGGTAAACGTTGTGCCAACGCCTGCTGTTGCTGGCGGCTGTAAACCATCAGCGGCGAGCCGCCTTCCATCCAGACCGAGGCGTACAGCTTCGCCACGCGCGGCGAGCGCAGCGGCAAAATCACACCACGCAGCAACGGCCACCACAACAGCCGTGAGGTATCGACCACGCGTCTATCGCTTAAAAATTGTTTCAGATAGCGTTTTACCGCTTCAGGAGTGGGGGCATCGGGCGTCCCCAGGTTTGCCAGCAGGATACCAGTTTTAGTCTGACGCATTACCGCCTCTTATCGATTCAACTTGTTGATAATTGTAGCGGAAAAGTGAGGAAGAAGAACTAATTGCTGTGAGAGGTCTGGCCTGAGGAGGATACGCAGACCTGCCCGAGAGCAGATCTGCTGCGGCTTGATTAGCCGAGGATTTTTTCCAGAGCCGCGCGAACTTCAGCGACCGGTTTGGTGCCGTCAACTTTCGCGTATTTGGTGTTACCCGCTTCTGCTTCTTTGGAGTAGTAGCCAATCAGCGGTGCAGTCATCTGATGGTATTCAACCAGACGTTTACGCACGGTTTCTTCCTGATCGTCTTTACGGGTAGTCAGCTCTTCACCGGTTACGTCGTCTTTACCTTCTACTTTCGGCGGATTGAATTTAACGTGATAAACACGACCAGACGGCGCGTGAACGCGGCGACCGACGATACGATCAACAATCAGTTCGTCCGGTACGTCGAATTCCAGAACGTAATCAACATTGATGCCCGCTTCTTTCATCGCGTCTGCCTGCGGAATGGTACGCGGGAAGCCGTCCAACAGGAAACCATTACGGCAATCTTCCTGAGCAATGCGCTCTTTAACCAGCGCGATCACCAGTTCATCGGTGACCAGTTTGCCAGCGTCCATAATGTCTTTAGCTTGTTTACCCAGCTCGGAGCCAGATTTGACTGCGGCACGCAGCATATCGCCAGTGGAGATTTGCGGAATACCATATTTCTCCATGATGAACTGAGCCTGAGTCCCTTTCCCCGCGCCCGGAGCGCCAAGCAGAATGATACGCATTGCGAAAATCCCCTTAAATTGTGTCGAATTTTTTGAAAAAGCGATAAACGATACCACCAACAGGCGATTGCCTCAAGAAAGGCGCCCGGGGCTGAAACGGTTAATGGTGAGATAATTTGCGGAAAGTGCAGAGGATGAAAAGAAAAATGCCGGATGACACGAAGGTCATCCAGCACCACATTCAGCTGTATGCCGGATAAAATTCATCCGGCATTACATCAGGAAACCAGTAACTGGTTCATACGACGAATAAACAGGTTCGGATCTTCCAGCGTACCGCGTTCTGCCAGCAGCGCCTGATCCAGCAGCAGTTCTACCCACTCGCTGAACTTGGCTTCATCTTCAGTATCTGCAGCACGCTTCACCAGTACGTGATCCGGGTTCAGTTCGAAGATGTATTTCACTTCTGGCACTTTCTGGCCCGCTGCGGCGAACAGTTTCGCCATCTGGGTGCTCATTTCGTCCGCGTCGGTAGAAACGATCGCTGGGGTATCGGTCAGACGGTGGGTCAGACGGACATCTTTCACGCGCTCGCCGAGCAGGGCTTTCACACGGTCGATGAACGGAGTCAGTGCTTTCTCCGCTTCTTTCGCGCTCTCATCAACTTCGTCAGCCAGTTTTTCCAGCGACTCGTCAACTTTAGACACCGACTGGAACGGTTTACCGTCGAACTCAGTCAGATAGTTCATCATCCACTCATCGATGCGGTCGGAAAGCAGCAGAACTTCGATGCCTTTCTTACGCAGCAGTTCCAGGTGCGGGCTGCTCTTCGCTGCCGCATAGCTGTCTGCGGTGATGTAGTAGATTTTCTCCTGCCCTTCTTTCATGCGGGAAACGTAGTCTTCCAGAGACACGGTCTGCGCAGAAGAATCGGTATGGGTAGACGCAAAACGCAGCAGTTTGGCGATCGCTTCCTGGTTAGCGAAATCTTCCGCCGGACCTTCTTTCAGTACCAGGCCAAACTGTTGCCAGAAGGTCTGGTATTTTTCCGCGTCGTCTTTCGCCAGTTTTTCCAGCATTTGCAGCACACGCTTGGTCAGCGCATTGCGCAGGTTACGCGTTACCGTGCTGTCCTGGAGGATTTCACGGGAAACGTTCAGCGGCAGATCGCTGGAGTCAATCAGACCACGCACGAAGCGCAGATAGTTCGGCATGAACTGTTCTGCGTCATCCATGATGAACACACGTTGAACATACAGTTTCAGGCCGTGTTTATGATCGCGGTTCCACATATCCCACGGCGCCTGCGACGGGATGTACAGCAGGCTGGTGTACTCCTGCTTACCTTCAACGCGGTTGTGGCTCCAGGTCAGCGGATCGTTAAAGTCGTGGGCGATGTGTTTGTAGAACTCTTTGTACTCTTCATCGGTGATTTCGGACTTGTTACGGGTCCACAGCGCCTGCGCTTTGTTGATTTTCTCCCAGGAGATAACGGTTTCGCCATCTTTCTCTTCGCGTTTTTCGATCTCTACCGGCAGCGCGATATGGTCGGAGTATTTGCTGATGATGGAGCGCACGCGCCAGTCATCGAGGAACTCATCTTCGCCTTCACGCAGATGCAGGGTGATTTCAGTACCACGATCTTCTTTGGTGATGTCGGCAACGGTGTATTCACCTTCACCAGCTGATTCCCAGAACACGCCGTTTTCTGGTTTTTCGCCCGCCGCACGAGTACGCACGGTCACTTTATCGGCCACGATAAATGCGGAGTAGAAACCAACACCAAACTGACCGATCAGCTGGCTGTCTTTCGCCTGGTCAGAACCCAGGGATTCGAGGAATGATTTGGTGCCGGATTTAGCGATAGTCCCCAGATGGTCAATCACTTCGTCGCGGGTCATCCCCACGCCGTTATCGGAAATGGTCAGCGTGCGCTTGTCTTTATCGAAAGAAACACGAACGCGCAGTTCGCCGTCACCTTCGTACAGATCCGGGTTAGAGAGCGCGCGGAAACGCAGCTTGTCCGCCGCATCAGAGGCGTTAGAGATAAGCTCACGCAGGAAGATTTCTTTATTGGAATAGAGAGAATGGATCATCAGGTGCAGAAGCTGTTTCACTTCTGACTGAAAACCACGAGTTTCTTGTCCTTTCATGTAGGTCTACCTCAATAATGCCATTTTAAGGTTAAAAACAGGATGAGGGGTAAATGGGGACAAGGAAGGATAATTTCAAGCGAGAGCAGGTGATCCTGCTCTCGTTTGCTTAAAAACGAATCTTATGACGCCCGGCAAGGGAATGCGACAACGTGGTGCCGTCGACCATTTCCAGCTCGCCGCCAACCGGTACGCCATGAGCGATACGGCTGGCTTCCACGTCATATTGCGCGCAAAGCTCGGCAATGTAGTTAGCGGTGGCTTCACCTTCGACCGTCGGGTTGGTGGCGAGGATCACTTCGGTGATTTTTTCTGCCGCCAGACGCTGTTCCAGGCGATCAAGTCCGATATCATCCGGACCAATGCCGTCCAGCGGTGACAGATGCCCCATCAACACAAAATAACGACCGGAAAACTGCCCCGTCTGCTCAATGGCGTAGATGTCCGCCGGACTCTCTACCACGCAGATTTGACCGTTTTCCTGACGACGCGGATTCGAACAGATATTACAGACTTCCTGTTCAGTGAAGGTGCGGCAATCGGCGCAGTGGCCGATTTCCGACATCGCCCGGGTGAGCGCCTGCGCCAGACGCATCCCGCCGCTACGATCGCGCTGAAGCAGCGTGAACGCCATACGCTGCGCCGACTTCGGGCCAACGCCCGGCAGACAGCGCAGTGCTTCCATAAGCTGTGTTAACAGCGGGCTGGTTTGCATCAGAACGGCATCTTAAAGCCTGGCGGCAGCTGCATTCCGGAGGAAACAGAGGCCATTTTTTCTTTCTGGGTTTCTTCGATGCGACGCGCTGCGTCGTTGAATGCCGCAGCGACCAAATCTTCCAGCATCTCTTTGTCGTCTTCCAGCAGGCTAGGGTCGATCTCTACGCGACGGCAGTTGTGAGCGCCATTGATGGTCACTTTCACCAGACCAGCACCGGATTCGCCAGTCACTTCCAGCTTCGCGATTTCTTCCTGCATCTGCTGCATTTTTTCTTGCATCTGCTGGGCTTGCTTCATCAGGTTGCCCAGACCGCCTTTACCAAACATAGGTTTCTCTCTCAATCACGTTAAGGATGACGATCGTAAGCAGTGCTTACGATCAAATGGGGCGGATACTTTCTTCATCCAGCTCCGCATCAAAGAATCGACGCAGGGTCTGAATATTATTATCCGCAATAATGGACTCGCGCGCCTGCGCAAGTTTTTCTTCGTATATCGCCTGACGCCACTCCAGCGGCGTGCGCACCGCGGGATTATCATCTTCAACGATAGTCAGTTCAACCGTTGAACCTTTTAACGTGCTCAACGCTTCAGCCAGTTTTTGTTGTGCGCCGCGGTTATTCAAATGCCGCTGAGATGAGCGCAAATGCAGGCATACTGCGTTGTCGCTCTCCTCTTTCCAGGCATTTAACGCCACCTGTTCGACCAGTTTGGGTAGCGAAAGTTGGCTCACCTGTGCCGCCCATGGGTCGCGCTCAATGGCTTCTGCCGCCAGCTTCGCCGCCAGTTCCGGCGTTTTTTCATGCTCCAGCGCTTTTTTCAGCGCCTTCGGCGTGGCGACCACTTCTTTTTGCTGCATCACTGGGGTTGTAGCTTTCCAGCGATACGCTTCTTTTTTGGCTGGCGCTTTTTCCAGCGCCGATGGCACCGGACGCGCCTGAACGCGATCGGTGACCGAAGCCAGTCTTTCCAGCGCAGCGTTATTCACCGGCCGCGCGCGGGTAGCGGCTGCCGGTTCACTCTTTTTTGCTTTGGTTGCTCCCTGAGCGCGCTGCAGTTGCTGACGCGCCGCCAGCACCTGGCTGGTGGTTTCTGAGAGCGGTACAGTCGGTGCCTGCTGCGGCGCTGGTTGCGGTTGCGGCGGCACCTGGGTTGGCGTCATTACCGCCGTTGGCGCGACGGGCGCAAAGGACTGGCGTGGCACTTCTGGCTCAGGCAGCGGCATACGCGGATGGAACGCCAGCGCGCGCAGCAGCGTCATCTCAACGCCCATGCGGCGGTCCGGCGCATACGGTAATTCTTTGCGACCAATCAACAGCGTCTGATAGTAAAGCTGAATATCCGTCGGCGGTATGGTGCGCGCCAGTTCACGCATCCGCAGCTCGATGGCGGCCATGTCGTTGCCAAGTGCAGCAGGCGAAAGTTGTACCATCGCAATACGATGCAACAGACCGAGCATTTCCACCAGCAACGCTTCCCACTCGATACCACGGGCAGCGGCTTCATTAATCAGCGCCATTACGCGCTCGCCGTTGGCCTCGACCATCGCTTCAACCAGCGACAGCGCCTGATCGTCGTCAAGCGTACCCAGCATCGCACTGACCGCCTGGGTTGAAACCTGGCCGTCACCGCTGGCAATGGCCTGGTCGGTCAGACTTAAGGCGTCTCGCAGGCTGCCTTCAGCGGCGCGCGCCAGCAGTTGCAACGCACGTGGCTCGTGGGCGATATGTTCTTCGTTGAGGATGTGCTCAAGCTGATGGCGAATTTGCTCGACATCCAGCGCCTTGAGATGGAATTGCAGACAGCGTGACAAAATCGTCACCGGCAATTTCTGCGGATCGGTCGTCGCCAGCAGGAACTTGACGTGCTCTGGCGGCTCTTCAAGGGTTTTTAACAGTGCGTTAAAGCTGTGACGCGACAGCATATGCACTTCGTCGATCAGATAGACTTTAAAACGACCACGCGCCGGAGCGTACTGAACGTTATCCAGCAGGTCGCGGGTATCTTCAACTTTAGTGCGCGAGGCGGCGTCGATTTCAATCAAATCGACAAAGCGCCCCTGCTCGATTTCACGGCAGTTATCGCATACGCCGCACGGCGTCGCGGTAATGCCGGTTTCGCAGTTTAGCCCCTTCGCCAGCAGTCGGGCGATAGAGGTTTTTCCGACGCCACGGGTGCCGGAAAAAAGATAAGCATGATGAATACGCCCTAACGACAAGCCGTTCGCCAGTGCGGTCAGCACATGTTCCTGGCCGACGACGTCAGCAAAGGTTTGTGGGCGCCATTTTCGGGCTAAGACCTGATAACTCATTGGCAGGCTCTGAAACGCTGGAAGGTGGATTCACGAAGGGGTAATGCTAACACAGCCCCGTCAGAACGGCGAGGCTGAATGTACAACTTGTGCTGCCCATGGCATGGGCTGGCGAAAATTAATGGCCCGGGAACGGGACAAGGCTATAACAGGTAATGCCCTGCTTTTCGAGGCGCTGTTCGCCGCCAAGATCGAACAGATTAATGATGAACGCAGCGTCAGTAACTTCACCACCTAAACGGCGGATCAGTTTAACCGTCGCTTCAATGGTGCCGCCTGTTGCCAGCAAATCATCAACCACCAGCACTTTGTCGCCAGGTTTAATGGCATCAACGTGGATTTCCAGCTTATCGGTGCCGTATTCCAGTTCGTAAGATTCGTTGATAGTTTCGCGCGGCAGTTTGCCTGGTTTACGTACCGGCACAAAACCAACGCCCAGACCCAGTGCTACCGGAGCGCCGAACAAGAAGCCACGAGCTTCAGTGCCGACAACTTTGGTAATGCCCGCATTTTTGTAACGCTCAACCAGTAAATCGATGCTGAGAGCGTAAGCTTTCGGGTCTTCCAGTAAGCTGGTGACATCGCGGAAAAGAATGCCGGGTTTCGGGTAGTCCTGAATGCTTTTGATGCTATTTTTGAGATACTCAAGCTGCTGTGCAGTCGCGGTCATAAGTGTATGCCTGCTTGTTACGGTGGTACTCACGGCGCGTTTTAAACGAGTCAAAAGTAACAGTTGTTTAACCTTTGACCGCCTGCGCCTGTGCTCGAAAACGCCAGAATGTACTGGCTGTGGGCGATAATTGCAACAGCGATTGTTGTGCTTTGCCGTTTTTATTGCTTTTCATCAATCACTGGGATTCGCCACATAAAAATCAGCAAACAGCCGAGGATCACCAATAACAGAATCCGCACCCACGTCATATGTACGAACCAAAGTGAAATCGCAAAAGTCAGTAAAATAATGAATATCGCCCGAGGCTTTGCACCGCGTGGCATCGCATGATATTTCTGCCAGAAGCGTAAATAGCTGCCAAACCATGAGCGGTACAGCAACCAAGCGTGGAAGCGCGGCGATGAACGGGCAAAGCACCAGGCGGCCAGTAGGATAAATGGCGTCGTCGGCAATACCGGTAATACCACGCCCAGCGTACCCAACACTACCGCCAGCCAGCCAATGATGATTAAAATGATTCGTTGCATATTATGTGTAGTCAGCATACAGAGTGGCTACTTTAGCATAACAATTATCATTTTCATTGAGGTCTTATCGTGAAAACTGCCCTGCTGTTGGAAAAACTGGAAGGTCAGCTCGCCACGCTGCGCCAGCGTTGTGCCCCGGTGGCGCAGTTCGCCACGTTAAGCGCCCGTTTCGACAGGCACCTTTTTCAGACCCGTGCGACAACGTTACAGGCGTGCCTGGAAGAAGCGGGAGATAATTTGTCCGCGCTTCGCCATGCGGTTGAGCAACAGCAACTGCCGCAAGTCGCCTGGCTGGCAGAACATCTGGCGGCACAACTGGAAGCCATCGCGCGTGAAGCCGCAGCCTGGTCGCTACGCGAGTGGGATAGCGCACCACCAAAAATTGCCCGCTGGCAGCGTAAACGTATTCAGCATCAGGAGTTTGAACGACGGCTACGTGAAATGGTTGCCGAGCGTAAAGCCCGTCTGGTGCGGGCGACCGATCTCGTGGAACAGCAAACGCTACATCGTGAAGTGGAAGCCTATGAAGCGCGCCTGATGCGTTGCCGTCATGCGTTGGAAAAAATCGAAAACAGGTTAGCGCGTTTAACCCGCTAACAATGGAGAAAGTATGTCACTGGAAAATGCCCCTGACGATGTCAAACTGGCCGTCGATTTAATTGTGCTGCTGGAAGAAAATCAGATCCCAGCCCGCACTGTGCTGCGCGCGCTGGATATTGTAAAGCGTGATTATGAAAAGAAGTTACAGAGCGATGATGAGGCGCAAAGTGATAAATAAATGGGGCTGCTAAATGTCCCCTAAGATTGCGGGCAAACGCAAAACTGCCTGATGCGCTACGCTTATCAGGCCTACACCGCTCCTGCAATATATTGAATTTTCGCGGTTTCGTAGGCCGGATAAGGCGGTTACGCCGCATCCGGCATGAACAACGCGCACTTTGTCAGCAATCTCGGGGGCAACTAAATGCCGCCCCTTTCGTTATTATCCTACCGCAGGCGTCGGATCGTCACCTTTGTAGTCACGTTTCACTTCCGTCACTTCATCGCCCTTCTCGTTATGCAAATGCACTTCAAGCTGGTTAAAGGCAATGTTGATGTCGTTTTCACGGCATAACTGATCGATAGTACGGTTCAGTTCATCGACGGTGCGGCTACGGTCGCGCAGTTCACGAACATACAAGCGCAGTTCGTGATCCAGCGTGCTGGCGCCAAATGCCGTAAAGAAGACTTCTGGCATTGGCTCGTGCATCACCCTTGGATGCTCAGTCGCTGCCTGGAGCAGAACTCTGCGGACTTTTTCCAGATCGGAACCATAGGCCACGCCCAGGCGGATCACCAGACGCGTGGTGGTGTCAGTCAATGACCAGTTGATCAGACGCTCGGTAACAAACGCTTTGTTCGGGATGATCACTTCTTTGCGATCGAAATCGGTAATCGTTGTCGCACGAATACGGATCTTACTGACCGTCCCAGAGTAGGTACCAATGGTTACCGTATCGCCAATGCGCACCGGACGTTCGAACAGGATGATCAAACCGGAGACGAAGTTACCGAAGATCTCCTGTAAGCCAAAACCAAGACCTACGGATAATGCTGCTGCCAGCCACTGGAGTTTATCCCACGAGACGCCCAGCGATCCGAACACCGTCATCGCACCAACGGCAATGATGATGTAGTTAAGGATAGTAGTGATGGCATACGATGCCCCCTGGCGCATGTTCAGGCGCGACAGCACCAGCACTTCCAGCAAACCAGGCAGGTTGCGAATCAACGCCCAGGCCACCATTGAGGCGATAATCGCAAACAACAGACTGCCCATGGTGACGTTTTTCACCACCGCAGCGCCAGCTTCATTGCCGTTGTAATGCCAGAGCGTGATGCTGTCGAGATAGCTGAACACGGTGATCAAATCGGACCAAATTGCCCAGAACATGACACCGAACAGCGCAAACATCAGCAACATGGTAATACGCAGCGTCTGCTGGTTAACCTGCTCCAGCGCGATGGTGGGTTCTTCCGGCGGTTCGGCACCTTCTGCGCCCTCTTTCACCAGATTCTGCCGACGCGCCAGCGCACGACGCCAGGCGATACGCCGCGCCGCTACGCTTAAGCCGCGCAACACCGTCTGGTAGAGCAAGTTCCAGATGATCACCAGATAAACGGTTTCAATCCAACGCCCGGAGAGGCGCAGCGTGGTGTAGAAGTAGCCTGTAGCGGTCAGCACCATCAGCGCAATCGGGATAATCGACAGCACGGTAATGGTGACCAGTCGCATGGTGTGCGACTCTTTATCACGCCAGCTTTCGCGGCACATCGGCCACACCAGGAAGGCAATCAGCAGCAGGTTGAAGAAAATCATCGCCTGCCCCAGCACATCATCCATCAGATGCAGCGGGGAGAGTTCTGCCACCACAGACCAGAAATGGATCGGCAGCAACGCGAGGCTGATGCGGACAATTTGCCGACGCCAGTGGCTGGTCTGCTGTTCCGGCATACCAAAGTGACGCACGGCAACACCGTTTTTCTCCAGCACTTTCCAGCACAGGCCAAACACCAGCCAGAAAATCGCCAGTTTTTTGCTGAACGACCACAATAATTCGCTGATATTGAGCTGCATAGTCAGCAGAATCAGGCCGACAGCGAGAATAATCAGGCACACCGGCAGTGCGCGGATCAGGTCAATAAGAATCGCTTTTGGCGTATTGAGCTGGCTATCGTTACGCAGGGAACCTACCGCCGAAGCCAGTTTTTGTTGATATGCTTTCAGCCAGCCTAAACGCCAGTGAATCAGCCCGGCAATCAACAGCAGCGGCAAACCGGCAAGGAAAGCGATAAATACGGCGGGCCAGGCTTTTTCCCAGTTCACCGTAATTTTCATCGATTTAAACTCATCTTTAAGGGTTTGCGGGAACGCTTTGATCCAGTCCCAGTCCATCGGACGGTTACTGTTCACCCAAAAAATTTGCTGAGTCAGGATGGATTTCAGGTTTTTCGATACGCTCATTAACTGCTGCTGGTTGATTTGCAGGTTAATGGCCATCATCAGCTGGTTACCCAACTGTTTGTTAAGCTGATCCAACAGTTCGCGACGCATATCAACCACTTGCAATAACGCATCGTGAACTTCGCTGTTGACTTCGTTGGCGTGACCTTCTTCCAGCTTGCTGACGAACGCATCGCTCTGGAACAGCGCGTCACGTTGCTGGTTGACTTCAAACTGTTCGAGACGCAAGTCCGCGATGCGGTTGGTCATATTTTCCAGTTCATCCGCCGAGGGCAGCGTTTGTTGTTGCTGATAAAGAATGCGTGAAAGCAGCAGACTGCCTTTCAGGACAGAAATCTGCTCTTTGATGTTACGTTCCGATTGCAGCGCCCGCTCCAGCCAATTTTTGACTTTGATGTTTTGCTGCATCAGGACATTACCGTTTTCGGTAGCGGTAATCAGACGCTGGCTTAATTGCTGGTTTATTTCCAGCTCCTGCTTCACCAGCGGATTAGCCTGAATACGCGCAGCTTCATCCGGGGTAACGGCTTCCTGCGCCGTTTTTTCGGTTAATGTCAGGCGCTTGCTGTTCACCGCCTCCTGCAACAGTTGTAGCTGATGTTCAAGTCGCGTACTGTTCGCCGTCACGTAATCACGCTGCTTTTGCAGGGTGTCCTGTAAGACAGTGTTCCCTTCCAGGCTTTTACGCTGTTGGTCAATCTCGGCATTCAGCAAAGCCTGCTGTGCCTGCATTAACACTTTCTGGCTGGGACGTAAGGCGGCTTCGCCGACCTCGGTTCCATCCAGGCGGCTGCGAATTTGTTGCAATTGCTGCGAGGCGGTATACATCGCATTTTGCACGCGTTCAGGCTGCGTCTGTAACGAAACTAACTGGCTGTTATAAGAGGCCAGATCATTTTGTGCATTCTGCAAATCATCCAGCGCCTGGGAGACGCGTAACTCCAACTGACGCAACGATAGCGTACTCAGAATTTTGCGGGTTTCTTCGTCGTTATCCACATCGTTGAGCGCAGTTAACGCTGCGGTCGCCTGGCGCATTTTCTCTGGCGCTTCGGCAACTTTTTGCCGTAATTGCACGGTTTCGTCTTTTACGCGATCGATTTTCTCAAGGGTGGCTAATGTGTCAGTAATATCTTGCTGCACCAGCTTGTCCTGGGCAGAAAGATCTTTTTGTTTATTAAGTGAGTCAAGTTGTGCCTGCAGGTCTGCTTTCGTCGGTAGATCACCATTCGATGACGCCCGCGCAAACGCCGTGTTCTGGCATAACAAGACAAGAACAAAAGCAATAAATGCTGAAAAAACAAAATGCCGTGATCGTTTGTAATACTGGAACATAGTCATGATGAATGAAGGTTTCTGAACCTGAAGAACGACCTGAACTAGTCGGGTGGCTAGAATATCACGGTGTAGAGAGCCAGAATAGCAACAGCGAAAATGTCCAGGATAAATCCTGGAGTCTGATTCAGGATTTTTCGTTGACGGCGGGAGTACGAAGGGTCGGGCAAAGAAGATACATTTCCAACAAGATGGCTACGTAATCGCGGGCTTCTTTTTTTAGATCAAAAGATTGCGGTGCAAATAGCCAGTTTTCCATCAGGCCGGAAATATAACCGCGCATAATTATCGCCGCACGGCGCGTCATTAAATTGGTTGGTAATAATTTCTTTTCAATACAATGTATTAACGTTTGCTCTATACGTTCATAACTTTCCAGACAGAGATTTCGTTGTGCCTGTTGGACAACCGCCATTTCTCCGACAAACTCGCATTTGTGGAAAATAATCTCCATCAATAATCGACGCCGTTCTTCTGTCACCGTCGATTCAAGCACATGAATTAGTATTTCTCTTAAAACTGAGAGTGGATCGTCAGGGAATTTTGCCTGATACTCAAGCTCTAGTTCACCAATATTGGACTCTGACAGCTCCCAGATCTCACTGAACAAATCCGACTTGTCTTTAAAATGCCAGTAGATTGCACCGCGCGTAACGCCTGCCGCTTTTGCAATCTCTCCCAGTGAGGTGGATGATACCCCCTGCTGTGAGAAAAGACGTAGCGCCACATCGAGGATGTGTTGACGCGTTTCTTGCGCTTCTTGTTTGGTTTTTCGTGCCATATGTTAGTGAATTTACAGGCGTTAGATTTACATACATTTATGAATGTATGTACCATAGCACGACGATAATATAAACGCAGCAATGGGTTTATCGACTTTTGACCATTGACCAATTTGAAATCGGACACTCGAGGTTTACATATGAACAAAAACAGAGGGTTTACGCCTCTGGCGATCGTTCTGATGCTCTCAGGCAGCTTAGCGCTTACAGGATGTGACGACAAACAGGCCCAACAAGGTGGCCAGCAGATGCCCGCCGTTGGGGTAGTAACAGTCAAAACTGAACCTCTGCAGATCACAACCGAGCTTCCGGGCCGCACCAGTGCTTACCGGATCGCAGAAGTTCGTCCTCAAGTTAGCGGGATTATCCTGAAGCGTAATTTCAAAGAGGGTAGCGACATCGAAGCAGGCGTCTCTCTTTATCAGATTGATCCTGCTACCTACCAGGCGGCGTACGACAGTGCAAAAGGCGATCTGGCGAAAGCGCAGGCAGCAGCCAATATCGCGCAACTGACTGTTAATCGTTACCAGAAACTGCTGGGTACTCAGTACATCAGTAAGCAAGAGTACGATCAGGCGCTGGCTGATGCGCAACAGGCAAATGCGGCTGTCACTGCGGCAAAAGCGGCTGTTGAAACCGCGCGGATCAATCTGGCTTACACCAAAGTCACCTCTCCGATTACTGGCCGTATTGGTAAATCGAACGTGACGGAAGGCGCCCTGGTGCAAAACGGTCAGGCGACTGCGCTGGCAACCGTGCAGCAACTTGATCCTATCTATGTGGATGTTACCCAGTCCAGCAACGACTTCCTGCGTCTGAAACAGGAACTGGCAAATGGCACGCTGAAGCAAGAGAACGGCAAGGCCAAAGTCTCGCTGATCACCAGCGACGGCATTAAGTTCCCGCAGGACGGTACGCTGGAGTTTTCTGACGTGACTGTCGATCAGACCACCGGTTCTATCACTTTACGCGCTATCTTCCCGAACCCGGATCACACTCTGCTGCCGGGCATGTTCGTACGCGCTCGTCTGGAAGAAGGGCTTAATCCTAACGCCATTTTAGTTCCGCAACAGGGTGTAACTCGTACACCACGCGGTGAGGCTACCGTTCTGGTGGTTGGCGCAGATGACAAAGTGGAAACCCGCCCAATCGTCGCAAGTCAGGCTATTGGCGATAAGTGGCTGGTGACAGAAGGTCTGAAAGCAGGCGACCGCGTAGTAATAAGTGGGCTGCAGAAAGTGCGTCCTGGTGTCCAGGTAAAAGCACAAGAAGTTACCGCTGATAATAACCAGCAAGCCGCAAGCGGTGCTCAGCCTGAACAGTCCAAGTCTTAACTTAAACAGGAGCCGTTAAGACATGCCTAATTTCTTTATCGATCGCCCGATTTTTGCGTGGGTGATCGCCATCATTATCATGTTGGCAGGGGGGCTGGCGATCCTCAAACTGCCGGTGGCGCAATATCCTACGATTGCACCGCCGGCGGTCACGATCTCCGCCTCCTACCCCGGCGCTGATGCGAAAACAGTGCAGGACACGGTGACACAGGTTATCGAACAGAATATGAACGGTATCGATAACCTGATGTATATGTCCTCTAACAGTGACTCCACAGGTACTGTGCAGATCACCCTGACCTTTGAGTCTGGTACTGATGCGGATATCGCGCAGGTTCAGGTGCAGAACAAACTGCAGCTGGCGATGCCGTTGCTGCCGCAAGAAGTACAGCAGCAAGGGGTGAGCGTTGAGAAATCTTCCAGTAGCTTCCTGATGGTTGTCGGCGTTATCAACACTGACGGCACCATGACGCAGGAAGATATCTCTGACTACGTAGCGGCAAATATGAAAGATGCCATTAGCCGTACGTCGGGCGTTGGTGACGTTCAGCTGTTCGGTTCACAGTACGCGATGCGTATCTGGATGAACCCGAATGAGTTGAACAAATACCAGCTAACGCCGGTTGATGTCATTACCGCTATCAAAGCACAGAACGCCCAGGTCGCAGCCGGTCAGCTCGGCGGTACACCGCCGGTGAAAGGCCAGCAGCTTAACGCCTCTATTATTGCTCAGACGCGTCTGACCTCTACTGAAGAGTTCGGCAAAATTCTGCTGAAAGTGAATCAGGATGGTTCCCGCGTGCTGCTGCGTGATGTGGCGAAGATTGAGCTGGGTGGTGAGAACTACGACATCATCGCGGAATTTAACGGACAACCGGCTTCGGGTCTGGGTATCAAGCTGGCAACCGGTGCGAACGCGCTGGAAACTGCTGCGGCAATCCGTGCTGAACTGGCGAAGATGGAGCCATTCTTCCCGTCAGGTCTGAAAATCGTTTATCCGTACGACACGACGCCGTTCGTGAAAATCTCTATTCACGAAGTGGTTAAAACCCTGGTCGAAGCGATCATCCTCGTGTTCCTGGTTATGTATCTGTTCCTGCAGAACTTCCGCGCGACGTTGATTCCGACCATTGCCGTACCGGTGGTATTGCTGGGGACCTTTGCCGTCCTTGCCGCCTTTGGCTTCTCGATAAACACGCTAACGATGTTCGGGATGGTGCTCGCCATCGGCCTGTTGGTGGATGACGCCATTGTCGTGGTAGAAAACGTTGAGCGTGTGATGGCGGAAGAAGGTCTGCCGCCGAAAGAAGCCACACGTAAGTCGATGGGGCAGATTCAGGGCGCACTGGTGGGTATCGCGATGGTGCTGTCGGCGGTATTTATCCCGATGGCCTTCTTCGGCGGCTCTACTGGTGCAATCTATCGTCAGTTCTCCATTACCATTGTTTCGGCAATGGCGCTGTCAGTGCTGGTGGCGTTGATCCTGACTCCGGCACTTTGTGCCACTATGCTGAAACCTATCGCTAAAGGCGATCACGGCGAAGGCAAAAAAGGCTTCTTCGGCTGGTTTAACCGCATGTTCGAGAAGAGCACGCACCACTACACCGACAGCGTAGGCGGCATTCTGCGCAGTACGGGGCGTTATCTGGTGCTGTATCTGATCATTGTGGTCGGCATGGCTTATCTGTTTGTACGTCTGCCAAGTTCCTTCTTGCCAGATGAAGACCAGGGTGTATTTATGACCATGGTCCAACTGCCAGCGGGTGCGACGCAGGAACGTACGCAGAAAGTGCTCAATGAGGTGACGGATTACTATCTGACCAAAGAGAAGAACAACGTTGAGTCAGTATTCGCCGTTAACGGCTTCGGCTTTGCGGGACGTGGTCAGAACACTGGTATTGCGTTCGTTTCGTTGAAGGACTGGGCTGACCGTCCAGGTGATGAAAACAAAGTTGAAGCGATTACCATGCGTGCGACGCGCGCCTTCTCGCAAATTAAAGATGCGATGGTCTTCGCCTTTAACCTGCCTGCGATTGTGGAACTGGGTACTGCAACCGGCTTCGACTTTGAGCTGATTGACCAGGCTGGCCTCGGTCACGAAAAACTGACTCAAGCGCGTAACCAGCTGCTGGGCGAAGCGGCGAAACATCCTGATCTGTTGACCAGCGTGCGTCCGAACGGTCTGGAAGATACTCCGCAGTTCAAGATTGATATCGACCAGGAGAAAGCTCAGGCACTGGGTGTTTCTATTAACGATATTAACACTACCCTGGGCGCTGCATGGGGCGGCAGCTACGTGAACGACTTTATCGACCGCGGTCGTGTGAAGAAAGTTTACGTCATGTCAGAAGCAAAATACCGCATGCTGCCGGAAGATATCGGTAACTGGTATGTGCGTGCTGCTGATGGCCAGATGGTGCCGTTCTCTGCATTCTCATCTTCGCGTTGGGAGTACGGTTCGCCGCGTCTGGAACGTTACAACGGCCTGCCATCCATGGAGATCTTAGGCCAGGCGGCACCAGGTAAGAGTACCGGTGAAGCAATGGCGCTGATGGAACAACTGGCGAGCAAACTGCCTACCGGTGTTGGCTACGACTGGACGGGGATGTCCTATCAGGAACGTCTCTCCGGCAACCAGGCGCCGTCGCTGTATGCGATTTCGTTGATTGTCGTGTTCCTGTGTCTGGCGGCATTGTACGAGAGCTGGTCGATTCCGTTCTCCGTTATGCTGGTCGTTCCGCTGGGGGTTATCGGTGCGTTGCTGGCAGCCACCTTCCGCGGCCTGACCAACGACGTTTACTTCCAGGTGGGCCTGCTCACAACCATTGGGTTGTCGGCGAAGAACGCGATACTTATCGTCGAATTCGCCAAAGACTTGATGGATAAAGAAGGTAAAGGTCTGATTGAAGCAACTCTGGATGCGGTGCGGATGCGTTTACGCCCAATCCTGATGACTTCACTGGCATTTATCCTCGGTGTTATGCCGCTGGTTATCAGCACCGGTGCTGGTTCCGGCGCGCAGAACGCAGTAGGTACTGGTGTAATGGGCGGGATGGTGACCGCAACGGTACTGGCGATCTTCTTCGTTCCGGTGTTCTTCGTGGTGGTTCGCCGCCGCTTTAGCCGCAAAAATGAAGATATCGAACATAACCATACAGTCGATCATCACTGATTAACATCGTAATCACTAAGGCCGCGCAAGCGGCCTTTTTTATACGCGTAATCTTAATGTTGAAATGTTTATAGTTAATGATTTCAAACGTAAGTTAGTTTTAACGCCGCATAAAATTCATAAAAAATACTTATTGTTAGTTAATTTATATTAAGTCGTACTGATGGATTTAATAACCCCCAGGCATCTAGAGGCTATTCTTAATTATTTGCGGCAATTCTTTATTTGTTCATGTCAATTACATCATAATCAGAGTAATCCTGGGTATTAGTGTGACAAATCGTCAGACCATTTTATCACTCTCAAACATCCTGATTACATTATGTTATGAATAGCATCAGACAAAGTGCTTTAGCCATTACGTCGTCGGTGCTGGAATGAGGAAGAGGGTCTTTTCCCTCCCCTCCTCCTAATTGTAATTTTTCGTAATAATACGATGAAAACCGCCAAAGAGTAGCTTATAGTTAATCTAACAAGTGAGAGAGCAAGGCCAGGTCTGTAAGTTTTCCATCCCAAAAGGTGTCCGTTAGTTCAACCGCTAAGAAGGGGGACGCGTTATGGATGAATACTCACCAAAAAGACATGATATCGCGCAGCTTAAATTTCTCTGCGAAACCTTGTATCATGACTGTCTTGCAAATCTTGAAGAAAGTAACCATGGTTGGGTTAACGACCCTACCTCGGCCATCAATCTGCAGCTTAATGAACTCATTGAGCATATAGCAACCTTCGCACTTAATTACAAAATTAAGTATAATGAAGACAATAAGCTCATTGAGCAGATAGATGAATATCTGGACGACACCTTTATGTTGTTCAGTAGTTATGGTATTAATATGCAGGATCTCCAGAAATGGCGGAAGTCAGGTAACCGACTGTTCCGTTGTTTTGTGAATGCCACTAAAGAGAATCCTGCGAGTTTATCTTGTTAGAATTATTACAACCATGGGTAGAAGTATGTCCGATAAACCTTTAACGAAAACCGATTATTTGATGCGTCTGCGTCGTTGCCAGACAATTGACACGCTTGAGCGTGTTATCGAGAAAAATAAATACGAATTATCAGATAATGAACTGGCGGTATTTTACTCAGCCGCAGATCACCGCCTCGCAGAATTGACCATGAATAAACTGTACGACAAGATCCCCTCCTCTGTATGGAAATTTATTCGGTAATTAAATAGCAGACATTCGAAGATGTAACCGACTGTTTATTAACATTATTATATTATTCGCAATGAAAGCATACTGCATGTGACATTCATCACACTCGGGAAACGGGAACGTTCTCTTAACTGACTTTTCGCATTACCGTGTTGCCGCATTTTCAGCAACGGGAGGTCAGTAATGAGCACAGAAAAAGAAAAGATGATTGCTGGTGAGTTGTATCGCTCGGCAGATGAGGAGTTATCTCGCGATCGCCTGCGCGCTCGTCAGCTTATTCACCAATACAATCATTCCGCACCGGAAGAACAAACATTACGCCAGAAAATTCTCACCGATTTATTCGGTCAGGTAGCAGATGCTTATATTGAACCCTCTTTTCGCTGCGACTATGGCTATAACATTTTTTTGGGCAAAGGATTTTACGCCAACTTCGACTGCGTGATGCTCGATGTCTGCCCAATTCGTATCGGTGATAATTGCATGTTGGCACCAGGTGTTCACATTTATACCGCAACGCACCCTGTCGACCCGGTAGCTCGTAATAGTGGCGCTGAACTGGGGAAACCTGTGACTATCGGTAATAACGTCTGGATTGGCGGACGTGCTGTCATCAACCCTGGTGTAACCATTGGCGATAACGTCGTGGTGGCCTCTGGCGCCGTCGTCACAAAAGATGTTCCGGCTAACGTTGTCGTGGGCGGTAACCCGGCTACTGTCATTAAAAAACTGTAACCATAGTTGCAACTGTTATGCAAAATTGTGGTTAATCTGTTACTTTCATCATATGATTCCCACGTTAAAATAGGGTGTTCCCTGAAAAGTTGCAGATACCACAAAGGCAAAAGATGACTGAAATACAACGCCTGCTGACCGAAACAATTGATGCACTAAATGCACACGAAAAACGCGATAATAAACCTCGCTTTAGTATCAGTTTTATCCGTAAACATCCGGGGCTGTTTATCGGTATGTATGTCGCTTTTTTTGCCACTCTGGCTGTGATGTTACAGTCTGAAACGCTGGTTGGTTCAGTCTGGCTCCTGGTGGTATTGTTCATCCTGCTTAACGGTTTCTTCTTTTTTGACGTTTATCCGCGTTACCATTACGAAGATATCGACGTTCTGGATTTCCGGGTTTGCTACAACGGCGAATGGTACAATACACGCTTTGTTCCAACTGCATTGGTCGACGCTATTCTGAACTCGCCGCGTGTCGCGAACATCCACAAAGAACAGTTGCAGAAAATGATCGCTCGTAAAGGTGAGTTGTCCTTTTACGATATTTTCACTCTCGCCCGCACCGAAGCGACACCATAAGTTGTATCACCCTCACCAGGCGTAAACCTCCGCGCCTGGTGAATTGACAACAATCGTTGCCACAACGCATTTAACGAAACTCCCCGCATCACTTATCTTTTGCATGCCCTTATTCGCTATCGGATATACTTTCCCTACACTGCGTAAATAAGGACATGCTGGTGAGAACACGACATCTGGTCAGCCTAATTTCAGGAGTACTGATCCTTTCCGTACTTCTGCCAGTGGGCTTAAGCATCTGGCTGGCTCATCAACAGGTAGAAACGTCATTTGTTGAGGAGCTACATACCTACTCATCCCGCGTCGCTATTCGCGCCAACAAAGTGGCGTCGCAAGGGAAAGATGCACTACAAAAACTGGAAAAATGGCAAGGCGCAGCCTGTAGCGAGGCTCATCTAATGGAAATGCGCCGGGTATCTTATAGTTATCGCTATATTCAGGAAGTGGTCTATGTCGATAACAACGTTCCTCAGTGCTCTTCTCTGGAACATGAAAGCCCGCCAGATACCTTCCCCGAGCCAGGTAAAATATCGAACGATGGTTATCGGGTATGGTTAACCTCGCACAACGATTTAGGTATTACCCGTTACATGGTCGCTATGGGAACTGCACATTACATAGTGATGATTGACCCCGCCTCATTTATAGATGTGATTCCTTATAGCTCGTGGCAAATTGATGCCGCGATTATTGGCAATGCGCATAACATTATCATTACCAGCAGTGACGAAATAGCCCAGGGAATTATTACCCAGCTGCAAAAAACACCGGGTGAACACATCGAAAAGAATGGAATCATTTACGATATCCTGCCTCTCCCCGCGATGAACATTTCCATAATCACCTGGGCTTCGACAAAAACGTTACAAAAAGATTGGTATCGGCAGGTCTTTATCTGGTTGCCTGTCGGATTGTTAATTGGCCTACTGGCGGCAATGTTCGTCTTGCGGATTTTACGCCGTATCCAGTCACCGCATCATCGCCTGCAGGATGCTATCGAAAACCGCGATATTTGCGTGCACTATCAGCCTATTATCTCCTTATCGAATGGAAAGATTGTCGGAGCCGAAGCGCTGGCGCGCTGGCCGCAGACAGACGGTAGCTGGTTGTCACCGGATAGTTTTATCCCGCTGGCGCAACAAACGGGCCTGTCAGAATCTCTGACTCTGCTTATTATCAAAACGGTCTTTGAAGATATGGGCGACTGGCTGCGTCAGCATCCGCAGCAACATATTTCGATCAATCTTGAATCCACCGTGCTCACCTCGGAAAAAATCCCGCAATTGCTGCGTGAAATGATCAATCACTACCAGGTCAATCCCAGACAGATCGCTCTTGAACTCACTGAACGCGAGTTTGCCGATCCAAAAATCAGCGCCCCGGTAATCTCCCGATATCGACAGGTTGGTCATGAAATTTATCTTGATGATTTTGGTACCGGTTATTCGAGCTTAAGTTATTTGCAGGATCTGGATGTCGATATTCTGAAGATCGATAAATCCTTCGTTGATGCGCTGGAATATAAAAATGTCACACCGCATATCATCGAAATGGCAAAAACACTGAAACTTAAAATGGTGGCGGAAGGGATCGAAACCAGCAAACAGGAAGAGTGGCTACGCCAGCATGGCGTACATTACGGCCAGGGGTGGTTGTACAGCAAAGCATTACCGAAAGAAGAGTTTTTACGCTGGGCAGAACACCATCTGTGAATTTTGGGGCTGGCGGCACGCCGCACAGCCCGTCACGCTACTCGTCGATGATTGACTCGAACCCACCGTAGATCATTCGTTTACCATCAAATGGCATGGACTCGCCGAACTCTTTCATCCGTGGGTCCGACATCATCTTCTGATTGGCAGCGTCGCGGACCTCTTTTGAAGGGTATTCAATCCAGCTAAAAACCACTTCCTCATTCTCTTCCGCTTTGACCGCCATACGAAAATCGGTCACTTTGCCATTCGGTACATCGCTGGCCCAGCATTCAACAATGCGCAGGGCGCCAAACTCTTTAAACAGCGGCGCGGCCTTTGCGGCCATTTCACGATAGGCATCCTTTTTGTCGGCAGGAACGGCAACCACAAAACCATCAACATACTTCATCAGACATACCTCCGAAGCGTACTGCGCAGCCAGAAAATTCTTGCGGCATCAGTCGTGATTAAAGTTTAGCCATATTGGGATTTTTTGACGAAACGGTGGGGAGGCAGAAATGGGTGGGGGCCCTGCCAGCTACATCCCGGCACACGCGTCATCTGCCTTGGCTGCTTCCTTCCGGACCTGACCTGGTAAACAGAGTAGCGTTGCGGGAGAACCAACAGAGCCCCCATTGAGAGCGTTGAGAACCAACGCGCAGGCGCATTATCACTGCTGCCCCGGCTAATTGCAACCCATTGCGTGCCGGATGCTGGTTTCTTGCGCAATGCGGCTTCACTCGGACGTTTTTCCAGATTATGCTGAAAAATTACCTCAGGAAGAAAAGATGGAAAAAGAAGATTCATTTCCCCAACGCGTGTGGCAAATCGTAGCCGCTATTCCCGAAGGGTATGTCACTACTTACGGCGATGTCGCGAAACTGGCAGGATCGCCCCGTGCCGCGCGCCAGGTGGGCGGTGTGTTAAAGCGCCTGCCCGAAGGCAGCACTTTGCCCTGGCATCGGGTGGTTAACCGCCACGGCACAATCTCATTAACCGGACCAGATTTACAGCGTCAGCGGCAGGCATTACTGGCAGAAGGCGTGATGGTATCGGGAAACGGACAAATCGACTTACAGCGTTATCGCTGGAACTACTAACCCTCTCCGGGCGGAGAGGGTTAACTTCGCTTAATATTGCGTTGGAGCTGGAACTGCCGAAGACGGATTCACCTGAGTTGGTGAAGTCGAAGGTACGGTGGTCATTGCGCCACCGCTGGCCTGAACCGGCACGGCGGTTTGCTGTACCGGCACCAATGTCAGGTCGGCTTTAGTTCCGCCCTGGTTGATCACCGGCTGAACGGTATCGGTAATAAACACCAATTTGTCATTTACGGTAATCGCCGCACTTAACAGAATACGCGCGTTCGGCTGAACGTCTGCCGGGTTAAATGGCAGAACAAAGCTGAATGGCGACTGTTTACCTTCGGTACGCACCGCTTTTTGCGCCAGTACTTTAGACGGCGCATCGGCTAACGACGCGTCAGAAAGTGTCACGGTCAGCACAGCATCGGGAGGCAGTGCGACTTTCTGACGGATCCAGACCGTACCGGAGACATTAGGTTGCTGTATAGCAGGTTGTTGTGTCGCCGCAATAGAGGTATTTGCAGCAGGTGCTGGCGTCTGGATATCCGCGCTTTTATCAGCGCAAGCCGCCAACGCAATCGCAACCGCTAAACCACTGGCCATGTGCACGAGTTTCATTCACGTCTCCTTATTATCAATGCACCAGCGGGCTAACTTTCCTCGCCGGAAGAGTGGTTAACAAAATCGTAACGTCAATAAGTGTGGCACAAATCACGTATTTACGCCTGCATTTAGCCCGTAATTCAGACCATTGCACCCATCGGACCAGTGACAAAATTGCGTTATACTCAACTCACTTTGGCTTGCTGCGGCAGCTTTGTTACTGGAGAGTTAATATGAGTCAGGCCTTAAAAAATTTACTGACATTGTTGAATCTGGAAAAAATTGAGGAAGGACTCTTTCGCGGCCAGAGTGAAGATTTAGGTTTACGCCAGGTGTTTGGCGGCCAGGTCGTGGGTCAGGCCCTGTATGCCGCAAAGGAGACAGTACCCGAAGAGCGTCTGGTGCATTCATTCCACAGCTACTTTCTTCGCCCTGGTGATAGCAAGAAGCCGATTATTTATGATGTCGAAACACTGCGCGACGGCAACAGTTTCAGTGCTCGCCGTGTGGCAGCGATTCAGAACGGCAAACCCATTTTTTATATGACAGCGTCTTTCCAGGCGCCAGAAGTTGGATTCGAACACCAAAAAGAGATGCCTCCGGCCCCAGCGCCTGATGGTTTGCCCTCGGAAACACAGATCGCCCAGTCGCTGGCGCACCTGCTGCCGCCAGTGCTGAAAGATAAATTCATCTGCGATCGTCCGCTGGAAGTGCGTCCGGTGGAATTTCATAACCCACTGAAAGGTCACGTCGCCGCGCCGCATCGTCAGGTGTGGATCCGCGCAAATGGTAGCGTGCCGGATGATCTGCGCGTTCATCAGTATCTGCTGGGGTACGCTTCTGATCTTAACTTCCTGCCGGTAGCTCTACAGCCGCACGGCATCGGTTTTCTCGAACCGGGGATTCAGATAGCCACCATTGACCATTCCATGTGGTTCCATCGACCATTTAATTTAAACGAATGGCTGCTGTATAGCGTGGAGAGCACGTCAGCGTCCAGCGCACGCGGCTTTGTGCGCGGTGAGTTTTATACCCAGGACGGCGTGCTGGTTGCCTCGACCGTTCAGGAAGGGGTAATGCGTAATCACAATTAAAAAAACAGCCGGAGGTGAAAACCGTCCGGCTGCCAGATAGTTGGTAACGTACTTTTGTTGATGCCGGATGCGGCGTAAACGCCTTATCCGGCCAACAAATTATCGTAAATTCAACAAATTGTGATTTTTATTGTAGGCCTGATAAGCGCAGCGCATCAGGCGAAATTGCATTTGATTGCTTGTTACGCGTTATAGGCATTTTCGCCGTGGCTGTTGACGTCCAGCCCTTCTCGCTCCTGTTCTTCCGGCACACGCAGGCCAACCGTCAGATCCGCCAGTTTGTAGCCGATAAATGCCACCACACCGGACCAGACGATCGTAATGGCGATGCTTTCCAGCTGTACCAGCAACTGATGGCCCATCGTCACACCTTCAGCGAAGCCCACGCCGCCCAGCGAGCTGGCGGCAAAAATCCCGGTCATGATACAGCCGACAATGCCACAAACGCCGTGCACACCGAAGACATCGCAAGGATCATCGACCCGCAACAGGCGTTTGAGCATGGTAACGCCCCACAAGCCCGCCAGACCCGCTACCACGCCGATAATCAACGCGCCGCCAACCCCAATGTAGCCACAGGCTGGCGTCACGCCGACCAGACCGGCAATCGCGCCAGAACACGCCCCCAGCAGTGAAGGTTTACCACGCAGCGCCCATTCACCGAAGATCCAGCCAAGAATCGCCGCCGCCGTTGCCACCACAGTATTCACAAATGCCAGTGCTGCGATTTCATTCGCCGTACCCGCTGACCCGGCGTTAAATCCAAACCAACCGATATAGAGAATGGCAGTCCCGGTAAAGACCATCGGCAGGTTGTGCGGTTTAAACGCCTCTTTGCCGAAGCCCACGCGTTTGCCTATCAGATACGCGCCCACCAGACCGGCAATTGCGGCGTTAATGTGCACCACCGTGCCACCCGCGAAATCCAGCGCACCGTGAGAAGCCAGCAAACCACCGCCCCAGACCATATGCGCAATCGGAATGTAAGAGAGCGTCAGCCATACCACCACGAAAATCAACACAGCTGAGAAGCGGATCCGTTCCGCCAGCGCCCCGACTATCAAGCCTACGGTAATGCAGGCAAACGATCCCTGAAACGCCACGTGGATATACTGATAAATGCTGCCCATCACCGCCGTCAGTTCGATGTTTTTCAGCATCAACCAGTTGATGTTGCCAAAGAAGTTGTTGCCCTCACCAAACGCCAGCGAGTAACCGTAAACCACCCAGAGAATACAGACCAGTGCAAACGTCACGGTCACCTGCGTTAGCATCGACAGCACGTTTTTGCCGCGAATCAACCCGCCGTAGAACAGGGCAATCCCCGGAACAGTCATAAACAGTACCAGCGCAGTACAAATCATCATAAACGCATTGTCGGCTTTATCGGCCACCGCAGGTGCAGCCATGACCAGTCCCGGCAGCATCGCCAGTGAAGCAAGCCCAGTTTTTATCGTCGCTATCTTCATTTTTCGTTCCTGTTGCTGTGTGCCAGAGATTACAGCGCCGCTTCGTCGGCTTCGCCGGTACGAATACGAATGACGCGTTGCAATTCAGCGACGAAGATTTTGCCATCGCCAATTTTTCCGGTGTAAGCCGCCTTACTGACGATATCGATCACTTCATCGAGTTGATCATCAGCAATCGCCACATCAATTTTTACTTTTGGCAGGAAATTGACGCTGTATTCCGCGCCCCTGTACAGCTCAGCATGGCCCTTCTGACGCCCGAAACCTTTCACTTCGGTGACGGTCAGGCCCTGAATACCAATGGAAGATAACGCTTCACGAACGTCTTCCAGCTTGAATGGTTTGATTATCACGGTCACCAGCTTCATAGATCCCCTCCGGTCAGAATTCGGTAATGGTTCTGCTACACGAAGAAGGTATTGCAAGCGGTGTGCCAGAAATGAAAAACGAGAAAGAGAGCAGGAAGTTAAGAAGATTGAAAATAAAAACGCACTATGACAGTGCACAGTGCGTTACATTTTTGCACCACCGATGAAATTTTGCGCTAATCAGGCGCTCAGAGATTCATCTTCACGCACGCTGGCTGCCAGCTCTTCGCCCGCAAGTTGCAGTTGATACATCTGCCAGTAGCGCCCCTGGGCGGCCAGCAGTTGCTGGTGAGTACCCTGTTCCACAGCCTGACCACGATGAAGCACCAGAATGGTATCAGCATCAACAATAGTCGATAAGCGGTGAGCAATCACCACAAGCGTAGTATGTTCACGCACCGCCGCCAGAGCATGTTGAATCGCCTGTTCAGTACCGGAGTCAATGCTGGCGGTTGCCTCATCAAGGATCAGGATTTGCGGCGTCTCCACCAGCACGCGTGCCAGTGCCAGCAGTTGCTTTTGCCCGACTGAGAGATTATTCCCCTGCTCGCCCAGCGGCGTATTAATACCGTCGCTCATGCTACGCGCGAGTTCCGCCAGTTGTACCGTTTCCAGCGCCTGCCAGACGCGCTCTTCGGAGATATCACGTCCCAGCGTCACATTGGCAAGGAAAGTATCCGCCAGCACCACCGGATCTTGCTGCACCATCGCCACGCCCTGACGCAGCGCGCTATGACTGAGCGAACTTAACGGACGACCATCAAGGCGAATCTCACCTTCTGTTAGTGGGTAATAGCCCATCAGCAAACTTGCCAGGGTACTTTTGCCGCTACCGGTATGCCCCACCAACGCCACAAAGCTGCGCGAAGGAACGGCAAGATTAATATTTTTTAGCACCAGATTGTCATCGCGATAAGCAAATGACACGTTATCGACTTCGATGGTGCCGCTCTGTAACGGGCGATCATCATTGCCATATTGCTGGCGCGGACCGTCCATCAGCTCAAACACACGTTCGCCAGCAACAACAGCCTGTTGCAGCATCGCCTGTTGCGTGGTCAGTTCGATTAAGGGTTCGTTAAGTCGCCCAAGATAGCTGATAAACGCATACAACACGCCCACTTCAATGGTGCCGCTGGCGGAGAAGCCAAACAGCATCAACAAGCCACAAAGAATGAGCGATGAAAACAGGCTCAGCAGGGGACGCAGTAAAAAGCCGTCCAGCCGTAGCGTTTGCATTCGCGCCATATAGTGTGAACGGCTGGCTTCGCCCATACGTTCGCCAAATCGCGCCTGCTGGCGGAACTGCTGGATGACGCTCATGCCGTTAATAACTTCGTTAAAGCCGTCGTTGATATCAGCCAGATAGGCGCGTACACGGCGGACAATCGGCGTACTGTAACGCTGGTATATCACCATCACCACCAGCACCACCGGGAAAATCATTATCGCCACCAGCGCCATTCGCCAGTCGAGGCTGAACATCGCCACCAGCATCGCGCCTACCAGGGCGGCGCTACGCAGGACAGTTGCCACTACGGTAACGTAGAGATCGCGGATAACTTCAGTATCATTGGTAACGCGGGAAATCACCTGCCCGACCGGCTGAGTATCAAACTCACTCAACGGTTGGCGCAGTGCCGCATCCATCACATCGGTACGTAACTGTTGTACAACGCCTACTGCCGCCCGGTTAAACAACAGCGACTGCGCGTAATGTAGCCCGGCGGCAAACAGTTGCAGTACGACATATGCAGCTGCCAGCCCGACAACCATTTTCAGCGGTAGATTATTTTTGGCCACCATATTGTCGATAAAGTAACTGACGAGCAGCGGGCAGCTCACTTCTGCCGCCGCTGCCACCCACATCATCAACACTGCGATACCCAGCGGTTTGCGCCACGGTGAACCGTAAGCTAACAGGCGCTTCAGAGTCGGCCAGAGTTGGCTAAAACTACGCATCAACGGCCTCCTCATGATTTTCCGGAGCATCGTTGAGCGCCGCTTCCAGTTGTTGATAGCGATACATATCGCGATACCAGCCGCTTTGCTGCGCCAGCACATCATGATCGCCGCGCTGGGCAATATGCCCATGCTGCATCACTATAATTTCACTCGCTTCGGTCAGGGCAGAAAGGCGATGAGCGCTGATAATCACCGTTCTCCCCTGCCCCCACTGGCGCAGGTTATGGAGAATCTGGTATTCCGTGCGACCATCTACCGCCGATAGAGCATCGTCAAGAATGAGGATTTCCGCATTCACCAGCAATGCCCTGGCAATAGAGATTCGCTGTTTTTGCCCACCGGAAAGCATCACGCCGCGCTCGCCCACTTCTGTGTCGTAACCTTGCGGCAGACGCAAAATATCGTCATGCACGCTGGCTAACCGCGCTACGTGTTCAATCTCTTGCTGGGTGGCATTCGGGCAACCCAGCGCGATGTTATTAGCAACCGTGTCAGAAAAAAGGAACGGTGTCTGGCTAACTACCGCCAGGCGACTACGCCAGCTGTCGAGTTGCAACTGCGTCAAAGGAATATCATGAAAACGGATATCACCCTCGGTGACATCAAAATGACGTTGAATTAATGACAGCACAGTACTTTTGCCGGAGCCAGTCGGCCCACAAATTCCCAGCATCTGACCCGGTTTCAGCGCAAAACTGATGTTCTCGAGCGCAGGGTGATGAGTTTGAGGATAGGTAAACTGGCGAATATTCACCTCCAGTTCACCACGACCTTCTGGCACCTTATCTTTACCATCAATAACGACTGGCGCTTCGGCCAGCATGGTACGAATTCGGCTATACGCCGCGCTGCCACGCTCCACAATGTTAAACATCCACGCCAGCGCCAGCATCGGCCAAATCATCAAACCAAGGTACATCATAAAACTGGTGAGCTGGCCCAACGTTAAGCTGCCCTGCACGACCATCCAACTACCACCGCCAATCGCCAGTAAATTCGCCATGCCAATCGCGATATAAATGGTCGGATCGAAACGAGCATCAATGCGCGCTACTCGCATGTTTTTCTTACCGGTATCTTCGGCATCTGCGGCGAACAGTGCAGACTGGCGATCTTCCAGACCAAAGGATTTAATCATGCGAATACTGGTCAGACTCTCCTGGGTACGATCGTTAAGGCTGGAAAAGGCGGCTTGTGCCAGCTTAAAGCGTTCATGCAACGCATCGCCATTACGTTTAATCATGATTGCCATCACTGGCATCGGCAACAGCGCTATTAAAGTTAACTGCCAGCTAATCTGCGTTGACATCATTATCAGCACTGCGCAACCCATCACCAGCGAATCCACCAGCGTTAGCACCCCTTCACCGGCGGCAAATACCACACGATCGACGTCATTTGTCGCACGGGCCATAAGGTCGCCCGTGCGATGACGTAGATAAAACTCTGGATGCTGGCGGCTTAGCTGGCGGTAATAGTCTTCACGCAGTTCAACAGCCAGTTGATAAGACGCGCCGAACAACAGTACGCGCCAGACGTAGCGCAGGAGATAAACCACGACTGCAATCAACACCATGGTGGCGATCCACATCAGGATCTGCCCGGTAGTAAACTGTTTTTCTGTCACGCCATCGACAACAATACCAACGACTTTTGGCGGGATCAGTTGCAGAATCGCAATAATGACAAGCAAGGCGACAGCCCCGAGATAGCGGCGCCATTCCCGGCGGAAATACCAGCTTAGTTGAGCAAATAATCGCACGCGTTATGTCCTGACCTGATCCTGGAGAATTATTCGATAGGTAACGAGGTAGTGTACTTAATCTGTTCCATCGCGAAGCTGGAAGTGACGTCCGAAAGCCCTGGCACACTGTTAACCAGACGCTTATAAAACTCATCGTAGCGCTTCATATCAGCAACCTGAACCCGCATCAGATAATCGTATTCACCGGCCATGCGCCAGAAACCGAGAACCTCCGGCATTTCCGTGACGACCGTAACAAAGCGACAATACCATTCACTGCTGTGATGTTGCGTTTTAATCAGCACAAAAGCCGTCAGACCCAGGCCAATTTTTTCCGGATCCAGCAACGCGACTTTGCCGATAAGAATACCGTCATCTTCCAACCGTTTCAGACGCTTCCAGCAAGGCGTGGTTGTCAGATTAACGGCTTCTGCCAGTGCCTGCAAAGAAAGGGTGCAATCCTGCTGTAATAAGGCCAGCAGCTTACGGTCAATTTTATCTAACATAGCCAATCCACAGAGAATTATTTTCTCTTTTGATTCTATTTTAAAGGCCAAATAGCGACAATTTATTCCGTGCGATTTCACAGAGAATGCACAAAATGACAAATTCGGGGCAAAAAAAACCGGGCAGTTGCCCGGTGCTGGAAGGGATCTCGTTATTCGGGGGAATAAGGTAGATGTGGATTATCCAGCCAGTGCGTCAAAAAGTGAGAGACAGCCTGATTACGGCAGTGTCCAATCACCGGTAAATGAGGGAGTTCCGCGCGCAATTGCGGCATCGCATTACCCATAATGAAGCCCTTACCGACGCTGCCTAACATTTCGCGATCATTCATCGCGTCACCAAAGGCCATACAGTCACGCAGCGAAAAACCTAAATGTTGGGTCAGCATAGTCAACGCAGCGCCTTTATTGCAGCCCACCGGCAGCACTTCCAGGCAATCAGTCGCGGAAAAACACAAATGTGCATGCTCACCTAAAGCTTCGTGTAGTTGGATCTGCAAGCGTGCAAGATCGTCGTGATCGCCACAGAAACAGATCTTGGTGACACTGCCGAGTGGCATTTTTTTGACATCGATTATCTGATAACGAAAACCGCTATAGACAAATGCCTGCAACAGCGCAGGGATCTCTTTCCCGGTAAACCAACCATCGTCATTGAAGATATGCATGCTGGCTCGGGTATCCCATTGCTGATACAGCACCAGCTCCGCCACATCCGCAGGTAAATCATCACGATGTAAAAGTTCGCCTTCCAGAGAGTGCACACGCGTGCCGTTGCCGGTAATTAAATACGCATCCAGCGATAGCGCCCCGAGAATATGCTGCATCTCCAACGCATGACGCCCCGTAGCAAATGTAAGGGTAATATCGCGTTCACGCAGGCGCGCCAGAGTAGAGAGAGTTTTCTCACCTAAATGATGGTCAGGCATCAATAAAGTGCCGTCCATATCAAATGCTGCCAGACGAGCCATTTCTTTCTCCACTCTGTGACACGGTTAATGGTGATTGAGTATCACTTGATATATACGGAAGTAATAGTGAATAGATAAAAAATATTGTTCCGGGTTTATATGCGACTGCTTAATCGTCTTAACCAGTATCAACGTTTGTGGCAGCCTTCCGCCGGAGCACCACAATCCGTTACCGTCAGCGAACTGGCAGAACGTTGCTTTTGCAGCGAACGCCATGTACGCACATTGTTACGTCAGGCGCAGGATGCGGGATGGCTGGAGTGGCAGGCGCAATCCGGGCGCGGAAAACGCGGGCAACTGCGCTTTCTGGTGACGCCGGAATCCTTGCGCAATACGATGATGGAACAGGCGCTGGAAAGTGGAAAACAACAGGATGTACTGGAACTCGCGCAGCTAGCGCCTGGCGAACTGCGTACCATGTTACAACCGTTTATGGGCGGGCAATGGCAAAACGATACCCCGACATTGCGTATTCCTTATTATCGCCCGCTCGAACCACTGCAACCGGGTTTTTTAGCCGGACGTGCCGAACAGCATCTCGCCGGGCAAATTTTTTCCGGCCTGAGCCGTTTCGACAATAACTCCCAACGCCCAATTGGCGATTTAGCGCATCACTGGGAAACTTCTGCTGACGGGTTACGCTGGGATTTTTATCTTCGCTCAACTCTACATTGGCATAACGGTGATGCAGTAAAAGCAACACAGCTACATCAACGCTTGCTGATGCTGCTACAGTTGCCTGCCCTGAGGCAGTTATTTATTAGCGTGCAGCGTATTGAAGTCACCCACCCGCAGTGTCTGACCTTCTTTTTAAATCGTCCCGATTACTGGCTGGCACACCGACTGGCGAGCTATTGCTGCCATCTGGCGCATCCGCAATTACCACTGGTAGGAACCGGACCTTTCCGCTTAACACAATTCACACCGGAGCTGGTGCGCCTCGAAAGCCATGATTATTACCATTTACGTCATCCGCTACTAAAAGCGGTTGAGTACTGGATAACCCCGCCGCTTTTTGAAAAAGATTTGGGTACGAGTTGTCGGCATCCCGTCCAAATCACCATCGGCAAACCAGAGGAATTGCCACGGGTCAGTCAGGTCAGTAGCGGCATCAGTTTAGGTTTTTGCTATTTAACGTTGCGCAAAAGCCCCCGACTGACCCTCTGGCAGGCACGAAAAGTGATCACCATTATTCATCAATCCGGTTTACTACAAACGTTAGAAGTCGGAGAAAATCTGATCACCGCCAGTCATGCATTGCTGCCAGGCTGGACTATTCCACAATGGAAGGTACCGGAGGAAGTCAAACTACCTGAAACGCTGACGCTGGTTTATCACCTGCCGGTGGAACTTCATGTGATGGCAGAACAGTTACGAACGACGCTGGCGGCAGAAGGTTGCGAGCTAAAGATTATTTTTCATAACGCGAAAAACTGGGATGGAGCCACGCCACTGGCGCAAGCAGACCTCATGATGGGCGACAGATTAATTGGCGAAGCGCCGGAATATACCCTTGAACAGTGGCTGCGCTGCGATCCGCTGTGGCCACATGTTTTTACTGCCAGTACATACGCACATCTACAATCGACACTGGATGCCGTGCAAATAATGCCTGATGAAGAAAACCGATTTAATGCCCTGAAAACGGTGTTTAGCCAGTTAATGGCAGATGCGACGCTGACGCCGCTATTCAACTATCACTATCGCATTAGCGCCCCTCCCGGCGTGAACGGTGTGCGACTGACACCGCGCGGCTGGTTTGAATTTACCGAGGCCTGGCTACCCGCACCGTCGCAATGAAGAGCTGGCCCGGGTTAACCGCAGGCGTTACCATAACGTTTTATCGATTTAGCAGGATGATTTATGAAACGTGCTGTCGTTGTATTCAGTGGGGGCCAGGACTCTACAACCTGTCTGGTGCAGGCATTGCAACAATATGATGAAGTCCATTGCGTGACGTTTGATTACGGTCAGCGCCATCGCGCAGAGATCGACGTCGCGCGCGATCTGGCGCTGAAACTGGGCGCACGCGCGCATAAGGTGCTGGATGTCACCCTGCTTAACGAGCTGGCAGTCAGCAGTCTAACGCGTGACAGCATTCCAGTGCCAGATTATGAACCTGAAGCCGATGGCATCCCGAATACGTTTGTTCCAGGGCGTAATATTTTGTTCCTGACGCTCGCGGCGATTTACGCATATCAGGTGAAAGCCGAAGCGGTGATCACCGGCGTCTGCGAAACAGATTTCTCCGGCTACCCGGATTGCCGCGATGAATTTGTGAAAGCACTAAACCATGCCGTCAGTTTGGGCATGGCGAAAGATATTCGTTTTGAAACGCCGCTGATGTGGATTGATAAAGCGGAAACCTGGGCGCTGGCGGATTATTACGGCAAGCTGGATTTAGTGCGTAACGAAACACTGACCTGCTATAACGGCATCAAAGGCGATGGTTGCGGTCATTGTGCTGCATGTAATCTGCGTAGTAATGGGTTGAATCATTATCTGGCCGATAAACCGGCTGTGATGGCGGCGATGAAGCAGAAAACAGGGTTGAAGTAATTATTCCGGGTGTTGCCGGATGCGGCTTGAGCATCCGGCACAACAAAATGTTTACTTAACCATCTGCTCCAGCTTTTCGCGCAGCTCCCCTTCCAGAGCTAAAGCCTTCTGCGTTTTAAGATCGATACAGACAAACGTGATAAGCGCATCCGCGACCACCTGCCCTTCCGGCTCCAGAGTGATGACCTGGCTTAAGATGCCGCTTTTACCGTTTAATTGCTGTAACTGGCTCGTAATGGTTAACAAGTCACTTAATACCGCCGGGCGGCGATAGTTGATATTGATATTCACCACCACGAAAGCGATGTTATGGGCGGTCATCCATTGAAAACTGTCGCTGTTTTCCAGTCCATCCCAGCGGGCTTCTTCGAGAAACTCAAGGTAGCGGGCGTTGTTTACGTGCTGGTAGACGTCGAGATGATATCCACGAACTTTGATTTGTGTTTGCATAGCGCAATAACCTTACGTTGTTGTTATAAGTACAGAGGCCATAACTGGTATGACCTCTTCAGTCTGGCAAAAAATTGCCACTATGCAAATTAATTACAGGGTTAATATCGCCAGATTACGCTCCACCAGCGAATTACCCATCCCCGGCACCTGCTTCAGATCCTCCACCGTTTTAAATGGGCCATACTCTTCGCGATAACTGACAATCGCCTGCGCTTTCTTCAGGCCAACGCCATTCATCGCGCGGGCTAGCTCTTCCGCGCTGGCATTATTAATGCTGACTCTGGTGCCTTCTTCATCACTGGCTTTCGCCGGTACTGCCGCTTTGCTTTGTGCTGCAGGGGCTTCCGCTTTGGTTTCGACCGCCGCCGGTTTCGCTGCAGGAGCTGCCGCCAGTGCGCTATGAGACATTCCGGCACAGGCCAGGGACAGGGTAATGAGCAGTGCTTTGATTCCGTGTTTCATACTGTTTTCTCCTTGTTTGTTAACAGTGGAATCACCTTAACGGCAGTGAAAACAGTAAACAAATGGCAATGTTCAGAAATGGAAAAGGCCGCGAAAGCGACCTTTTCTTGTTACAGCTACAAAGCATTTTTTTGCGAGGCGGCTTCAGGATTATTGCTGTTCCAGCGCATCGCCAATTTTGATTTTCGCCTCTTTACGCAGGTTACTCATCAGAGCTTCAAAGACGATTTGTGCGTTGTTTTGGGTAATGCCCTGCACCATCGCTTTTTTCTGCTCTTCCGGCATTGAACCTTGTTTCACTTCGTCCAGCGCCAGCAGAACGACATTGCCCTGCATATCGGTCGCCATACCGTAGCTCGGTTTGTCTTTCGCTGGCAGAGGCAGTGCAAATGCCGCCAGGCTAATCGGGTCACGACCAGAACGGCTTAAGGTTTTCGGCTCACCAAATTTCACACCGGCAGCCTGCATAGCTTCCGCACCTTTGCCCGCTTTCAGATCAACCAGCAGTTTTTCAGCATCGATTTTCGCTTGCTGTTCAGCTTTGTTGTGCTGAACCATCGCTTTAACCTGTTCCTGAACATCTGCCAGCGGTTTAACCGCTTCCGGTTTATGCTCACTGATACGCAGAACGAATGCACGATCGCCATCTACGGTGATGATGTCAGAGTTGATGCCCGGCGCGCCGTTTTCACCAATCAGACCGCCGTTAAAGATAGCGTCCGCAACCGGCTTGAAGTTTAACTCTTCCGGCAGCTTATCTTTGCTGAACCAGCCAGTCTGAGTAGCTTTAACGCCCGCTGCCTGCTCTGCACCTGCCAGAGATTCAGTGTCGTTGCTTGCTGCATCGCTTATTTTCTGTTGCAGCGCGTAGTATGCATCCAGCGCTTTTTCGTGTTTCACTTTCGCTGCGATGTCGTCACGCACTTCGTCTAACGACTTCACTTTTGCTGGCTGAATGTCATCCAGACGGACGATCAGGAAACCTACCGAGGATTTGATCACGCCAGAAAGCTGACCTTTTTCTTTCAGACCGGCATTTTTCAGCTCGTCCGGAGTGGTGGCGTCTTCTAACCAACCCATATCACCGCCGTTACGGGCAGAGATAATATCGGCAGATTTTTCTTTTGCTAACGCGGCAAAATCACCGCCTTTGTTCAGCGCATCAAGTACGGCTTTCGCTTCATCTTCAGTTTTGGTCTGGATGATGCTGTAGCGCGTGCGCTGCGGCTGGGTGAATTGATCCTGATGCTGATCGTAGTAGCTCTGGATATCCGCATCGCTAACCGGTTGCTGCATCGTGGCGGCATCCAGCTTGATGTAGCTCACGCGGAACTGTTCCGGAGTCATGAAATTGTTTTTGTTTTGCTCGTAGTAGCTGGCGATTTCTGGTTCGGTCACAGCTTGCTTAGCCGCCAGCGCATTAACGTCGATAGTCGCTTCACGCACTACACGTTGTTGAGCGACCAGTGCAGCCAGTTCGTCAGTTTCACCTTTCAACATAAAGTCGGTGCCGGCAACGCCAGCAATCAGCTGTTGGGTGGTGAGCTGGTTACGCAGCGCCTGCGCGTACTGATCGGCACTCATTCCCATTCGGTTGAGGATATCGTTGTAGCGGCTGTTATCGAACTTGCCGTCAACCTGGAAAGCCGGGGTCGCGAAAATCGCTTGCTTGACCTGCTCATCGCTGATACCCAGTTTCAGTTCGCGAGCGTACTGATCCAGCAGCGCCTCGTCGATAAGACGATTCAGCACCTGTTGACGCAGGGTTTTCATATAGCCTTCGTTCGCCGCCAGCTCGGAGTATTGATCGCCCAGCTGTTGCTGCATGCGATTACGCTCGCTGTTGAAGGCGTTCTCGAACTGCCCACGGCTGATTTCCTGGTCATTCACTTTTGCGGCGTAGTTATTGCCTCCGCCAATCAGGTAACCACTCACGCCGGTCAATATGAACGACACGATAATGATACCGAAAATAATCTTGAGCACGAGACTGTTTGCAGCCGTGCGTAAGCTGTCCATCATGGTGTAACAACACTCCGCTGTAGATGACTGTATACCTCACGCAACTTATCGCTGCGCGCAAAGGCCTATTGTGACAAGAAACGGGGGCAATTGTCAGCCCACAATGCGCAGAAAGTCACGGAATACAAATAAAAAAGGCACATCAGTAGATGCGCCCTTGAACTTCGTCACATCCCCAATGGGGACAACACTTAGTTTACCGCGTCTTTCAGTGCTTTACCTGCACGGAAGCTCGGTACTTTAGCTGCAGCGATGGTGATCTCTTTACCGGTCTGCGGGTTGCGACCAGTACGGGCAGCACGCTCTTTAACGGCAAAAGTACCAAAACCTACCAGTGCTACATCATCCCCTTCTTTCAGGGATTCAGTTACGGAAGCAATAATAGCATCTAACGCACGGCCAGCCGCAGCTTTAGAGATATCAGCCCCTGCAGCAATCTTGTCAATCAATTGAGATTTATTCACTCTTCTCTTCCTCTTTATAATTTATCTCGCACTTGAATCCTTCAAGGTGCGAACGCGCAGCAGTTATATCAGGCCAGCCATCCCCTTACAACACCCCTTAATAAGGGCAAGCCTAATCCGCCCTCTAACTTAACGAGACAAAAAAAGGCTGGCAAGTCCGAATTTACCTGCCAGCCCTTTTTTTATTAGTGCATTTTGCGCGAGGTCACTATTTTGCGGTTACAACCTGCATGCCAGACGGCTCATTTTGCAACGCGAGAGTCAGAACTTCCTCAATACGTTTCACCGGATGAATGTCCAGATCGGCAATAACATTGTCTGGAATCTCTTCCAGATCGCGTTTATTTTCGTGCGGAATTAACACAGTTTTAATTCCACCACGATGCGCCGCCAGCAGTTTTTCTTTCAAACCGCCGATTGGTAACACTTGGCCACGCAAGGTTATCTCGCCCGTCATCGCCACATCGGCGCGAACCGGGTTACCGGTCAGGCAAGAAACCAGCGCAGTGCACATGGCAATACCAGCGCTCGGACCATCTTTCGGCGTCGCACCTTCCGGTACGTGCACATGGATGTCGCGTTTTTCGTAAAAATCTGGATTGATCCCCAGTTTTTCCGCACGCGCACGAACCACCGTTAACGCCGCCTGAATGGACTCTTGCATCACTTCGCCCAGCGAACCGGTATAAGTGAGTTTACCTTTGCCTGGTACACACGCAGTTTCGATGGTCAGTAAGTCGCCGCCGACTTCTGTCCACGCCAGACCCGTTACCTGACCGACGCGGTTTTCGTTATCCGCGCGACCATAGTCGAAACGTTGTACGCCGAGGTAGTCATGCAGGTTATCGCCGTTAATTTCGATATGTTTTAATGACTTATCGAGAAGTAACTGCTTAACCGCTTTACGGCACAGTTTGGAGATTTCACGCTCCAGACCACGCACGCCTGCCTCACGGGTGTAGTAACGAATAATGCCGATAATGGCGCTATCGTCGACGGTAAGCTCACCTTTTTTCAGCGCATTACGTTCAATCTGCTTCGGCAGCAAGTGACGTTTGGCGATGTTCAGTTTTTCATCTTCGGTATAACCGGAGAGGCGAATCACTTCCATACGATCCAGCAGCGGTGCCGGAATGTTCATGGAGTTCGACGTCGCGACAAACATCACGTCACTCAGGTCGTAATCCACTTCCAGGTAATGGTCGCTGAACGCCACGTTCTGCTCTGGATCCAACACTTCAAGCAGTGCAGAAGCCGGATCGCCACGCATGTCAGAAGACATTTTGTCGATCTCATCGAGCAGGAACAGCGGGTTTTTCACGCCCACTTTCGCCATTTTCTGGATCAATTTACCCGGCATAGAACCGATGTAAGTACGGCGGTGACCACGGATTTCCGCTTCATCACGCACGCCGCCCAGTGCCATACGGACATATTTACGTCCTGTGGCTTTGGCGATGGACTGCCCCAGGGACGTTTTACCTACCCCCGGCGGCCCTACCAGGCAGAGGATCGGCCCCTTGATTTTGTTTACACGGCTTTGAACCGCGAGGTACTCAAGGATACGATCTTTCACGCGCTCCAGACCATAATGATCGGTATCGAGGATTTCTTGCGCCTGACGCAGGTCTTTTTTGACCTTGCTACGCGCATTCCACGGCACCTGTACCATCCAGTCGATATAACCACGCACCACGGTTGCTTCTGCCGACATCGGAGACATCATTTTCAGCTTCTGCAGTTCTGCTTCCGCTTTTTCTTTTGCCTCTTTCGGCATTTTCGCCGCGTCGATTTTGCGCTTCAGGGCTTCGTTTTCGTCCGGCGCGTCGTCCATTTCGCCGAGTTCTTTCTGAATGGCTTTCATCTGCTCGTTCAGATAGTACTCACGCTGGGATTTCTCCATCTGCTTTTTCACGCGGTTACGAATACGTTTCTCAACCTGCAGCAGATCGATTTCCGACTCCATCATCGCCATCAGATATTCCAGACGCTCGTTAACGTCGGACATCTCAAGAACAGACTGTTTGTCAGCCAGTTTCAGCGGCATATGCGCGGCAATGGTATCTGCCAGACGCGCAGGATCGTCGATGCTGTTAAGCGACGTCAGCACTTCTGGTGGGATTTTCTTATTCAGCTTGATGTAGCCTTCGAACTGGCTGATTGCAGTACGCACCAGCACTTCCTGTTCCCGCTCCTCAATGGTCGGCGATTCCAGATACTCCGCCTTCGCAGAAAAGTGTTCGCCATTGTCAGAGAGCGCAGAAATACGCGCGCGCTGTAACCCCTCGACCAGCACTTTGACGGTGCCGTCAGGCAGCTTCAGCATCTGCAATATAGAGGCCACGGTCCCGACGGTGAAAAGATCGTTTACACCCGGCTCATCCGTTGAAGCTTCTTTCTGCGCGACCAGCATAATTTTTTTATCATGGTCCATCGCCGCTTCCAGACAACGGATAGATTTTTCCCGCCCGACAAATAAGGGGATGACCATGTGCGGATAAACCACCACATCGCGCAGCGGCAATACGGGGATTTCAATGCGTTCAGAACGCTCAGGATTCATAGAGCTCTCTCTTAGTTTAATTTCCGCCAGGTAATCAGATGACACGACTGTGCTTCACGCCATCTATTAACATGTACGTCAGTATATGGGGATGTTTCCCCCACATTCAACGTCGAGAATAGAGGAAAAATGAAAGGGGAGATAAAATCCCCCCTTTTTGGTTAACTGACTGTATGCGAATGGTTAATTATTCACCAGATGCCTGTTGCGCTTCCGGCTTACCATAAATCAGCAGCGGTTTGCTTTGGCCATCAATTACCGATTCGTCGATAACCACTTTTTCGACATCTTCCATGGACGGCAGATCGTACATGGTATCGAGCAGTGCGGCTTCTACGATGGAGCGCAGACCACGTGCACCGGTTTTACGCGCCATCGCTTTCTTAGCGATAGCATCCAGCGCCTCGTCACGGAACTCCAGATCAACGCCCTCAAGATTAAACAACGCCTGATATTGCTTGGTCAGGGCGTTTTTCGGCTCTTTAAGGATCTGAATCAGGGCTTCTTCGCTCAGTTCATTCAGCGTTGCTACAACTGGCAGACGACCGATGAACTCAGGGATCAGACCAAATTTGATCAGATCTTCCGGTTCTACCTGCGCCAGCAGTTCGCCTTCACTTGCTTTGTCGGACTTCGCTTTTACCGTCGCGCCAAAACCAATGCCGGAGCCGGTTTCTACACGATGGGAAATCACTTTATCCAGACCAGCAAACGCACCACCACAGATAAACAGTATCTTAGAGGTGTCTACCTGCAAGAACTCCTGCTGCGGATGCTTACGCCCGCCCTGCGGTGGAACGGCAGCAACTGTACCTTCGATCAGTTTCAACAGTGCCTGCTGTACGCCTTCACCGGAAACGTCACGGGTAATAGACGGGTTGTCAGACTTACGTGAAATCTTGTCAATTTCATCGATGTAGACAATACCGCGCTGCGCTTTCTGTACGTCGTAGTCGCACTTCTGCAACAGCTTCTGAATGATGTTTTCAACGTCTTCGCCCACATAACCGGCTTCGGTCAGTGTAGTCGCATCGGCCATAGTGAACGGAACATCCAGCAGGCGTGCCAGCGTTTCAGCCAGCAGCGTTTTACCGGAACCGGTCGGACCGATCAGCAGAATGTTACTTTTGCCCAACTCGACGCCATTGCTGGTATCGCCATTGCGCAGACGTTTGTAGTGGTTGTATACCGCGACCGCCAGCACTTTTTTCGCCTGTTCCTGACCGATTACGTAATCGTCCAGATGGTTGCGAATTTCATGCGGCGTCGGTAGCGCACTGCGTTCACGATGCGGTGCAACTTCTTTAATCTCTTCGCGAATGATGTCGTTACATAAATCAACACATTCGTCGCAGATATACACGGATGGTCCGGCAATCAGCTTGCGCACTTCATGCTGGCTTTTGCCGCAAAAAGAGCAGTACAACAGTTTGCCTGAGCCATCTTTGCGTTTATCTGTCATGGGTCAAAACCTCTTCTTTGTTCTTTGTGCCGCACACGACGACGCAAATGCCATTCTCAGGCGCAAGTCGCTTATAGCGTTGTGCCGCCCTGGATAAGTATAGCGGCACAGTTGCGCCTCTGGCATCAATTACGATGGGTCAGAATCGAATCGACCAGACCGTATTCCACCGCTTCAGGGGCGGAAAGGAAGCGATCGCGCTCGGTATCTCGTTCAATCTGTTCTAATGATTGACCCGTATGGAGCGCCATAAGTTCATTCATGCGCCCTTTAACTTTCAGAATCTCACGGGCATGAATTTCGATATCGGTCGCCTGGCCCTGATAGCCGCCCAGCGGCTGGTGAATCATCACGCGCGAGTTCGGCAGGCAGAAACGTTTACCTTTTGCCCCTGCGGTCAGCAGGAATGCGCCCATCGAGGCCGCCTGGCCCATACAGATGGTGCTGACATCAGGCTTGATAAACTGCATGGTGTCATAGATAGACATCCCGGCAGTGATCACTCCGCCTGGGGAGTTAATGTACAGATAGATATCTTTTTCTGGGTTTTCCGCTTCCAGGAACAGCATCTGCGCCACAATCAGGTTAGCCATGTGGTCTTCAACCTGGCCAGTCAGAAAAATGACACGTTCCTTAAGTAGACGAGAATAGATATCAAAAGAGCGCTCACCGCGTGAGGTCTGTTCAATGACCATCGGCACCAGCGCCATATGGGGTGCAAAGTTATCTCGTTCGCCGCTGTATGACATTTCCGTCTCCTGGATAAAATTGAAAAAACCTGCTGTACCGATTGTAACCTTATGGACGGATTATCAGCTAGTCCCTGTGTTATGGGTACGGCATCACCATATTTCAAGCATAACAATCTTTTGTTGTTACGCTAACACCGAAAGAGCGTTTTCGCACGGTTCCATGCAAAATTCATGACAAAAAAAAGCCCACCACCTGGCGGTGACGGGCCTTTGTGCGAATTTAGCGCGTTATGCTGCGTAAATTACGCCTGCTGGTTCATCAGCTCGTTGAAAGTGGTTTCTTTTTCAGTCACTTTCGCTTTCGCCAGTACAGCTTCTACAGCCTGTTCTTCCAGAGCAACATTGCGCATGTTGTCCATCAGTTCTTTGTTTTTGCTGTAGAACTCGATAACTTCTTTCGGATCTTCGTACGCAGAAGCCATCTCTTCGATCAAGCCTTTCACGCGCTCTTCGTCAGCTTTCAGCTCGTTGGTGCGGATAACTTCGCCCAGCAGCAGGCCAACAACTACGCGGCGTTTAGCCTGTTCTTCGAACAGTTCACGCGGCAGTTCCAGCGCTTGTTTCTCGTTACCGCCGAAACGCTGTGCAGCCTGACGACGCAGAACGTCGATTTCGCTGTCGATCAGCGCAGCCGGTACGTCGATGTCGTTAGCTTTTACCAGACCTTCGATCGCCTGAGACTTAACGCGGTTACGGATGGCGCTCTTCAGTTCGCGCTCCATGTTTTTACGCACTTCAGCGCGCAGACCTTCTACGGAACCATCTTCAACGCCGAAACGTTTGATGAATTCTGCAGTCAGTTCCGGCAGTTCACGCTCTTCAACTTTCTTCAGGTTGATAGCGAATTTCGCTGCTTTACCCTTCAGGTTTTCTGCGTGGTATTCTTCCGGGAAGGTCACGTCGATGGTGAACTCTTCGCCAGCTTTGTGGCCTTTGATACCGTCTTCAAAGCCCGGGATCATGCGACCCTGACCCATCGCCAGTACGAAATCAGACGCTTTACCGCCTTCGAACTCTTCGCCGTCAACTGAACCGGTGAAGTCGATGGTTACGCGGTCTTCTGCTTCAACAGCGCCGTCTTTTTCTTTCCAGGTCGCCTGCTGTTTACGCAGAGTATCCAGCATGCCGTCAACGTCAGCGTCGGTCACTTCCACGATCGGTTTTTCAACTTCGATCGCTTCCAGACCCTGCAATTCAACTTCCGGATACACTTCAAACTCTACAGAGTAGGTGAAGTCTTCACCCAGCTTGTATTCGCCCGGAACATAGGTCGGTGCGCCAGCCGGATTGATTTTTTCTTTAATGATGGCGTCAATGAAGTTACGGCTCATCAGGTCGCCCAGAACGTCCTGGCGTACAGACGCGCCATAACGCTGAGCAACGATATTCATTGGCACTTTGCCTTTACGGAAGCCGTCAATACGTACTTTTTTCGCAACGTTGACCAGCTCGCTTTTAACAGCGGTTTCGATGCTGTCAGCAGCGATAGTAATCGTTACACGGCGGCCAAGGCCTTGAGTGGTTTCAACTGAAACTTGCATCTTGTTACCTCAAAAAATCACAGTGCTCGGTCAACTCTTACCCCGCAAGCACAGGTTGTTGGCTTCGCGGTACCGGGATGTTCTTATAATCAATCACATTCCCTGTTACCAGAATCATCCCGAAAGCATTCAAATAGGACGCGGCATTATAGCGGCATCACTTTTATGAGTCGAGAACGGTTATTGCGCGCTACCGCGTATTTTTTCACAATTCCCGGGGAATTTTCGTCTGAATGCTGGGCAAAAAGCACAAAATCCAGACAAAACAAAACGGCCCGCAGGCCGTTTTTCATAAAATCTTTAGCAACATACTGGAAAAGCGCTGACGGTTGCAAATGCGTTTTTACGCGATGCTTCCTGCTCCACGACAGGGAGGAGAGGCAAAAATGGTATCCTGCAACCCTTCCCATTCCTTAATAGTGTAAGTATGCAGAGCCAGCGCATGAACGGTAGTAGAGAGTTCCTCCGCTAAAGTACTGTAAATCATTCGATGACGATTCAGAAAACGTTCACCCGTAAAACGATCGCTGACCAGCACAACTTTAAAATGGCTTTCAGAGCCGGCTGGGACATTGTGACGATAGCTTTCATCCACAACTTCGAGGAATACGGGTTGGAACGACGCCCTTAATTTTTCTTCTATCCGCTCACGTATCATCATGAAATATCTCCTCCGACAACGCTGAGATGTCACCCATCCCTTTAAATACTAGCCGCTTTTACCGTTACCATTACAGCTTAGCAACAAATATTTAGCTTTCGTCCCAGTTTTTCAGTCAACCGTATGAAGTTTACTGATTTAAAGATTAATTCACAGGCTGCACACGAGTGATTCTTTTACTCACGGTGATTATTTCGTCAACACGATGAATTTACATGCCTTACCCACTTCCCCTCGTCGTTGGCAATGTTATGATGGCGAGAATTTTTACCAAACACGCTTACCAGTCTCTGAGAGCCAGAACATGTTCAAAAAAATCCTCTTCCCATTAGTTGCTCTGTTTATGCTTGCAGGATGCGCAACACCACCAACGACGATTGACGTTTCCCCAACGATGACGCTGCCGCAGCAGGATCCAAGCCTGATGGGCGTCACCGTTAGCATTAATGGTGCCGATCAACGTACCGATCAGGCGCTGGCGAAAGTGACCCGCGATAACCAGATTGTCACCCTGACCGCCTCTCGCGATTTGCGTTTCCTGCTGCAAGAAGTGCTGGAAAAACAAATGACCGCGCGTGGTTACATGGTCGGCCCAAATGGTCCGGTTAATCTGCAAATCATCGTTAGCCAACTGTATGCTGACGTGTCCCAGGGTAACGTGCGTTACAACATCGCCACTAAAGCAGATATCGCCATCATCGCCACCGCGCAGAATGGCAACAAGATGACCAAAAACTATCGTGCCAGCTACAACGTTGAAGGCGCTTTTCAGGCTTCCAACAAAAATATCGCCGATGCGGTTAACAGTGTGCTGACCGACACCATTGCTGACATGTCTCAGGACACCAGCATTCACGAATTCATCAAGCAGAACGCGCGTTAATTTCTGCCCTCTGGCCCGGTGCAAACCGGGCCTGTAGACGCCCATGTCCAGTCAATATTTACGTATTTTCCAACAGCCACGTTCAGCCATTTTGCTGATCCTGGGTTTTGCATCCGGGCTACCGCTAGCCCTGACATCCGGCACGTTACAGGCGTGGATGACCGTTGAGAATATCGATCTTAAAACCATCGGTTTCTTCTCTCTGGTAGGCCAGGCTTATGTATTTAAATTTCTCTGGTCCCCGCTGATGGACCGCTACACCCCACCGTTCCTCGGACGTCGGCGCGGTTGGCTGCTCGCTACACAAACTCTATTGTTACTGTCCATTGCGGCGATGGGTTTTCTCGAACCTGGCACCCAATTACGCTGGATGGCAGCTCTGGCGGTGGTGATCGCTTTTTGCTCCGCCTCCCAGGATATCGTCTTTGATGCCTGGAAAACGGATGTGCTTCCAGCGGAAGAACGCGGCGCAGGTGCGGCAATCAGCGTGCTGGGGTATCGCCTGGGGATGCTGGTATCCGGCGGCCTGGCTTTATGGCTGGCGGATAAATGGCTGGGCTGGCAAGGCATGTACTGGTTGATGGCGGCGCTGCTGATCCCCTGTATTATCGCGACACTGCTTGCACCAGAACCAACCGACACCATTCCTGTACCCAAAACGCTGGAACGAGCCGTTGTAGCACCATTGCGTGATTTCTTTGGCCGCAATAACGCATGGCTGATTCTGCTTTTAATCGTACTGTACAAACTGGGCGATGCTTTCGCCATGAGCCTGACAACCACGTTTTTGATTCGCGGCGTCGGATTTGATGCCGGCGAAGTGGGTGTAGTTAACAAAACGCTCGGTCTACTGGCGACCATCGTCGGCGCATTGTTCGGCGGAATTTTAATGCAGCGCCTGTCATTGTTCCGTGCGCTCATGATTTTCGGCCTTTTACAAGGTGCGTCCAACGCCGGTTACTGGCTACTTTCCGTGACTGATAAGCATCTCTACAGCATGGGCGCGGCTGTCTTTTTCGAAAATCTGTGTGGCGGGATGGGAACATCAGCATTTGTGGCGCTATTAATGACCCTGTGTAATAAGTCATTTTCCGCTACCCAGTTCGCCCTGCTCTCGGCGCTTTCTGCTGTAGGACGGGTTTATGTAGGACCAGTAGCAGGTTGGTTTGTTGAAGCTCACGGCTGGCCGACGTTCTATCTGTTCTCTGTTGCCGCCGCCGTACCTGGACTTATTTTGCTGCTGGTTTGCCGCCGCACGCTGGAGTACACATGGGTCAATAACGACTTTATCCCTCGTACCGGGTATCCGGCAGGTTATGCCTTTGCCATGTCGACGTTGGCAACGGGCGTCAGTCTGTTAGCCGTGTGGTTACTGCTATTGACGATGGACGCGCTGGATTTGACCCACTTCTCTTTCCTGCCTGCTCTGCTGGAAGTCGGCGTTTTAATCGCCCTGGGCGGAGTCGTGCTTGGTGGTTTGCTGGATTATCTGGCGCTACGAAAAACACATCTGACGTAATCTGTGAATATTATTTAGCTGTAGTAATCACCCGGCGTAATTATTACGGCTAAATAAACATCAGCATCGCTTAATAATATTTGTTCTTTTGTGCGGCTTAGATTTCTAAATTTATTGACGCCATTTATAGATTCTATTTTTCTTACACGATTCAGCTAATGACACTTTATTTCTTCTCACCTGAGTTGTCACCTCAATGATAATTATTTGTTAAATAATTGTTTTATTTTGAGATTGGTTATACCAATTGCCCTGCCACCCCCCTTCCGCGCGCCCCTTTCGTTATAACGCCCTTTTGCAACAGCTTCTTAAAACCAACCTGATATGTTTTGCAACATATGTGACCTGACAGCCAAATCCAAGTAACAGGAATTTAATCATGTTTACAGTAATGTAACCTTCCCGTAAAATGCCCACACACTTTAAACGCCACCAGATCCCGTGGAATTGAGGTCGTTAAATGAGACTCAGGAAATACAATAAAAGTTTGGGATGGTTGTCATTATTTGCAGGCACTGTATTGCTCAGTGGTTGTAATTCTGCGCTGTTAGATCCCAAAGGACAGATTGGTCTGGAGCAACGTTCACTGATACTGACGGCATTTGGCCTGATGTTGATTGTCGTTATTCCCGCAATCTTGATGGCTGTTGGTTTCGCCTGGAAGTACCGTGCGAGCAATAAAGATGCTAAGTACAGCCCGAACTGGTCACACTCCAATAAAGTGGAAGCTGTGGTCTGGACGGTACCTATCTTAATCATCATCTTCCTTGCGGTACTGACCTGGAAAACCACTCACGCTCTTGAGCCTAGCAAGCCGCTGGCACACGACGAGAAGCCCATTACCATCGAAGTGGTTTCCATGGACTGGAAATGGTTCTTCATCTACCCGGAACAGGGAATTGCTACCGTGAATGAAATCGCTTTCCCGGCGAACACTCCGGTGTACTTCAAAGTGACCTCCAACTCCGTGATGAACTCCTTCTTCATTCCGCGTCTGGGTAGCCAGATTTATGCCATGGCCGGTATGCAGACTCGCCTGCATCTGATCGCCAACGAACCCGGTACTTATGACGGTATCTCCGCCAGCTACAGCGGTCCGGGCTTCTCAGGCATGAAGTTCAAAGCTATCGCAACGCCGGATCGCGCCGAATTCGACCAGTGGGTCGCAAAAGCGAAACAGTCGCCGAACAGCATGTCTGACATGGCAGCGTTCGAAAAACTGGCCGCGCCTAGCGAATACAACCAGGTGGAATATTTCTCCAACGTGAAACCAGACTTGTTTGCCGATGTGATTAATAAGTTTATGGCTCACGGTAAGAGCATGGACATGACCCAGCCAGAAGGTGAGCACAGCGCACACGAAGGTATGGAAGGCATGGACATGAGCCACGCGGAATCCGCCCATTAAAGGGGTTGAGGAAGAATAAAGATGTTCGGAAAATTATCACTTGATGCAGTCCCGTACCATGAACCTATCGTCATGGTTACGATCGCTGGCATTATTTTGGGAGGTCTGGCGCTCGTTGGCCTGATCACTTACTTCGGTAAGTGGACCTACCTGTGGAAAGAGTGGCTGACCTCCGTCGACCATAAACGCCTCGGTATCATGTATATCATCGTAGCGATTGTGATGTTGCTGCGTGGTTTTGCTGACGCCATTATGATGCGTAGCCAGCAGGCCCTTGCCTCGGCGGGTGAAGCGGGCTTCCTGCCACCTCACCACTACGATCAGATCTTCACCGCGCACGGCGTGATTATGATCTTCTTCGTGGCGATGCCTTTCGTTATCGGTCTGATGAACCTGGTGGTTCCGCTGCAGATCGGCGCGCGTGACGTTGCGTTCCCGTTCCTCAACAACTTAAGCTTCTGGTTTACCGTTGTTGGTGTGATTCTGGTTAACGTTTCTCTCGGTGTGGGCGAATTTGCGCAGACCGGCTGGCTGGCCTATCCACCGCTATCGGGAATAGAGTACAGTCCGGGAGTCGGTGTCGATTACTGGATATGGAGTCTCCAGCTATCCGGTATAGGTACGACGCTAACCGGTATCAACTTCTTTGTTACCATTCTGAAGATGCGTGCACCGGGCATGACCATGTTTAAGATGCCGGTATTTACCTGGGCATCACTGTGCGCAAACATTCTGATTATTGCTTCCTTCCCAATTCTGACGGTTACCGTCGCGTTGTTGACCCTGGATCGCTATCTGGGCACCCATTTCTTTACCAACGATATGGGTGGCAACATGATGATGTACATCAACCTGATTTGGGCCTGGGGCCACCCGGAAGTTTACATCCTGATCCTGCCTGTTTTCGGTGTGTTCTCCGAAATTGCGGCAACCTTCTCGCGTAAACGTCTGTTTGGTTATACCTCGCTGGTATGGGCAACCGTCTGTATCACCGTGCTGTCGTTCATCGTCTGGCTGCACCACTTCTTTACGATGGGTGCGGGCGCGAACGTAAACGCCTTCTTTGGTATCACCACAATGATTATCGCCATCCCGACCGGGGTGAAGATCTTCAACTGGCTGTTCACCATGTATCAGGGCCGCATCGTGTTCCATTCTGCGATGCTGTGGACCATCGGCTTTATCGTCACCTTCTCGGTGGGCGGTATGACTGGTGTGCTGCTGGCAGTACCGGGCGCGGACTTCGTTCTGCATAACAGCCTGTTCCTGATTGCGCACTTCCATAACGTTATCATCGGCGGCGTGGTCTTCGGCTGCTTCGCAGGGATGACCTACTGGTGGCCTAAAGCGTTCGGTTTCAAACTGAACGAAACCTGGGGTAAACGCGCGTTCTGGTTCTGGATCATCGGCTTCTTCGTTGCCTTTATGCCGCTGTATGCGCTGGGCTTCATGGGCATGACTCGTCGCTTGAGCCAGCAGATTGACCCGCAGTTCCACACCATGCTGATGATTGCAGCCAGCGGTGCGGTACTGATTGCGCTGGGTATTCTCTGCCTCGTTATTCAGATGTACGTTTCTATTCGCGACCGCGACCAGAACCGTGACCTGACTGGCGACCCGTGGGGTGGCCGTACGCTGGAGTGGGCAACCTCTTCCCCTCCTCCGTTCTATAACTTTGCCATTGTGCCGCACGTTCACGAGCGTGATGCATTCTGGGAAATGAAAGAGAAAGGCGAAGCGTACAAAAAGCCTGACCACTATGAAGAAATTCATATGCCGAAAAACAGCGGCGCCGGTATCGTCATTGCGGCTTTCTCCACCATCTTCGGTTTCGCCATGATCTGGCATATCTGGTGGCTGGCGATTGTTGGCTTCGCAGGCATGATCATCACCTGGATCGTGAAAAGCTTCGACGAGGACGTGGATTACTACGTGCCGGTGGCAGAAATCGAAAAACTGGAAAACCAGCATTTCGATGAGATTACTAAGGCAGGGCTGAAAAATGGCAACTGATACTTTGACGCACGCGACTGCCCACGCGCACGAACACGGGCACCACGATGCAGGCGGAACCAAAATCTTCGGATTTTGGATCTACCTGATGAGCGACTGCATTCTGTTCTCTATCTTGTTTGCTACCTATGCCGTTCTGGTGAACGGCACCGCAGGCGGCCCGACAGGTAAGGACATTTTCGAACTGCCGTTCGTTCTGGTTGAAACTTTCTTGCTGTTGTTCAGCTCCATCACCTACGGCATGGCGGCTATCGCCATGTACAAAAACAACAAAAGCCAGGTTATCTCCTGGCTGGCGTTGACCTGGTTGTTTGGTGCCGGATTTATCGGGATGGAAATCTACGAATTCCATCACCTGATTGTTAACGGCATGGGTCCGGATCGCAGCGGCTTCCTGTCAGCGTTCTTTGCGCTGGTCGGCACGCACGGTCTGCACGTCACTTCCGGTCTTATCTGGATGGCGGTGCTGATGGTACAAATCGCCCGTCGCGGCCTGACCAGCACTAACCGTACCCGCATCATGTGTCTGAGCCTGTTCTGGCACTTCCTGGATGTGGTTTGGATCTGTGTGTTCACTGTTGTTTATCTGATGGGGGCGATGTAATGAGTCATTCTAACGAACATAGCGGCGCATCCCATGGCAGCGTAAAAACCTACATGACAGGCTTTATCCTGTCGGTAATCCTGACGGTGATCCCGTTCTGGATGGTAATGACAGGTTCTGCCTCTCCGGCCGTAATTCTGGGAACAATCCTGGTAATGGCTGTGGTACAGGTTCTGGTGCATCTGGTGTGCTTCCTGCACATGAATACCAAATCAGATGAAGGCTGGAACATGACGGCGTTTGTCTTCACCGTGCTAATCATCGCTATCCTGGTTGTGGGCTCCATCTGGATTATGTGGAACCTCAACTACAACATGATGATGCACTAAGAGCGGCGGTTATGATGTTTAAGCAATACCTGCAAGTAACGAAACCAGGCATCATCTTTGGCAACCTGATCTCGGTGATTGGGGGATTCCTGTTAGCCTCAAAAGGCAGCATTGATTATCCCCTGTTTATCTACACGCTGGTTGGGGTGTCACTGGTTGTGGCGTCGGGTTGTGTGTTTAACAACTACATCGACAGGGATATCGACAGAAAGATGGAAAGGACGAAGAATCGGGTGCTGGTTAAAGGCCTGATCTCTCCTGCTGTCTCGCTGGTGTACGCCACCTTGCTGGGTATTGCTGGCTTTATGCTGCTGTGGTTTGGCGCGAATCCGCTGGCCTGCTGGCTGGGGGTGATGGGCTTTGTGGTTTATGTCGGCGTTTATAGCCTGTACATGAAACGCCACTCGGTCTACGGCACATTGATTGGTTCGCTTTCCGGCGCAGCGCCGCCGGTGATCGGCTACTGTGCAGTAACCGGCGAGTTCGATAGCGGCGCAGCGATCCTGCTGGCTATCTTCAGCCTGTGGCAGATGCCTCACTCCTATGCCATCGCCATTTTCCGCTTTAAGGATTATCAGGCGGCGAACATTCCGGTACTGCCGGTGGTAAAAGGCATTTCGGTAGCGAAGAACCACATTACGCTGTATATCATCGCCTTTGCCGTTGCCACGCTGATGCTCTCTCTTGGCGGTTACGCTGGGTATAAATATCTGGTGGTCGCCGCGGCGGTGAGCGTCTGGTGGTTAGGTATGGCCCTGCGCGGTTATAAAGTTGCTGATGACAGAGTCTGGGCGCGCAAGCTGTTCGGCTTCTCTATCATCGCCATCACTGCCCTCTCGGTGATGATGTCCGTTGATTTTATGGTGCCGGACTCGCATACGCTGCTGGCTGCTGTGTGGTAAATCTTATCGTCATCAAAAAACCCGCTTACTCTGGCGGGTTTTTTATTGCCCCCACTTTTAGCAGATCCACTTCTTTACCCTTTATCATTGCCGTTGCGGCAATAATGCGAGTCTTCACCTGTGAACACATTTTCGACTCAAAATCGGATCTATAAAGAAGGAGCAATGAATTGCTGCTAAACGAACCGATTATGTAATCAGTAAAGTTAATATTCAGTCGGTTTAAGCCGAAAGGCTCGAAACCAACCGTTTGGATAATTTCTTTACCAGACGGACTCTTAATGTTGTACGTAACACGAAGATTGGCCACTTCGCCTAATTTATTGGTTTCGGCAAAGAGGCTGTCCATACAGGAAAAGCTCTCATCTAAAAAATTATCCCGCATTCCAGAATGGGTAATTCTGATGGCTGGCAACGTATCGTCAACCGTTTTTCTGTCAATCATGTCTTTTCGACAAGTAGCCAGAAAATCTTCCGGGCCACCATAAATGTGGACACCTTTATCAAGATATTCCTTCGCTTTCTTACAATCTACCTCAACATACTGACCATTGGCGTACATCATGCCCAATCTGGACCATGCTAAATTTATACCGTGTTGCGCGGCCTGATTAAATAACGCATACGCTTTGGCGTAATCCACCCGTATAAGTGTACCGGAATAGTAAATATCTCCCAGTGCCAGCAAAGCATCTCCATGACCTTGCCTGGCGGCTAACTCGAACCATTTAATCGCTTCCTGCACGTTGGGTTTCGTATCATAGCGGGGCTGATAATATTCCCAGCCTAACAGGCTCTGCGCGTCGACATCCCCCGATTCAGCCATTTTATGCAGTGTACTTATAACATCGGGCGCAGGTTTACCATCGTATATGCTGTCATACAATTCATGCGCTTTCTCACTTGCCACCACGCCTGGTGAAACTATCAGCATTAAAGAAAATAATATTCTTTTAGGCAACATAAAATATCCCTTATTTATCTTGCACCTGAATATGCTCTTCTTTTAATAAATCACGTTGTTTTCCATTCAGTATCGCCGTCGCAGATTTAACAGAATAAGTCAAATCATGAAAATCGCATAAATTACGATTATACATTGGGATGTCTATATAGCTTTTTCTTATATGACTGGAATTATTATACATATCCACACCGAGCGTATTCAAACTAAAAGGAGGGACAGAAAGAGTATATTCTTTATTCACTCCCTCCCCCCCTTTTAGCTCAAGCGTCAACTGCAAATTAGTTATACCACTAATTTTATCTGCATTAATTTCAATACTGACATCGCATATTTTTGGTTTTTCATTTGCGTTAAAGCCATAGGTCCCGTAATGTTTTAACGTGATGTAAGGTAAAGTATCACCCTGTGTTTCTCGGTTTTTTTGATCTTGATTACAACGGGTTAAATATTCATCCTTATTGAATTTCATTGAATATTTCCCTGCGCCTTTTTCGTAATATTCCCATGCCTTATCACAATCAAGCGTTTCACCTAATCCGTTGTAATACATCCAACTTAACCACAATGCAGCTTTTTTTGCCCCTTGCTGTTCAGCCTTGTCAAAAAGCACGCTCGCTTTAGAATAATCAACCTCACCGGTCAACCCAGAATAGTAAATATTCCCCAGGGCCACTAATGCTTTTTCGTCATTCTTATTTGCAGCTAATTCGTACCATTTTTTGGCTTCGACAGCATCAATTTTTAAACCAGCACTGCCATTTTCGTAGGCATCGCCCATGGTATACTGCGCCATCGGATAACCTTTTTCTGCCGCAGTGCGAAACCATTGCAGTGCTTTCTTTATGGTGTCTAAAGAACGTCTATCATCAGAAGGTGAAAAATCATCGAGATAAAGATTTCCGACAATATAATCCATTTCGGGGTCGCCTTCCTGCGCCCATAGAGTCGCCAGACGCAGAATTTCCGGTTTACTGAAACCAATTCGCCCCCAAAAAAGCAAATCATTCTCGGGTGCCTGACCGACATAACGACTGACAAATTCAATTAAACTCGCCCGTTTCGTTTTGTCTGTCTCGGCCCCGGATTTCAATTCATAGGCCTGATTAATTATTTTATTCATCAAATCAGGCGGAATATTAAGATCGTCAGTTTTCGACTTACTGGCATACATCTGTGCTCGTGTCACATCCAGGGTTATGCCTTTACCATATTGAAAGAAATAACGTGCATTATAACAACCGTATTCGCCCCCCTGGTTACAGGCTTTCTCATACCACTGAATCGCCTTTGGGATGTCAACAGATACTGTCACTCCGTGTTCATAAACAAATCCCAGTAGCACTAGCGCCTGCGTGTTATTGGTATCAGCTAATTTTTGCAGTTCTTTTAACGCCGTCTGATCTTTATTGACAATACGTTCATACAGTTGATCAATATCTGTTGAAGCATGACAAAAAGAAGCCAGAGATAAACCCAATGATAATAAAATAACTTTACCAGACCACATACATTCCTCCTTGATATATTCAACCAGCAAACATCCACCTCATGAATAAATACGCTGCCATAACGGCCCAGGTAATAAGTAAACATTTAAGCTGAAACAGCATAACCAGTGCCTCCAACGCTTCTATTTATTGCGATAAAATAACACCATCCTTTGATAAAAAATTACACGCCCATCAATAAACCCGAAAATAATGTCATTAGTTGCAGGATAAAATCATTTGAGCTTTTCATTTGTTATATTTAACGCATGATGTATTAATGGCAAGAATATGAGAGAAACTCATACCTGACGTAAAAATCACTCTCTTATGTAATATTTACTCATTAACACTCTGTTTACCTAACATGCGCTCCGCACTACACTATGTGGGCAATTTTTTAAGAGGTGGTAATGAACGATTATAAAATGACGCCAGGTGAGCGGCGCGCGACCTGGGGTTTAGGGACCGTATTTTCATTGCGCATGCTGGGCATGTTTATGGTACTGCCGGTTCTGACTACGTACGGTATGGCACTGCAAGGCGCCAGCGAAGCATTAATCGGTATTGCCATTGGTATTTATGGTCTGACCCAGGCCGTTTTTCAGATTCCGTTTGGCCTGCTTTCCGACCGCATTGGTCGAAAACCATTAATTGTCGGCGGACTGGCAGTATTTGCTGCCGGTAGCGTTATTGCTGCACTTTCCGACTCCATCTGGGGAATTATTCTGGGCCGGGCGCTACAAGGCTCCGGCGCCATAGCCGCAGCCGTTATGGCGTTGCTTTCCGATCTCACTCGCGAACAAAACCGCACCAAAGCGATGGCGTTTATTGGCGTGAGCTTCGGCATTACCTTCGCCATTGCGATGGTGCTTGGCCCGATCATTACTCACAAACTTGGGCTGCACGCGCTGTTCTGGATGATCGCTATTCTGGCAACGATCGGCATTGCGTTGACCATTTGGGTTGTACCCAACAGCAGCACGCACGTACTTAATCGTGAGTCCGGGATGGTGAAAGGCAGTTTCAGTAAAGTGCTGGCGGAACCACGGCTGCTGAAACTCAACTTCGGCATTATGTGTCTGCACATGCTGCTGATGTCGACGTTTGTTGCCCTGCCAGGGCAACTGGCTGATGCGGGTTTCCCGGCGGCTGAACACTGGAAGGTCTATCTGGCAACGATGTTAATCGCCTTTGGCTCTGTCGTACCTTTCATTATCTACGCTGAAGTTAAGCGTAAAATGAAACAAGTCTTTGTCTTCTGCGTCGGGCTGATCGTGGTTGCGGAAATCGTGTTGTGGAACGCACAAACGCAGTTCTGGCAACTGGTGGTCGGCGTGCAGCTTTTCTTTGTGGCGTTTAATTTGATGGAAGCCCTTCTGCCTTCGCTTATCAGTAAAGAGTCTCCAGCTGGTTACAAAGGTACGGCGATGGGCGTTTACTCCACCAGCCAGTTTCTTGGCGTGGCGATTGGTGGTTCGCTGGGCGGCTGGATTGACGGCATGTTTGACGGTCAGGGCGTATTTCTCGCTGGCGCAATGCTGGCAGCATTGTGGCTGGCAGTCGCCAGTACCATGAAAGAACCACCGTATGTCAGCAGCTTGCGCATTGAAATCCCAGAAAACGTAATGGCAGATGAAAAACTGGAAAAATGCTTACTGACAACGCCTGGTGTCAAAGATGTACTGCTGGCGAAGTTAGAACATTGCGTCTATGTGAAAGTAGACAGTAAAATCACCAATCGTTTTGAAATAGAGCGAGTAATCAACGAAGTATCTTATTAAATAATAAGCACGGTGCTATTCATGAAAAATAAAATAGCACCGTACTTCGTAACACCATAATCCTTTAAACCCTCCATTATTAATACTTCGCTTAATTCCATATAACTGGACGATTACATTAGAAGTAAACTATACTTTTTATGAAATATCAGGGATAAATTATTCACATGGAAAATACATCATGTACAAATCATTATTTACTATTATCATTCTACTGTATAGCGCCAGTTCATATGCAAAAAGCGAATCCCCTCCCGCAAGCACTATAACTTTCATTGCACAAATCGATCATGTTGAGCCAAATAAAACAGCATTATCTCATGATTTGAAACTCGTTCTTGCCGATCGTTTTTATTTCAAAACCAGTAATCCTTGCGAAACAAATTCAATTTCTGCTCGACCAGAATCAATGGGTATTACTGACAAAGCCTATGCCGACAAATTAAAAAAATTAGAAACTCCTTTTCTTGATGATCGCTATTTCTTTATGACCATCAATCAGTGTGACGGTAATGGCACTCCCATGCTGACAGACATAAAAGTATGTACAACAGAATTATGTGGTGCTGAATATACAAAGAAAATGTCTACTGTATGGCTCGATGAAACTTTAAAACCAACTGCTAAACGTCTGGCAATTTATTTTATTCAATCTCCTTTACCCTTTGACGATGAGAAAAAACAATGGAAAGTCACCGGATGGTATATCTCATCAACTGATAATCCGTCTTCAACTAAACAGATTGCATTTGAAGGATATACAGACACAGATAACTTCTCCGATTCTAAATTTATTTCTTCATTTCAATCCTGGTTTGAAAGTGGAAAGATAAAAAACATTGCTAACTATAATCCAAAAGGAGAAAGAGATGGAAAATACGAAAGTTATTACAATAGCAATGGTAACGTCTATGAATCTCTAAGTTTTTCTAATGGTCTTATCAACGGCGAGTTTATTACATATTATGAAAATGGGACCATTGAAAGTAAACGTCATTTTAATAACGGCAAAATTAAAGATGGTGAATGCCCTCATTTTTATGAAGATGGAAAAATCAAACAGCAGCATAGCTATCTGAATAGTAAACTCGATGGTCCTGCATATGAATATTATCCTGATGGCAAACTCATGCAGGAAAATTTCTATCAGCAAAGTGAGTTGATTGGAAAAGATACCAGTTACTACCAATCCGGAAAAATAAGCTCTATACACAATAGAAATTCCCGTGGTCAGTATGATGGAGCTAACGAACGTTATAGTGAAGAGGGTAAGTTACTGTCTAAATCCGTCTATAAAGACGGAAAACAAATTTCTGTTCAAACCTGGTATGAAAATGGGCAGAAAGAAGAGGAGAAACATTTTGATGAGCAAGGCCAATTAAATGGTCTGGTTAAGCAATGGTATAAAAATGGAAATCTTGCAAAATCACAAAACTATAAACATGACATACTCGATGGTAACAGTGAAGAGTGGTACGAAAATGGCATCCCTGAGAGTTTGTACCCTTATAAGAATGGAAAAACCGACGGTATTGCCAAATCATGGAATAAGTATGGTAAATTAACCTATTCAATCGAATACAAAAATGGCGTAGAGAATGGGGCATATCGTAACTGGAGCAAAAACACAGGTAAACTAACCAAAGAAACCCTGTACGTCAATGGTATCAGACAAGGAGTGGAAAAAGAGTTTAACGATCGCACAGGTAAACTATTAACCTCAACGCAATATGTTAATAATAAAAGACATGGTACGGAGGAAACTTATGATCAAAACGGAATAAAATATATTACATGCTATCAAAATGATGAGAAATTATCGTCTTTAGACACTCCAACACAAATAAAAGATAATGCAACAACAGGCGACTCCAGTGCTCAATTTGCATTAGGGAAATACGAATTCATCTGTGCAAATATAGATGAAGGGATTAAATGGTTAACCAAATCTGCAGAGCAAAAAAACACTGATGCGATATACTTTTTAGCGACAGTCTACAAAGGCAATGGTATACCTGCAAACAATGAAAAATACCTGACATATCTGCAACAAGCTGCAACACTGGGCAATAGTAATGCCCAGGCGGAAATTGGCTATTTATATCTCATCGGAAAAGAACTACCACAGAATCTTCCTGATGCTGGTGTCTGGTTCAAAAAAGCAGCTGCACAAGGTAATTTTGCCGCACATTTCTACCTGGGAAGGATGTATCAGAATGGTGACGGCGTTGAGAGAAATATGGAAAAAGCCAGGTTTCATCTATCTAATGCGGCAGAAGGCGGAATAGAACCTGCGCTTAAAGCATTAAATGAACTTGAACATCAAACAAAATAAAGCGCTCAGGGACCACGTAAGGTTCATCAAACAGAAAAGGATATAGTTTGCGATGAAAGCGAAATCTACTTTGTTATTAATGATTTTATCTGTGTTTTATTCTCATCAGGTTTTATCCAGCGAACCCACTCAGCCGGATGTTTATTCTGTCGTCGAGCAAAAACTAAACTCTGCTTTACCTCTGGAAGAAAATACCACCTTCAGATCGCAAGCTGAATGGTTTAATTTGCAATATGAATTATTAGTATCTGGCTACCCTGAACGTGCTTACAATTTACTGAGCAAACTTGAAACAGAATCTAAAAACGCTAAATATTATCTGGATTTAACGGCCTCCAGAGTCGCTGAAGAAGGAGCACCAGAGACAGCCTTAACTTTTTTATCAAAAATTGGGTTAAATAAACCGGCAACTCTTACATCCTTTGAGAGCTATATCAATAGCTGGATAAAAAGCAAACAACCCGAAAAGGCGATGCAGCTTCTCAGCCTCGATGACAATGCCCTGCATTATTATTTACCTACTGTGTTAGTCGCATATCAGAGTGATCCTGATAAGGCAATAAGTATTTATAATACTGTATATGGTGATAATGTTGTTATACCCTACCAGCAAGTCACCATGTTACTTACAGTTGCGGAGGGTTATCAAACAAAAGGCGATATAAAAAACGCCATTCATTATGCCGATAAGGCGCTGAATATGTTTGATAAAGCTATTGCTGTAGATAGCAGTCGTGAATCCCATTATGGTGATGAGTATTTGAAACTCATGAATATCTACGCTGCCAATGGCAACAAAGAAAAAGCGGTAGTTTTATCTCAACGTCTACACAAAGCCATTACCGAATCTCAATCGAATTACTTAAGTACTCTGGAAGGAATTTTATTGTTTTATAGAAATAATGATATGCAGCAAGACTATCAAAACAGCCTTTCAAATTACATAGTATTTATCGATAAAATTTTTGCCTTTTCCCCATCAACAAGAAGTGAATTAAGCCTCATTAATTTATTAAGTTCATTAAATGAGGTGGAATTGATGAAAAAACGTCTGGCGCTTCTGATGACAGCACCAGAATACGCTTGTTATGATAGTCAGTATTGTTATGAAGACAAAGTCAGCGCATTAAAAATCCTGTATAGTCATCAGGACAATGAGCTAATGGACAAATATTTCACGACTCTTCTTAAAGAGATCAGTAATCAACCATTAGAAGACTGGGATATAATAATAAGTAATACTGGTGAAAAATTTAGTGAAGTGGGTCTAACCAAATATGCTCAACATCTCGCATCTTTCGCTGAAGAATTTTATATAAACGAGCAAAAATCACATTCTGAAAGTGAAATGAGAGGACTATTTTCATCACTTGCCGAATTATATAGTTTTGGTAATGATACTGCCAGCGCAAACCGAGTGCTGCATCAGCATGTCCCTGCCTTCAATACAGATCATATGATTCAATATTATATAAATGCCAAAGAATGGAGCAATGCCAGGGAATTATTGATAAAAGAGGAAATGTTGGGTATGCATAATCTGATATTGTTGGAGAATATTTGTATGCAGAAAAATGCAGAATGCATGGCACACATTACCTTTACGCTTAATAAATTAACAACACAACCAGCAATAACAAAAATAGATAGCGTGGGCAATGAGCAACTTTATCAGATTGGCAAAATCTACCATAAGTTGGAAATTAAACCTGAGCCAGAGCAACAGGCTTTAATTCAGTCGCTTTATGACCGGGCATCAGGAAACGCCTCTGCAACTCAATAAATGCATGGTCAAAAGGGCCACCACGGTGGCCCTGACAATCAGTAGCTATATCCAGAAAGTTAATCGCGGAAGTTTTTGAACTGGAACGGCTGACCGAGATCGCCACCGCGCACCATCGCCATGACAGCCTGCAAATCATCACGAGATTTGCCAGTCACGCGGATCTCATCGCCCTGAATTTGCGCCTGCACTTTCAGTTTGCTGTCTTTGATCATCTTGACGATTTTCTTCTGGGTCGCGCTCTCAATGCCCTGTTTCAGTTTCGCTTCCACAAACCAGGTTTTACCGCTATGAACGATATTTTCCGGTACATCCAGCGAACTGCCTTCAATGCCGCGCTTCAGCAGCTTGGCACGCAGAATATCCAGCAACTGATTGACCTGGAAATCGGACTCGCTCAACACTTTAATGGTTTTGCTGGCGTCGTTCAGCTCAAATGAGGCTTCAACGTTACGGAAGTCAAAACGGGACTCCACTTCGCGGCTCGCGTTATCGACCGCGTTACGTGCTTCCTGAAGATCAACTTCAGAGACAATATCGAAAGATGGCATCTTTTCCTCTCCCTTCATTTTTGATGCGAAGCATAATACCTGCAAAGTTAAATAACCAACAGTCCTGCACCAGGACGTATCCCTTAATTGTGCATAGACGCAACAGCATGCACAATTAAGGGATAGCCTTATTGAACACCCGGAGTGGTTGCGGGTGAGGAGGAACAATGAAAATTACCGTATTGGGATGCGGTGCCTTAGGGCAATTATGGCTTACAGCACTTTGCAAACAGGGTCACGAAGTTCAGGGCTGGCTGCGCGTACCGCAACCTTATTGTAGCGTGAATCTGGTTGAGACTGACGGTTCGATATTTAACGAATCGCTGACCGCTAACGATCCCGATTTTCTGGCCACCAGCGATCTGTTACTGGTGACGCTGAAAGCATGGCAGGTTTCCGATGCCGTCAAAAGCCTCGCGTCCACACTGCCTGTAACCACGCCAATACTGTTAATTCACAACGGCATGGGTACCATCGAAGAGTTGCAAAACATTCAGCAGCCGTTACTGATGGGCACCACCACCCATGCCGCCCGCCGCGACGGCAATGTCATTATTCATGTGGCAAACGGTATCACGCATATTGGTCCGGCACGGCAACAGGATGGCGATTACAGTTATCTGGCGGATATTTTGCAAACCGTGTTACCTGACGTTGCCTGGCATAACAATATTCGCGCCGAGCTGTGGCGCAAACTGGCAGTCAACTGTGTGATTAATCCACTGACTGCCATCTGGAATTGCCCGAACGGTGAATTACGTCATCATCCGCAAGAAATTATGCAGATATGCGAAGAAGTCGCGGCAGTGATTGAACGCGAAGGGCATCATACTTCAGCAGAAGATTTGCGTGATTACGTGATGCAGGTGATTGATGCCACAGCGGAAAATATCTCGTCGATGTTGCAGGATATCCGCGCGCTGCGCCACACTGAAATCGACTATATCAATGGTTTTCTCTTACGCCGCGCCCGTGCGCATGGGATTGCCGTACCGGAAAACACCCGCCTGTTTGAAATGGTAAAAAGAAAGGAGAGTGAATATGAGCGCATCGGCACTGGTTTGCCTCGCCCCTGGTAGTGAAGAGACTGAAGCCGTCACCACTATCGATCTGCTGGTTCGCGGCGGAATCAAAGTCACCACTGCCAGCGTCGCCAGCGATGGTAACCTGGCGATTACCTGCTCGCGCGGCGTGAAGCTGCTGGCGGATGCGCCGCTGGTCGAAGTGGCTGATGGCGAATATGACGTGATCGTGCTGCCTGGTGGCATTAAAGGCGCGGAATGTTTTCGCGATAGCACCCTGCTGGTTGAAACTGTTAAACAGTTCCACCGTTCCGGGCGTATCGTCGCGGCTATTTGCGCCGCGCCAGCCACTGTGCTGGTGCCGCACGATATCTTCCCGATTGGCAATATGACCGGCTTCCCGACGCTGAAAGATAAAATTCCCGCTGAACAATGGCAGGACAAGCGCGTCGTCTGGGATGCACGGGTAAAATTGCTGACCAGCCAGGGGCCGGGTACAGCTATCGACTTTGGTCTGAAAATTATCGACCTGCTGGTTGGGCGCGAGAAAGCCCATGAAGTGGCATCACAACTGGTGATGGCGGCAGGGATTTATAATTATTACGAGTAGTGTCGGATGCGGTAAACGTCGCATCTGACCAGATGCGACGTCACAACCACAAATTATGGGCGATATACCTTCACATTGTTAAAGCCCTGCTCGCGCAGATAGAGCGCCTGCAGGCGGCTCATCACCCCGCGCTCACACCACAACAGCCAGGTTTTGTTCTGGTCGAGATCGCCAAATTTGGTGCTCAGTTTATAGAACGGCAGAGAAACCACATCAATCCCTTGAACTTTCAGTGGCTTATCTTCCTGTTCATCGATAGAACGGATATCGAGGATCACGTCGTTCGGACCGAAGCCATTGACGGTTTCCACTTCCACCACTTCCTGCTCGGTCTGCTGGGCGATTTCGCGGATATCAACGTTATTCGCTTCCTCAACCACTTTATCGAGGATGCTGAAGTCGAACTTCTCTTCTTCCGCTTCAATCTTCGATTTAACCGCTTTCACCGTCGGGCTTTTGGAGATCACACCGCAATATTCCGGCATAGTACGGGCAAAGTCTTCAGTGCCAATCTGGCGAGCCAGGTTGATGATGTGCTCTTTGTCGTAAGAGATCAGCGGACGCAGGATCAGCGTATCGGAGACGTTATCAATCAGGCGCAGGTTGGTCAGCGTCTGGCTGGACACCTGACCCAGTGCTTCGCCGGTGACCAGCGCCTGTACGCCGTAACGTTCAGCCACTTTAGATGCGGCACGCACCATCATACGTTTGAGGATAACGCCCATCTGACCGTCGTCGATTTTCTCGAGAATTTCCCCGACGACCGGCTCGAAATTAATAGCGACAAAACGCACGCGGTGGGAGCTGCCAAAGCGGTTCCACAGATAATGCGCCACCTGGCGCACGCCAATTTCATGCGCCGCGCCGCCGAGGTTAAAGAAGCAGTAATGCACGCGGCAGCCGCGACGCATCAACATATAGCTGGATACACCGGAGTCGAAACCGCCGGAAATGAGCGACAGCACATCTTCCTGGGTGCCGATCGGGAAACCACCAATACCTTCGTAGCGACCTTTGATCAGCAGCAGACGATCGTCTTCCACTTCCAGATGGACAGTCACTTCCGGATTCGTCAGCTTCACGCGCGCGGATTCAATATGCTGATTTAAACCGCCGCCGACGTAACGTTCCACATCAATCGAGCTAAAATCATGCTTACCGCGGCGCTTCACGCGCACGCAGAAGGTTTTGCCTTCCAACTGATCGCGATACTGAACCAACGCTTTCTCAAAAATATCGTGCATGTCAGTAAACGGCACGTCTTCAACTTCGAGAATATGGTGGATACCCGGAATACGGGTCAGGGCGTCGCGAATGGCCAGACGCTGGTTTTCATCTTTTGCGCGAACTTCGATGTTATCCCAATGGCGGACGACAGCGAGCGTCTCATCATAGTGCTTTAAAACGTTACGAATGTTCCCGGTAAGGATTTTTATAAAGCGCAAGCGCACAGATTGGCTTTTGATGGTGATTTCCGGGAACAATTTAATGATAAACTTCATGGCGGCAATGGTTCGTTGGCAAGTCTTAAGCGACTTGTATAGGGAAAAATACAGCAGCCCACACCTGCGGCTGCATCCAGGCGCGGAAGTATACCACTAACATCGCTTTGCTGCGCACATCACCTTACCATTGCGCGTTATTTGCTATTTGCCCTGAGTCCGTTACCATGACGGGGCGAAAAATATTGAGAGTCAGACATTCATTATGCCGAAGAAAAATGAGGCGCCCGCCAGCTTTGAAAAGGCGCTGAGCGAGCTGGAACAGATTGTAACCCGTCTGGAAAGTGGCGACCTGCCGCTGGAAGAGGCGCTGAACGAGTTCGAACGCGGCGTGCAGCTGGCACGTCAGGGGCAGGCCAAATTACAACAAGCCGAACAGCGCGTACAAATTCTGCTGTCTGACCACGAAGACGCCTCTCTAACCCCTTTTACACCGGACAATGAGTAATGGACTTTCCGCAGCAACTCGAAGCCTACGTTAAGCAGGCCAACCAGGCGCTGAGCCGTTTTATCGCCCCACTGCCCTTTCAGAACACTCCCGTGGTAGAAACCATGCAGTATGGCGCATTATTAGGTGGTAAGCGCCTGCGACCTTTCCTGGTTTATGCCACCGGTCAAATGCTCGGCGTAAGTCTGAATACTCTGGACGCACCCGCCGCCGCCGTAGAGTGTATCCACGCTTACTCATTAATTCATGATGATTTACCGGCAATGGATGATGACGATCTGCGTCGCGGTTTGCCGACCTGCCATGTGAAGTTTGGCGAAGCGAACGCGATTCTCGCTGGCGACGCTTTACAAACGCTGGCGTTCTCGATTCTAAGCGATGCCGATATGCCGGAAGTGTCGGACCGCGACAGAATTTCGATGATTTCAGAACTGGCAAGCGCCAGCGGTATTGCCGGAATGTGCGGTGGTCAGGCATTAGATTTAGATGCGGAAGGCAAACACGTACCTCTGGACGCACTCGAGCGTATTCATCGTCATAAAACCGGCGCATTGATTCGCGCCGCCGTTCGCCTTGGTGCATTAAGCGCCGGAGATAAAGGGCGTCGTGCTCTGCCAGTACTCGACAAGTACGCAGAGAGCATCGGCCTTGCCTTCCAGGTTCAGGATGACATCCTGGATGTGGTGGGAGATACTGCAACGTTGGGAAAACGCCAGGGTGCCGACCAGCAACTTGGTAAAAGTACCTACCCTGCACTTCTGGGTCTTGAGCAAGCCCGGAAGAAAGCCCGGGATCTAATCGACGATGCCCGTCAGTCGCTGAAACAACTGGCTGAACAGTCACTCGATACCTCGGCACTGGAAGCGCTAGCGGACTACATCATCCAGCGTAATAAATAAACAATAAGTATTAATAGGCCCCTGATGAGTTTTGATATTGCCAAATACCCGACCCTGGCACTGGTCGACTCCACCCAGGAGTTACGACTGTTGCCGAAAGAGAGTTTACCGAAACTCTGCGACGAACTGCGCCGCTATTTACTCGACAGCGTGAGCCGTTCCAGCGGGCACTTCGCCTCCGGGCTGGGCACGGTCGAACTGACCGTGGCGCTGCACTACGTCTATAACACTCCGTTTGACCAGTTAATCTGGGATGTGGGGCATCAGGCTTATCCGCATAAAATTTTGACCGGACGCCGCGACAAAATCGGCACCATCCGTCAGAAAGGTGGCCTGCACCCGTTCCCGTGGCGCGGCGAAAGCGAATATGACGTATTAAGCGTCGGGCATTCATCAACCTCCATCAGTGCCGGAATTGGTATTGCGGTTGCTGCCGAGAAAGAAGGCAAAAATCGCCGCACCGTCTGTGTGATTGGCGACGGCGCGATTACCGCTGGCATGGCGTTTGAAGCGATGAACCACGCGGGCGATATTCGTCCCGATATGCTGGTGGTTCTCAACGACAATGAAATGTCGATTTCCGAAAATGTTGGCGCGCTTAACAACCATCTGGCGCAGCTGCTTTCCGGTAAGCTTTACTCTTCACTGCGCGAAGGCGGGAAAAAAGTTTTCTCTGGCGTGCCGCCCATTAAAGAGCTGCTCAAACGCACCGAAGAACATATTAAAGGCATGGTGGTGCCTGGCACGTTATTTGAAGAGCTGGGCTTTAACTACATCGGTCCGGTTGACGGTCACGATGTACTGGGGCTTATCACCACGCTGAAGAACATGCGCGATCTGAAAGGCCCGCAGTTCCTGCATATCATGACCAAAAAAGGTCGTGGTTATGAACCGGCAGAAAAAGACCCAATCACTTTCCACGCCGTGCCTAAATTTGATCCCTCCAGCGGTTGTTTGCCGAAAAGTAGCGGCGGCCTGCCGAGCTATTCAAAAATCTTTGGCGACTGGCTGTGCGAAACGGCAGCGAAAGACAACAAGCTGATGGCGATTACTCCGGCGATGCGTGAAGGCTCCGGCATGGTCGAGTTTTCACGTAAATTCCCGGATCGCTACTTCGACGTGGCTATTGCCGAGCAACACGCAGTGACCTTTGCTGCGGGTCTGGCGATTGGTGGATACAAACCCATTGTCGCGATTTACTCCACTTTCCTGCAACGCGCCTATGATCAGGTGCTGCATGACGTGGCAATTCAAAAGCTCCCGGTCCTGTTCGCCATCGACCGCGCGGGCATTGTTGGTGCTGACGGTCAAACTCACCAGGGCGCTTTTGATCTCTCTTACCTGCGCTGCATACCAGAAATGGTCATCATGACCCCGAGTGATGAAAACGAATGTCGCCAGATGCTCTATACCGGCTATCACTATAACGATGGCCCGTCCGCGGTGCGCTACCCGCGCGGCAACGCGGTTGGCGTGGAACTGACGCCGCTGGAAAAACTGCCTATTGGCAAAGGCATTGTGAAGCGTCGTGGCGAGAAACTGGCGATCCTCAACTTTGGTACGCTGATGCCAGAAGCGGCGAAAGTCGCTGAATCGCTGAACGCTACGCTGGTCGATATGCGTTTTGTGAAACCGCTTGATGAAGCGTTAATTCTGGAAATGGCCGCCAGCCATGAAGCGCTGGTCACCGTAGAAGAAAACGCCATTATGGGCGGCGCAGGCAGCGGCGTGAACGAAGTGCTGATGGCCCATCGTAAACCAGTACCCGTGCTGAACATTGGTCTGCCGGACTTCTTTATTCCGCAAGGAACTCAGGAAGAAATGCGCGCCGAACTCGGCCTCGATGCCGCCGGTATGGAAGCCAAAATCAAGGCCTGGCTGGCATAATCCCTACTCTACTCCTGCTATGCTTAAGAAATTATTCATGGCAGGAGTGGCAGCATGCAATACAACCCCTTAGGAAAAACCGACCTTCGCGTTTCCCGACTTTGCCTCGGCTGTATGACCTTTGGCGAGCCAGATCGTGGTAATCACGCATGGACACTGCCGGAAGAGAGCAGCCGTCCCATAATTAAACGTGCATTGGAAGGCGGCATAAATTTCTTTGATACCGCCAATAGCTATTCCGATGGCAGCAGCGAAGAGATCGTCGGTCGCGCACTGCGGGATTTCGCCCGTCGTGAAGACGTTGTCGTTGCGACCAAAGTGTTCCATCGCGTTGGTGATTTACCGGAAGGATTATCCCGTGCACAAATATTGCGCTCTATCGACGACAGCCTGCGCCGTCTCGGCATGGATTATGTCGATATCCTGCAAATTCATCGCTGGGATTACAACACGCCGATCGAAGAGACGCTGGAAGCCCTGAACGACGTGGTAAAAGCCGGGAAAGCACGTTATATCGGCGCATCATCCATGCACGCCTCGCAGTTTGCTCAGGCGCTGGAACTACAAAAACAGCACGGCTGGGCGCAGTTTGTCAGTATGCAGGATCACTACAATCTGATTTATCGCGAAGAAGAGCGTGAGATGCTGCCACTGTGTTATCAAGAGGGCGTGGCGGTCATTCCGTGGAGCCCGCTGGCGCGGGGCCGTCTGACTCGTCCGTGGGGAGAAACCACTGCACGCCTGGTGTCTGATGAGGTGGGGAAAAATCTCTATAAAGAAAGCGATGAAAATGACGCGCAGATCGCAGAACGCTTAACGGGCGTCAGTGAAGAACTGGGCGCGACACGAGCACAAGTTGCGCTGGCCTGGTTGTTGAGCAAACCAGGTATTGCTGCACCCATTATTGGTACATCGCGGGAAGAACAACTTGATGAACTACTGAACGCGGTGGATATCACGTTGAAGCCGGAACAGATTGCTGAACTGGAAACGCCGTATAAACCGCATCCGGTGGTAGGATTTAAATAGGAATCCAGGCCTGATAAGACGCGACAAGCGTCACATCAGGCATCGGTGCACAACTACGACAGAATACCCAGCGGCCAGTGATGACCGATAAAATACAGGATGCCTGCGGAAATCACCCCGGCGACAATATCGTCGATCATGATCCCCATGCCGCCATGCACATTGCGATCAAACCAGCGGATCGGCCACGGTTTCCACATATCCAGAATACGGAAAATCACAAACCCGGCGGCGACCCACTGCCAGTCATTGGTCGGCAGCGCCATGAGCGTGATCCACATACCGATAAATTCGTCCCAGACGATACTACCGTGATCGTGCACGCCCATATCTTTCGCGGTCTGATGGCAAAGATAGACGCCGATACAGATCCCCAACATGACTACCAGCGAATAAAGCTGCCAGGGTAAAAAGGTCATCAGATACCAGAACGGAATCGCCGCCAGCGATCCCATCGTGCCAGGAACAATCGGGCTTAATCCACTTCCGAATCCGACAGCAAGCAAATGCCACGGATTACTCATCTTCAGGCGACTTTTCGCGACATCTTTATGGCGTGGCAAAATGGTCATATCCTTTCCAGTCTAACGTGACAGGTTCGCCGTCACGAACAAAACAGAGTCCTTCTATATCGGCGGTCATTTGCCCGATACAGGTAAACGGTACGCCCAGATGTCCCAAAGCGACATCCAGCGCGCCACGGTTCAGTTCCGGCACAGTGAAACACAACTCGTAATCTTCGCCACCAGAGAGCGCCCAGCGCAGCGCCTGTTCCGGTTCAACGTGGCGAGAAAGCGCATCAGAAAATGGCAACAATGCCAAGTCAATGCGTGCGCCGCAGTCGCTGGCTTTCACGATATGCCCGAGATCGGAAATCAGACCGTCAGAGAGATCGATGGCTGAATTTGCCAGATCGCGCAATGCCTGCCCCTGTAAAATACGCGGCGACGGACGGAGGTGACGTTTGATCAAGTAGTCCGCATCTTTAGCATCGGCAACCCGCAAACGGTTTTGCAAAATCGCCAGCCCGGCGGCGCTATCGCCCGGCGTACCGGTCACATAAATCCAGTCACCCGGTTTCGCCCCAGAGCGCGTTAAGGCTCGTCCCATCGGAACAAAGCCGTGGATACCCAACGTCATTGATAATGGCCCACGCGTGGTGTCGCCGCCAATGAGTTGCATATCGTAATAATTGAGAAGATCAAACAAACTGTCGCTGAAGGACTCAAGCCACGATTCGTCTACGTCCGGTAAGGTTAATGCCAGCGTCAGCCAGGCCGGATCGGCGCCCATCGCTGCCAGATCGCTTAGGTTTACCGCCAGTGCTTTGTATGCCAGATCCGCAGGATCGATATCAGGGAGGAAATGGTTGCCCGCCACCAGCGTATCAGTGCTGATCGCCAGGGTCTGTTTCTCGGGGATATTGAGAAGTGCGCAATCGTCGCCAATGCCAAGTTCGACATCAAGACGAGAGCTTCTTACACGGTCAAAATAACGGGCAATCAGGGAGAACTCGCCACATGCCATACGTTATGCCTCAGCAGGTAAAAAAGAAAAGGCCGGCGAGTGCGGAACTGTTTTTCCGTTACTCTGCCGGCCTGGATATCACTTTTTGTTAGGGCGAATCACAGGTGCTGCTTTATCCAGTACGCCATTGACGAACTTATGGCTGTCTTCTGCGCCGAACGATTTCGCCAGTTCGATCGCTTCGTTAATGGCCACTTTGTACGGCACATCGCTACGTTTAGACAGCTCGTACAGCGCAATGCGCAGTACCGCTTTTTCTACCTGGCCCAGCTCTTCCAGCAGGCGAGACAGATATGGCTTCATCAGTCCGTCGAGGTATGCGGTGTTAGTCGCCACCCCGGCCAGCAGCTCACGGAAGTACAGGACGTCAACGTCTTTTACATCCTGTTCAGCCAGGAACTGGTATTCAACATCAGCGATGTCGTTCTGGGACAACTGCCAGGAGTAGAGCGCCTGGACGGCACACTCACGAGCGCGGCGACGAGCAGCAGGTTTCACGGATTTCCCCTTACTAATTTCAGGCCTTGATGGCTTTCAATACATTAATCATTTCAAGCGCGGTCAGTGCAGCTTCTGCACCTTTGTTACCAGCTTTGGTGCCAGCACGTTCGATCGCTTGTTCAATGCTTTCAGTGGTCAAAACCCCAAAAGCAACCGGAATTTCGCTGTCCTGGGCAACATGCGCCAGGCCGTTGCTTGCACCACCAGCGACATATTCAAAGTGGGCAGTGCCACCACGAATAACCGTCCCCAGCGCAATCACCGCGTCGTATTTACCGGTTTTAGCCAGTGCACCCGCCGCCAGCGGCAGCTCATAGGCACCAGGCACCCAAACAACGGTAATGTTTTCATCTTTTACCTGACCGATACGTTTCAGTGCGTCAATTGCACCTTCCAGCAGGCTGTCATTGATAAAGTTGTTGAAACGCGCAATGGTGATGGCGACGCGAGCGTCCGGGGTAGCAACGTTAGCTTCAATAATGTTCATTTTCTTCCTTCGGGTTCGAGTATGGCCCCGCAGGGGGGCGGATTTTAGCATAATATTTCGTGCGCTGCTTCCCTTTCGAGCCGGGAGATCATGCACCCACTAAATGCAGGCAAACATCCGGGCCTACATGACGTATCTCTTTGAATTTAAATTGGGGCGCGTCGGCTAATTTCTCAAGCCCCGGCAGCGTACATAATCCGCGGGCGTCGCTGCCTAATAGTTTAGGTGCGATATAGACAATCAGCTCATCGACTAAACCCGCCTGTAGCAATGCGCCAGCGAGCGTTGGCCCCGCTTCCACCCAGATGCTGTTAATCTGCTGTTTACCCAGTTGCATCATCAGCACAACCAGATCCAGATGACCTTTATGCTCTGGAATCAGCAAGGTACGCACCGTTTCCGGCCACTCACGAGAATCTTCCTGCGTACGCGCGAACCAGGTTTCGCCCGGCTGCTGCACGATGCGGTGTTCCGGCGTCACGCGATTTTGGCTATCAATCACAATACGTACCGGCTGACGGAGATTTTGTTGCGGATAGAGCGCCTGAGTTTGTTCATCCAGTTCAGACCAACGCACCGTTAAGGCTGGATCGTCCGCCAGCACCGTGGCGCTGCTGGTTAAAATAGCATGACTTTGCGCGCGCAGACGCTGAACATCGCGTCGAGCCTGAGGTGAAGTGATCCACTGGCTTTCACCGCTGGCCATCGCAGTGCGACCATCTAGCGACGCGCCGAGTTTCAACTGTATATAAGGAAAGCCGGTGCGCATGCGCTTGAGGAAGCCTTTATTCAATTGCTCGGCTTCGCTCATCATCAGGCCGTGGCTGACGTCAATGCCAGCTTGTTGCAAACGGTAAAGTCCACGCCCAGCGACCTGCGGATTAGGGTCCTGCATCGCAGCCACCACGCGCGCCACGCCAGCAGCAATTAATGCGTCACAACACGGCGGCGTACGACCATGATGACTACAAGGTTCGAGTGTCACATACGCCGTTGCGCCTTTGGCTTTTTCACCTGCCATGCGCAACGCGTGTACCTCGGCATGCGGTTCGCCCGCGCGGTGATGGTAACCTTCACCGACAATTTCGCCATCTTTCACAATGACGCAACCGACATTCGGGTTAGGGTGAGTGGTGAAGCGCCCTCGTTGCGCCAGCTTTAGCGCCCGCGCCATGTATAACTCGTCCTGCACGGTTTAATCCTCCAGGCGCGCGATCTCTTCGCCAAATTCTTTGATATCTTCGAAACTGCGATAGACAGAGGCAAAACGGATATAGGCGACTTTGTCGAGCTTTTTCAATTGCTCCATCACCAGATTGCCAATCATTTTGCTCGGCACTTCGCGCTCACCGGTGGCGCGGAGTTGCGATTTAATATGGTTGATCGCCATTTCGACGTCATCGGAACTCACCGGACGTTTTTCCAGCGCCCGCAGCATTCCGCTACGCAATTTTTCTTCATTAAACGGTTCGCGCACGTCGTTGCTTTTCACGACACGCGGCATAACCAGTTCCGCCACTTCAAAAGTAGTGAAACGTTCATTACACACCAGACACTGCCGACGGCGGCGTACGGAAGAACCCTCGCTCACGAGACGAGAGTCAATTACCTTAGTGTCCACGGCGAAACAGAATGGGCAATGCATACGGCGTCCTGACCAGGTGGTTAATAGAAATCTATTTTACCCTGAACTGGCGATACAACAAAGGCGCAACGCTTTTGAGATAAAGGATCGATGCTTTCACGGCTTTAAGCCTCTACCATTAGGATAATTGTGACGAGAAAGGGACTACCTATGAACATTAAAGTATGTTTTCGACTACTCCTGCTGGGAAGCCTGTTCAGCCTGAGCGCCTGCGTGCAGCAAAGCGAAGTACGCCAGATGAAACACAGCGTCAACACGTTGAATAAAGAGATGACTCAGCTCAACAAAGAAACTGTCAAAATCACCCAGCAAAATACGCTGAACGCAAAATCCAGCAGTGGGGTTTACCTGTTACCTGGTGCAAATACACCGGCACGGCTGGAAAGCCAAATTGGCACTTTACGTATGTCGCTGGTGAATATTACGCCAAATGCAGATGACACCACTCTGACATTACGGGTTCAGGGCGAGTCCAATGATCCCTTACCCGCTTTCAGCGGAACCGTTGAATATGGACAAATTCAGGGAACAACTGACAACTTTCAGGAAGTCAATGTGCAGAATCAATTGATTAACGCACCTGCCAGCGTCCTCGCTCCGAGCGATGTTGATATTCCGTTACAGTTAAAGGGTATTTCTGCGGATCAGGTAGGTTTTGTACGTATACACGACATTCAACCTGTTATGCAGTAAACGTATCGCGGGGCGTTTTGTGCGTCCCGCAACATCCTCCCCCGTCATTTTGTTACTCCGCTTACATCACCCAGATTGATAGTAAAAGTTTGCAACAAGGGTGAAAGTCAGTACAATCCCCGCCCGAATATGTGTAAACGTGAACGCAATCGATTACGTAAATGATAGAACTGTGAAACGAAACATATTTTTGTGAGCAATGATTTTTATAATAGGCTCCTCTGTATAGGAAATATTTAGAAACGCAATTTGCGCCTTTTTCACTCCCGTAAGGGATTTTCAAACAGTGGCATACATATGAAAAAAACATTACTGGCAGCCGGTGCGGTACTGGCGCTCTCTTCGTCTTTTACTGTCAACGCAGCTGAAAACGATAAACCGCAGTACCTTTCCGACTGGTGGCACCAGAGCGTTAACGTAGTTGGTAGCTATCACACTCGTTTCGGACCGCAGATCCGTAACGATACTTACCTGGAGTATGAAGCATTCGCTAAAAAAGACTGGTTCGATTTCTATGGTTACGCGGATGCGCCAGTATTCTTCGGCGGTAACTCCGATGCAAAAGGTATCTGGAACCACGGTTCTCCGCTGTTTATGGAAATCGAACCGCGTTTCTCCATCGATAAGCTGACCAATACTGACCTTAGCTTCGGTCCGTTCAAAGAGTGGTACTTCGCGAACAACTACATTTACGACATGGGCCGTAACAAAGATGGTCGCCAGAGCACCTGGTATATGGGTCTGGGTACTGACATCGACACTGGCCTGCCGATGAGCCTGTCCATGAACGTGTATGCGAAATACCAGTGGCAGAACTACGGCGCAGCGAACGAAAACGAGTGGGACGGTTACCGTTTCAAAATTAAATACTTTGTGCCGATTACCGATCTGTGGGGCGGTCAGTTAAGCTACATCGGTTTCACCAACTTCGACTGGGGTTCCGATCTGGGTGATGACAGCGGTAACGCAATCAACGGTATTAAGACGCGCAGCAATAACTCCATCGCTTCCAGCCATATTCTGGCGCTGAACTACGATCACTGGCACTACTCTGTCGTAGCTCGTTACTGGCACGACGGTGGTCAGTGGAACGACGATGCAGAACTGAACTTCGGCAACGGCAACTTCAACGTTCGCTCTACCGGCTGGGGTGGTTACCTGGTAGTAGGTTACAACTTCTGATTATGAAAATGCCGGGATTTATTCCCGGCATTTCAGATTGTCGACAACGTGCGCGTTATTCATGCTGGATGCGGCGTAAACGCCTTATCCGGTCTACAAAAGCACGCAAATTCAATACATTGCTGAGATTACGTAGGCCTGATAAGGCGTAGCGCATCAGGCAATTTTTCGTTTGTCACAAAGCTCAAATAGCGAATTTTGTATCCGGCATTTTTTATTACTTCTTCTTATTCATCATCGCTTTTAAATCAGCGAATGGGTTGTACTTCGCTTCACCGACATCTTTCTGCGCATCTTCCCCTGCGATAACGGTCGTACCATACTGATCCGCTTCGGTATATTTCGAATGCTCATGATCGTGGCAATAGAGACAAAGTAATTCCCAGTTACTGCCATCTTCCGGGTTATTGGTATGGTCGTGATCGATATGGTGAACGGTAAGCTCACGCAGGTTGGAATAAACAAACTCGCGGGAACAGCGACCGCAGACCCACGGATAGAGTTTTAATGCTTTTTCGCGATAGCCGCTTTCTAACCGCGCATAGTTTTTTGGGATGATAGCCATGAAAAGTTACCTGGATGAAATGTAGGGTTACGCGCAGTTTCCCAAGATGTGGGGATTTTCGCAATCTCCATACATCAAAAAAAATCCCGATCTTCTGACCGGGATTTTCAACATCAACGGGAACTTGATTAAGGCAGAATTGACGGCTGGTCCGCCCCTTCTTTTTCCACTTTCTGCTGCAACATGTGTTCGCGCTTCATACCCAGTTTCAGGGCCAGCGCCGATGCTACATAGATGGAAGATGCAGTACCGATAGTCACACCAATCAGCATGGTCAGCGAGAAGCCTTCCAGCACCGGGCCACCGAAGAGATACAGCATCAGGATAACCATCAAGGTGGTACCGGATGTGATCAAGGTACGGTGCAGCGTCTGGGTCAAGGACACGTTAAAGATTTCGTAAGGCGTACCGCGACGGATCTTGCGGAAGTTCTCACGAATACGGTCCGATACCACGATACTGTCGTTAAGCGAGTAACCGATAACCGACATCAACGATGCCACAATGGTCAGGTCAATCTCGATATGGAATAACGACAAAATACCCAGCGTAATGATAACGTCGTGCGCCAGCGCGATTACTACCCCTGCAGCCAGTCGCCACTCAAAGCGGAAACCAACGTATACAAGGATAGACAGCAGCGCAGCCATCAGCGCCATCGCGCCGGTTTGCGCAAGGTCTGCCCCTACGCTCGGACCGACGAACTCAATACGCTTCACCGCCGCGTTCTGATTGGTAGCTTCGTTAATCACCTTCAGAACTTTGCTGCCCAGCACCTGACCACCGGTTTCGCCTTCAGCTGGCGGCATGCGGACCATGATGTCGTGGCTGCTACCGAAGTTTTGCAGCATCGGCTCTTCAAAGCCCGCTTTCTGCAATGCATCACGCATTACATCAATTTCAGCCGGTTTTTCGAGCGTAATTTCAATAACCGTACCACCGGTGAAATCCAGCCCCCAGTTAAAGCCGCGCACGCCCATAATGACGATCGCGGCAATTAACAGTAGACCAGAGATGCCGAAAGCCCAGTAGTCCCAGCGCATAAAGTCGTAGACTTTACGGCCGTGGTTTAGTTGTTCAACAGTATATTCCTGTGCCACATCGCACTCCTCAGATTGACAGCTTCTTGACGCGCTTGCCGCCATATAGCAGGTTTACGATGGCACGCGTACCGACAATCGCGGTAAACATCGACGTCGCCACACCGATACCGGTAGTAATCGCGAACCCTTTAATTGCCCCGGTACCCACCGCGTACAGGATGATGACTTTAATCAGCGTGGTGATGTTCGCATCGAAGATGGAACTGAACGCGCCACGATAACCTTCATCAATTGCCTGCTGAACAGTACGCCCGTTGCTTAACTCTTCTTTAATACGTTCGTTGATCAGTACGTTAGCATCGACCGCTACCGCAAGGGTTAAGACGATACCCGCGATACCCGGCATACTCAGCGTTGCGCCTGGCAACAGCGACATAATGCCGACAATCAAGATCAAGTTCGCAATCAGAGCACTGGTCGCAATCAGACCAAACTTCTTATAGAAGAGGATCATGAACAGAATAGAAACCAGCAGGCCAGCCAGACACGCTTCCAGCCCCTGTTCAATGTTCTGCATACCCAGAGTCGGGCCAATGGTACGTTCTTCAACAATCTGAATCGGCGCGATCAACGCACCGGCACGCAGCAGCAGTGACAGTTGGCGGGCTTCGTTCGGGTTGTTGATACCAGTGATACGGAAGCTGTTACCCAGACGAGACTGGATATTCGCGATGTTAATCACCTCTTCCTGTTTCACCAGAACCGCACGACCGTTAGCATCTTTCTTACCGCTGTCTTTGTACTCCACAAACAGGGTCGCCATCGGTTTGCCGATGTTGTCCTTAGTGAAGTTAGACATGATGTTGCCACCAGCGCTATCGAGCGAGATGTTAACCTGCGGCTGGTTGTATTCGTCCTGGCTGGAAGTGGAATCGGTGATATGGTCACCGGTCAGAATTACGCGTTTGTACAGCACAACCGGCTGACCTTCGCGGGTCTGTTTCACTTCAGAGTCGCCCGGTACGCGGCCAGATGCAGCAGCGGCCTGGTCAACGTTGGTGTTTACCAGACGGAACTCCAGCGTCGCGGTCGCGCCAAGAATCTCTTTCGCGCGAGCGGTATCCTGAATACCTGGCAGCTCAACGACAATGCGGTCTGCGCCCTGACGTTGTACTACAGGTTCCGCCACACCAAGCTGGTTTACACGGTTACGCAGGATGTTAATGTTCTGCTGCACCGCATATTCACGCGCTTCACTGAGACGCGCATCGCTCATGACCGCACGCAGCTGGTTGCTACCCTGGCTGCTAATGACCAGATCGGGATGACGCTTGCTCAGATATGCAATGGCTTCATCACGGGCGTTGCCATCGCGGAAAGTGATGCTCAGACCGTAATTATTTTCTTTACGAACAGTGGTATACGGGATGCCCTTTTCACGCAGATCGCTGCGCAGGCTATCGATATTTTGTTCCTGAAGTTTGCCAAGCGCAGTGTCCATATCCACTTCCATCAGGAAGTGAACGCCGCCACGCAAGTCAAGGCCGAGCTTCATCGGCTCAGCGTGAATAGCTGCCAGCCAGCGCGGCGTAGCCGGGGCAAGGTTAAGCGCCACGACATATTTGTCACCCAGAATGCCCATTAATGCTTCACGAGCGCGTAGCTGGGTGTCAGTGGAGTCGAAGCGCGCAAGAATAGCGCCCTCTTCCAGTGCCACAGACTTAGCAGTTATTTTTTCTTCTTGTAACGTTTTCTGGACCTGGATCAGCGTTTGCTCACTGGCGGCGACTCCGCGCGCGCCAGTGATCTGAACAGCCGGATCCTCACCAAACAGGTTGGGAAGCGCATACAGCAGACCGATGACAATCACCACGATCAGCATGACGTACTTCCACAAAGGATAACGGTTTAACACGGCAATTCCCTTAGGGAAAAATTTTAATTACAGCGCCTTCATGGTGCCTTTCGGCAGAACGGCGGCTACGAAGTCACGTTTAATAACTACTTCAGTGGTGTCATTCAGCGCGATAGTAATGTAGCCGTTTTCTGCTACTTTGGTTACGCGACCGACCAGGCCACCGTTCGTCAGCACTTCATCACCTTTCGCGATGGAGTCCATCAGCTTTTTGTGTTCTTTGGTGCGCTTCTGCTGTGGGCGCAGGATCATGAAATAGAAAATCAGACCGAATACCACCAGCATCAAAATCAAAGACATCGGGCTACCTTGTGCCGGAGCACCCGTTGCCGCTACCGCATCAGAAATAAAAAAGCTCATTAAATTTCCCTCATTATTAATATTAATCAACGTTCAAAGGTGGTACTTCTCGCCCCTGACGCTGGTAAAAATCAGCTACGAAGCTCTCTAATTTACCCTCTTCAATAGCCTTGCGTAAACCCGCCATCAAACGCTGGTAGTAACGAAGGTTATGAATGGTGTTGAGTCGCGCGCCTAATATTTCGTTGCAACGGTCGAGATGATGCAAGTAGGCACGTGAATAATTGCGACAGGTGTAGCAATCACACTCAGGATCGAGCGGGCCAGTGTCGCTCTTATACTTCGCATTGCGGATTTTCACCACGCCATCGGTCACGAACAGATGACCGTTACGCGCATTACGTGTTGGCATTACGCAGTCAAACATATCGATACCGCGGCGCACGCCTTCAACCAGGTCTTCCGGTTTACCAACGCCCATCAGGTAACGTGGTTTGTCTGCCGGAATTTGCGGGCACACATGCTCCAGGATACGGTGCATATCTGCTTTAGGCTCACCCACTGCCAGACCGCCGACAGCGTAGCCATCAAAACCGATATCTACCAGACCTTTAACAGAGATATCACGTAAATCTTCGTAAACGCTGCCCTGAATGATACCAAAGAGCGCATTTTTGTTGCCGAGGCTGTCAAAACGCTCGCGGCTACGCTTCGCCCAACGCAGCGACATCTCCATAGAGCGCTTCGCGTAATCCCAGTCAGCAGGATACGGCGTACACTCGTCAAAAATCATGACGATGTCTGAGCCAAGATCGTATTGAATCTCCATCGATTTTTCGGGATCGAGGAAAATCGGGTCGCCGTTGATGGGGTTACGGAAGTGCACGCCCTGTTCGGTGATTTTACGGATATCGCCAAGACTGAAGACCTGGAAGCCGCCGGAGTCGGTAAGGATCGGGCCTTTCCACTGCATAAAATCGTGCAGATCGCCATGCAGTTTCATGATTTCCTGACCCGGGCGCAGCCACAGGTGGAAAGTGTTACCCAGAATAATTTGCGCGCCAGTAGCTTCAACTTCTTCCGGCGTCATCCCTTTTACGGTGCCGTAGGTGCCAACAGGCATAAAACAAGGCGTTTCCACTACGCCACGATCGAAGACCAGGCGGCCACGGCGTGCGCGACCGTCGGTGGTGTCCAGTTCAAATTTCATTTTTTCTCCACTACGTCAGAAAAACAGTCCAACGTTTAAACCAGCGCCGCGGAATTACTCCCCGACGCGCTCATTAATTGCCTGCGGATTGTACGTGATAAACATCGCATCACCGTAACTAAAAAAGCGATATTTCTCTTCTACTGCCGCTTTATAGGCGTTCATGGTGTGTTGATAACCGGCAAATGCGGAAACCAGCATAATCAGCGTTGACTCCGGCAGATGGAAGTTAGTCACCAGCGCATCGACCACTTTGTACTGGAAGCCGGGATAGATAAAGATTTGTGTATCATCGAAAAACGGTTCAATCAGATCGTTTTTCGCCGCCTGGGCCGCGCTCTCAAGCGAGCGAACAGAGGTGGTGCCAACCGCAATCACCCGGTTACCACGCGCTTTCGCAGCCAGCACTGCGTCAACCACATCCTGCGGCACTTCTGCATATTCCGAGTGCATGATGTGGTCTTCAATGGTGTCGACGCGTACCGGCTGGAAGGTACCCGCCCCCACATGCAGAGTCACGAATGCCATCTCCACGCCCTTGGCGCGCAATTTTTCCAGCAGCGGTTCGTCAAAGTGCAGTCCGGCGGTCGGTGCTGCTACCGCGCCTGGTTTTTCGCTATAAACCGTTTGATAAAGTTCGCGGTCTGCATCTTCGTCCGGACGGTCGATGTACGGCGGCAGTGGGATATGGCCGATGCTGTTGAGAATATCCAGCACCGAGCGCTCATCGTTAAATTCGACTTCAAACAGTGCGCCGTGGCGCACGGTCATTGTTGCGTTGATACTTTCGTCATCGCCCAGCAACAGTTCTGCGCCAGGTTTTGGCGCTTTCGAGGCGCGAATATGCGCAAGAATGCGTTTGTCGTCGAGCATCCGCTCAACCAGCACTTCAATCTTGCCGCCACTGGCTTTACGCCCAAACAGACGCGCCGGGATCACGCGGGTATTATTAAAAACCAGAAGATCGCCGGGGTTGAGCTTATCGAGTAAATCGGTGAAAGTACCGTGCGTCAGCGCGCCCGTCGGCCCGTCCAGCGACAGTAAACGACAGCTACTGCGTTCAGGCATTGGATAGTGGGCAATCAGGGATTCGGGCAATTCAAAGGAGAAATCGGTAACGCGCATGACACTGACTCAGACTAAAATAAGAGGCGGGTAGTCTAGTGCCGGGGCGCTCTCCCTGCAACCTTTACCCCCTTTTGGATAGAATATAATCGATGAATTTTTTAGCTCACCTGCATTTAGCCCATCTCGCGGAAAGCTCGCTTTCCGGCAATTTACTGGCTGATTTCGTACGCGGAAATCCTGACGAAAGTTTTCCGCCCGACGTGGTTGCAGGTATTCATATGCATCGGCGTATCGATGTGTTAACCGACCATCTGCCGGAAGTCCGCGAAGCGAGGGAGTGGTTTCGTAGTGAAACCCGCCGCGTTGCGCCTATTACGCTGGATGTGATGTGGGATCACTTTCTGTCCCGCCACTGGTCGCAGTTGTCGCCCGACTTTCCGCTACAGGAATTTGTCTGTTATGCCCGCGAGCAAGTGATCACCATTCTGCCGGACTCACCGCCGCGCTTTATCAATCTGAATAACTACTTGTGGTCAGAGCAATGGCTGGTGCGCTATCGCGATATGGATTTCATCCAGAGCGTGTTAAACGGCATGGCAAGCCGTCGCCCACGTCTGGATGCTCTGCGTGACTCCTGGTACGATTTAGACGCCCATTACGACGCTCTTGAAACCCGCTTCTGGCAATTTTATCCGCGGATGATGGAGCAGGCGTCACGCAAAGCGTTGTAAGGTATTAATTCATCCACACCGTGGCTGATATCGCGGGCAACGCCAGGATCCCATCTACCCGTTGTCCGTTCCCTTCTTTGCATTGCCATTGCGCGACATTAAGCAACGGCGATGCGGGTAGCACCACTTCACACGCTTCACCACGGTTGATTGCCACTAGCACACGCTGCTGATTGAGCACACGCACAAACACCACCACGTTATCTTCTGCATACAACACCTGACAGCCGCCACGACGCAATGCCAGGCTCTTCTTACGCAGCGCAATCATTCGCTGGTATAGCGCGAATAGCTCCGTATCTTGTTTTTCCGGGTCCCAGGGAAACGGTTTACGACAAAATGGATCGTTATTGCCATCCAGCCCCACTTCATCGCCGTAATAAATACACGGCACACCAGGCCAGGTGAACAGCCAGACGACCGCCAGTGGCAGACGCGCAACATCCCGTCCGAGTAACGTTTTAAATCGCGCGGTATCGTGACTATCGAGCTGGTTAAACATACGCAGTTGCTGTTGATGAGAAAGCCCGGCACGGTAATTGTCCATCCAGGTCATACAGATTTGAGCGTTAATCTGCTGCGGATCGTAAGAGACATCGGTATTAGCGAGAAAGCCCCACAGCGGAAAAGTAAAGCCGCGATAGTTCATCGATGCATCTTCCACATCGGCCTGTAACCATTGCCGCGCATCGCCAAAATATTCACCGACAATGTACGCTTCTGGCTGGGTTTCTTTCGCCGCCTCAGTGATGCCGGCGACATGCTGCAAATTATTGCGCGCTCCGCCCGCTTCCCCCAGCATATGCACCACATCCAGCCGCCAGCCGTCCATATTCCACGGCGCTTTTAGCCAGTGACGGACAATGCTGTCTTCACCGCGATAAATTTCATTCACCAGACTTTCCGACTGATAATCCAGTTTTGGCAGGCTGGCATAGCCCAGCCAATCGAGCGCCGTGCCGTCATCGCGAAACGAGTACCAGTCGCGCCAGGGCGATTCGGGGTTATGGCAAGCGCCGCCCGTCCCGCGATTGTGCCTGTCAAACCAGGCATGAGAATCGCCACTGTGGTTAAACACGCCGTCCAGCATCAGGCGCATTCCTTGCTGCTGCGTGTTGTGTCTCAAACGCAGCAACGCCCCGTCGCCGCCAAACTGCGGATCGACGTGGCGATAATCTTCGGTATCGTATTTATGCACGCTGGGTGCTTTAAACACCGGATTAAGATACAGCGCCGTCACGCCGAGTTTTTTCAGGTACGGCAGTTTTTCGCTTATCCCGTCCAGATCGCCGCCATAGAACGTTGATCCGCCAGCCTGTGCCGTGACCGGCTCATCCCAGTCACGCAATATGATTTCCCGCCCGGCGGCGTGATGATAATAGACATGATCCTGATCGGCATTACGAGGCAGACTCCGGGCAAAACGATCCGGGAAGATCTGATAAAAAATCTGATCCGCCGCCCATTGTGGTCCGATATCCGGCACATCGACGGCAAACTGTTCCAGCCGTGCTGGTGGTATTGGGCTGAAACCTTGCGGTGTAAACCAACGCTGGCGATCGTGCCACAGCAATTTGAAACTATAGCGCCGCCGTGGTTGCCCGGTGGCGAGAGAGAGCGCTCCCCGCCACGCCGTCACACCAGGCTGCGGCTGGCTGCGCTGTTTATGCATCGGTATTGATGTTTCTTCGTTATCGTTTTCCACGCGCAACATAAGGCGCTGTGGCGGCTCTTCGCCCGTCAGCCACAGTGTAATGAGCAGTTGATCTTTGCTTTGCTTAACAAACGGGGACACCGGCAGGTGCCATGCATTCAACATCATAATTCCCCTGCGATTAAAATGTGTTCACCTTGCCATAGCCTAATGCAGGATCAATCATCATCTGAAGGATATTTAGGGGAGGAGGACGGGGGCGGATAATTTTCGGAATAGCCGGATCAGGTTTTGCTCCTGATCCGGCGACAAAAGGCAGGAATTAGTGGTTTTCTGCCAACTGACGATCGTGGCGGCGTTTAAACATCCAGCCAATCAACAGCACCACAATCCACGCAAAACCAACGTACAGAGAGATACGCGTTTCAGGGTGATAACCGATCAGCCCGATGATAAAGACCAGGAAAACCAGCCCCGTGATGGTCGTTGCCACTCCGCCAGGAACTTTAAATTTCAGCGCTTTAACTTCTTCTGGCGGCAGGCGGCGACGGAAGGCAATCTGCGACAGCAGGATCATAATCCACACCCACACGGTAGCGAAGGTCGCCAGCGAGGCAATCACCAGGAAGACGTTTTCCGGCATGATGTAGTTCAGATACACAGCAAACAGCAGCGCGGTAGTCATGACCAGCACCGTGACCCACGGAATACCGCGACGCGACGTTTTGCTGAAAATTTTCGGCGCACTGCCCTGCTCTGCCATGCCGTGCAGCATACGGCCTACACCAAACACATCGCTGTTAATTGCCGACAGCGAAGCAGTCAGCACAACGAAGTTAAGAATGCTGGCGGCAAAGGTAATCCCCAAATGCTGGAACGTCAGCACGAACGGGCTACCTGCAGTACCTACCTGATTCCACGGATAGATAGACATAATGACGAACAGCGTACCAACATAGAACACCAGAATACGCATCGGCACTGAATTAATCGCGCGCGGAATAGACTTCTCCGGCTCTTTCGCTTCACCGGCGGTAATACCAATAATTTCAATACCACCGTAGGCAAACATCACCATTTGCAACGACATCACCATGCCAAGCCAGCCGTTACTGAAGAAGCCGCCGTTGCTCCACAGGTTATGGATACCGGTCGGTTGCCCGCCGTTGCCAATCCCCCAAATGATGATACCGAAACCAGCAACGATCATGATGATAATGGTGGCGACTTTAAAGAACGAGAACCAGAATTCCAGCTCACCAAAGACTTTCACGCTCATCAGGTTAATGGCGCAGATAATCAGCACCACGCTCAACACCCATATCCAGTGCGGCACCGTCGGGAACCAGACGCCCATATAGATACCGAAAGCGGTGACATCGGCGATGGCGACAATAAGGATTTCAAAGCAGTAGGTCCAGCCGGTGATATAACCTGCCAGCGGGCCAAGGTTTTCCTGCGCATAACGCGAGAAAGAGCTGGCGGCCGGGTTATGTACCGACATTTCTCCCAGCGCACGCATAATGATATACGCCGCGACACCACCGATAATATAGGCCAACAACACGCTCGGTCCGGCCATTTTGATGGCGTCCGCCGAACCGTAAAACAACCCGGTGCCAATTGCTGAACCCAGTGCCATAAAGCGTATGTGTCGGGTACTTAGCCCACGCTTTAGCTTGTTCTTACTTTCCATCAATTCCTAACCCATCAACACAATAAAAAACCACGGGGCATCGCAGCCCCGTGGTTAAAACAAATTTACAGTGATTTAGTGGGCGCTGGAGGTCACCTGACGACCTGCTGCGCGATCCCAGATAATGGCCAGAACCACCATCACCACCGTTGGCATTAACCACGCCAGACCTTGTTCGGCCAGCGGTAAACGCTGCGCCCAGGACGGTAAAATATCGCTGAATGCAGATGCTTTGATCCCGTCGAGAATACCAAAAAGCAGGCTGATAAACATCGGCGGAGCAATCACGCGGGACGAATTATGCCACCATGAGCGTGTAAAACTTAATACAACCAGTGCGATACACGGCGGATAAATGGCAGTCAGCACCGGTACAGAGATCTGAATCAGCTGGCTCAAGCCCAGATTAGACACCACCATCGAGAAGCCGCCGAGGATAAACACCAGCGTACGGTATGAGAGCGGGATGTATTGGGCAAAGAATTCCGCACAAGCGCAGGTCAGGCCAACCGCCGTGACCAGACAAGCGATGAAGATTAACGCCGCCAGCAGGAAGCTACCGCCGCCGCCAAAGGTGTGCTGAACGTAAGCATGCAGAATAGCGGCACCGTTCGCGGATTGATCAACCAGCGACGCGCTGTCTGAACCCAGACGGAACAGCGCCAGGTACAGCAGAGTCAAACCAACGCCTGCCATCAGGCCAGCCCAGACGGTATAACGGGTCAGCAGACGCGCTTCGGTAACGCCGCGAGAACGCGCCGCGTTAACAATAACGATACCAAACACCATCGCGCCCAGCGTATCCATAGTCAGATACCCGTTAACGAAGCCGTTAGAAAACGCAGCGTTTTGATAAGCCTCAGTTGCCGTGCTGATAGAACCCGCAGGCCAGACAATCGCCGCAACAGACAGGATGACCAGCGCGATAATTTTCAGCGGCGCAAGGAAGTTGCCCACGGTATCCAGCAGCTTGCCCGGATAGAGCGAAACCAGAATAACGATAGCGAAATAGACCAGGCTGTAGATAAACAGCGGCAGTGCGGAGTCACCCGTCAGCGGCGCAATGCCCACTTCAAAGGAGACAGTTGCCGTACGCGGTGTTGCAAACAGCGGCCCTACCGCCAGGTAGCAGACTGTTGCCAGCAGCACGCCTGCGACTTTACCGATGGGTGTGCTCAGACTGTCAACGCCGCCGCCAACTTTCGCCAGCGCCACTACCGTTAATACCGGCAAACCGACGGCAGTAATAAGGAAGCCGAATGCCGCAGTCCAGACGTGTTCGCCTGCCTGCAAGCCGACCATAGGAGGGAAAATAATGTTACCTGCGCCAACGAACAACGCAAATGTCATAAAGCCCAGAGCGATGATATCGCGCGATCTTAACTGATGGGTCATAAATCATACTGCCTGTGGATGTGGTGTTGTAACGTTAAATTTTGTGCCAATCCCTGGGGATGATACAGCGGTATATTTAAACAATTTTAGCGGGAAATACTCCCAACCAGGCGCGGCGAAGAATAGTTTTTCGATTTACCGCGTGAATGCAGTCAGTATGACAGCACCTGAAGCGCAATTTAAACGCTTATAACGTTTTAAAGCAAGGAGGGATCTAAAAACCAGAGGTATATAGCGATAAGAAATCACCAACCAGTATAAAACACTATTTCCGTGAAAAAGATATGGCTTATCATGCGAACAAAAAATCACCAGACATTGTAAAATTCAGCGCCCGTTTTTTGACTGCAAAGAAAAAAAGCCAGCATCGGCTGGCTTATGGCAACAAAAAATGACAAAGGCGGGTTAATCGCTATTTTTGGCAATTAAACGTTCCGGCAGAACAAAACTGAAACGCGTACCTTTGCCCACCGTACTTTCAATATTGAGCCGGCTTTCATGATGATTTACCGCATGCTTCACGATCGCTAACCCCAACCCGCTACCGCCTGTTTGTCGGGAACGCGCTTTATCAACGCGATAAAAACGCTCGGTCAGGCGCGGAATATGCTCCGGTGCGATGCCCGGTCCATTATCTTCAACACTAAATTCGGCACCGTGCGGCACTCGCTGCCAGCGTACGGTGATATGCGTACCTTCCGGCGTATGATTCACGGCGTTATAGACCAGATTCGAAATCGCACTGCGTAACTGGTCTTCGCTGCCAGACACTTTGAGGTCGTTATCAATCTCAAAGGTAAATGTCTGTTTTTGCTGGCTCAGCGTCTGAGCTTCACGCTCAACGACGCGCAGCATCATCGGCACATCAACCTTCTCATTCAGCAACTGAGTCGGCGCGGCTTCAATTTTCGACAAGGTCAGCAACTGCTTCACCAGCCCTTCCATCCGCTGAGTCTGCTCACGCATGGTGTGCAACGCTTTTTCGCGTACCGCGCCTTCCAGCGGCTGCTCATCCATCATCTCCAGGTAACCCTGTAACACGGTCAATGGCGTGCGTAACTCATGGCTTACGTTGGCGAAAAAGTTGCGCCGCGCCCCTTCCAGTTGATGCATTTGCGTGACATCTCGCGCCACCATCAGCAGCTGTTTATGGGTATAAGGCATGACGCGAATTTCCAGATGCCGCCCGGTGTTGAGCACCAGATTGAGCGGGCGAGAAAAATCACGCGTTTTCAGATATTGCGTAAACTCCGGATAACGCAGCAGGTTAAGGATGTTCTGCCCGTTATCTTCCGGCCAGCGCAGACCAAGAATTTGTTGCGCCAGACCGTTACACCAGAAAATACCGCCCTCTTCCGTGGTCAGCACCACCGCATCGGGTAGCGACTCCGCGCCGCTACGAAAGCGTTTGATAAGATTACCCAGCTCGCGGCGGCGTTTTTTATTACGCAGTTGCATCTGGTGTAAACCGTACAGCAGCGGTTCCCAGCTACCACGCCCCGGTGGCGGGGTCATACTGCGATCCACCCACAGCCACCATGAAAGGCGCAATAAATTCCAGAAATGCCAGATAAGCAGTCCTGTTACCGATGCCAGCAAAAACCAGGGCAGGTAACCAAAAAATGCACCCAGGATGAAAGCCGGGAGGCAGCAAAGTAGCAGCTCCAGCACCAGCCTTTTCCACGACAGCCGTTCCAGCACGTAAGATACTCCAGTTAAGAAATCATAAGCCCTGCTCTGCGTCCGATGAGCAAGGCGTTAAAAGCGGGTTGAAAAACGATATCCTGTACCGCGCACGGTCTGCACCATGCGGTCATGCCCGCCGGGCTCCAGTGCTTTACGCAGGCGGCGAATGTGGACATCGACCGTGCGGTCTTCCACATATACGTTGGTTCCCCAGACGTGATTCAACAGTTGCTCGCGACTGTACACGCGCTCGGGATGCGTCATAAAAAAGTGCAGCAGTTTAAATTCAGTTGGCCCCATCTCCAGCGGTTCTTCGCCCGCCATCACCCGGTGAGATGTCGGGTCGAGACTTAGCCCCTGCATCTCAATCACCTCTTCCACCGCCATCGGCGATATACGGCGCATTACCGCTTTGATTCGCGCCACCAGCTCCTTCGGCGAAAACGGCTTGGTGATATAGTCATCCGCACCGGTTTCAAGGCCGCGCACGCGATCTTCTTCTTCCCCTCTGGCGGTCAGCATCACAACCGGAATATCACGGGTCATCGACTCACGCTTGAGATGTTTGATGAACTGGATACCGGAGCCGCCGGGTAACATCCAGTCGAGGAGAATTAAATCCGGCCAGGGTTCATTCAGTTGGTTCACAGCACTGTCATAATCTTCCGCTTCGACCGGCTGGAAGCCATTTTGCTCGAGCACGAAGCAGACCATTTCGCGAATTGGAGCTTCATCTTCTACGACCAGAATACGTCTCGCCATGATTTGCCCTGTTGTAATAAATAGATTGCGATCATTAATGCGACGTCATTATGCGTCAGATTTATGACAGATTTATGAAAAGCACGCCGCACATCCTTTCAGGTTATTGATTTCTGTGGTGCAGAAAAAAGCAAATAGCGCACCTGTTTGGGTATAATCGCGCCCATGCTTTTTCGCCAGAGAATCGTTATGCGCATCCTTCACACTTCAGACTGGCATCTCGGCCAGAACTTCTACAGTAAAAGCCGCGAAGCTGAGCATCAGGCTTTTCTTGACTGGCTGCTGGAGACAGCACAAACCCATCAGGTGGATGCGATTATTGTTGCCGGTGATGTTTTCGATACCGGTTCGCCGCCCAGTTACGCCCGTACTTTATATAACCGTTTTGTTGTCAATTTACAGCAAACGGGCTGTCATCTGGTGGTACTGGCGGGAAACCATGATTCGGTCGCCACGCTGAATGAATCGCGCGATATCATGGCGTTCCTTAATACTACCGTGGTCGCCAGCGCCGGACATGCGCCGCAAATATTGCCTCGTCGCGACGGGACGCCAGGCGCAGTGCTGTGCCCCATTCCGTTTTTACGCCCGCGTGACATTATTACCAGCCAGGCGGGGCTTAACGGTATTGAAAAACAGCAGCATTTGCTGGCAGCGATTACTGATTATTATCAACAACACTATGCCGATGCCTGCAAACTGCGCGGCGATCAGCCTCTGCCCATCATCGCCACGGGACATTTAACGACCGTGGGTGCCAGTAAAAGTGACGCCGTGCGTGACATTTATATTGGCACGCTGGACGCGTTTCCGGCACAAAACTTTCCGCCAGCCGACTACATCGCGCTCGGGCATATTCACCGCGCGCAGATCATTGGCGGCATGGAACATGTTCGCTATTGCGGTTCCCCCATTCCACTGAGTTTTGATGAATGCGGTAAGAGTAAATATGTCCATCTGGTGACATTTTCAAACGGCAAATTAGAGAGCGTGGAAAACCTGAACGTACCGGTAACGCAACCCATGGCGGTGCTGAAAGGCGATCTGGCGTCGATTACCGAACAGCTGGAACAGTGGCGCGATGTATCACAGGAGCCACCTGTCTGGCTGGATATCGAAATCACTACCGATGAGTATCTGCATGATATTCAGCGCAAAATCCAGGCATTAACCGAATCATTGCCTGTCGAAGTATTGCTGGTGCGCCGGAGTCGTGAACAGCGCGAGCGTGTGTTAGCCAGCCAACAGCGTGAAACCCTCAGCGAACTCAGCGTCGAAGAGGTGTTCAATCGCCGTCTGGCACTGGAAGAACTGGATGAATCGCAGCAGCAACGTCTGCAGCATCTTTTCACCACCACGTTGCATAGCCTCGCCGGAGAACACGAAGCATGAAAATTCTCAGCCTGCGCCTGAAAAACCTGAACTCATTAAAAGGCGAATGGAAGATTGATTTCACCCGCGAGCCGTTCGTCAGCAACGGGCTGTTTGCAATTACCGGCCCAACAGGTGCGGGGAAAACCACCCTGCTGGACGCCATTTGTCTGGCGCTGTATCACGAAACCCCGCGCCTCTCTAACGTTTCGCAATCACAAAATGATCTCATGACCCGCGATACCGCCGAATGTCTGGCGGAAGTGGAATTTGAAGTGAAAGGTGAAGCGTATCGCGCGTTCTGGAGCCAGAATCGGGCGCGTAACCAGCCGGACGGTAATTTGCAAGTGCCACGCGTAGAGCTGGCGCGCTGCGCAGACGGCAAAATTCTCGCCGACAAAGTGAAAGATAAGCTGGAACTGACGGCGACGTTAACCGGACTGGATTACGGGCGCTTCACCCGTTCGATGCTGCTTTCGCAGGGGCAATTTGCTGCCTTCCTGAATGCCAAACCGAAAGAACGCGCGGAATTGCTCGAGGAGTTAACCGGCACCGAAATCTACGGGCAAATCTCTGCGATGGTTTTTGAACAGCATAAATCGGCCCGCACAGAGCTGGAGAAGCTGCAAGCGCAGGCCAGCGGCGTTGCGTTATTAGCGCCAGAACAGCTGCAATCGCTGACAGAAAGTTTGCAGGTACTCACTGACGAAGAGAAACGGTTACTCACTGCGCAGCAGCAAGAACAACAATCGCTAAACTGGTTAACGCGTCTGGACGAATTGCAGCAAGAAGCCAGCCGCCGTCAGCAGGCACTGCAACAAGTGTTAGCCGAAGAAGAAAAAGCGCAACCGCAACTGGCGGCGCTCAGCCTGGCGCAACCGGCACGAAATCTTCGTCCGCACTGGGAACGCATCGCAGAACACAGCGCGGCGCTAACGCATACTCGTCAGCAGATTGAAGAAGTAAATACTCGCTTACAGAGCACAATGGCGCTTCGCGCGAGCATTCGCCACCACGCGGCGAAGCAGTCAGCAGAATTACAGCAGCAGCAACAAAGCCTGAATGCCTGGTTACAGGAACACGACCGCTTCCGTCAGTGGAACAACGAACTGGCGGGTTGGCGTGCGCAGTTCTCCCAGCAGACCAGCGATCGTGGGCATCTGCGGCAATGGCAGCAACAGTTAACCCATGCTGAGCAAAAACTTAATGCGCTTGCGGCGATCACGTTGACGTTAACCGCCGATGAAGTTGCTACCGCCCAGGCGCAACATGCTGAGCAACGCCCACTGCGTCAACGCCTGGTTGCGCTGCATGGGCAGATTGTTCCCCAACAAAAACGTCTGGCGCAATTACAGGTCGCTATCCAGAATGTCACGCAAGAACAGACGCAACGTAACGCCGCACTTAACGAAATGCGCCAGCGTTATAAAGAAAAAACGCAACAACTTGCCGATGTGAAAACCATTTGCGAGCAGGAAGCGCGCATCAAAACGCTGGAAGCTCAACGTGCACAGTTACAGGCGGGTCAGCCCTGCCCACTTTGTGGTTCCACCAGCCACCCGGCGGTCGAGGCGTATCAGGCGCTGGAGCCTGGCGTTAATCAGTCTCGATTACTGGCGCTGGAAAACGAAGTTAAAAAGCTCGGTGAAGAAGGTGCGGCGCTACGTGGGCAACTGGATGCATTAACGAAGCAGCTTCAGCGCGATGAAAACGAAGCGCAAAGCCTCCGACAAGATGAGCAAGCACTTACTCAACAATGGCAAGCCGTCACGGCCAGCCTCAATATCACCTTGCAGCCGCAGGACGATATTCAACCGTGGCTGGATGCACAAGATGAGCACGAACGCCAGCTGCGGTTACTCAGCCAACGGCATGAATTACAAGGGCAGATTGCCGCGCATAATCAGCAAATTATCCAGTATCAACAGCAAATTGAACAACGCCAGCAACTACTTTTAACGACATTGACGGGTTATGCACTGACATTGCCACAGGAAGATGAAGAAGAGAGCTGGTTGGCGACACGTCAGCAAGAAGCGCAGAGCTGGCAGCAACGCCAGAACGAATTAACCGCGCTGCAAAACCGTATTCAGCAGCTGACGCCGATTCTGGAAACGTTGCCGCAAAGTGATGAACTCCCGCACTGCGAAGAAACTGTGGTACTGGAAAACTGGCGGCAGGTACATGAACAATGTCTCGCATTACACAGCCAGCAGCAGACGTTACAGCAACAGGACGTTCTGGCGGCGCAAAGTCTGCACAAAGCCCAGGCGCAGTTTGACACCGCGCTACAGGCCAGCGTCTTTGACAATCAGCAGGCGTTCCTTGCGGCGCTAATGGATGAACAAACACTAACGCAACTGGAACAGCTCAAGCAGAATCTGGAAAACCAGCGCCGTCAGGCGCAAACGCTGGTCACTCAGACAGCAGAAACGCTGGCACAGCATCAGCAACACCGACCTGACGGGTTGGCTCTCACTGTGACGGTGGAGCAGATTCAGCAAGAGTTAGCGCAAACTCACCAAAAGTTGCGTGAAAACACCACGAGTCAAGGTGAGATTCGCCAGCAGCTGAAGCAGGATGCAGATAACCGTCAGCAACAACAAACCTTGCTGCAGCAAATTGCTCAAATGACGCAGCAGGTTGAGGACTGGGGATATCTGAATTCGCTAATAGGTTCCAAAGAGGGCGATAAATTCCGCAAGTTTGCCCAGGGGCTGACGCTGGATAATTTAGTCCATCTCGCTAATCAGCAACTTACCCGGTTGCACGGGCGCTATCTGTTACAGCGCAAAGCCAGCGAGGCGCTGGAAGTCGAGGTTGTTGATACCTGGCAGGCAGATGCGGTACGCGACACCCGTACCCTTTCCGGCGGCGAAAGTTTCCTCGTCAGTCTGGCGCTGGCACTGGCGCTTTCAGATCTGGTCAGCCATAAAACGCGTATTGACTCGCTGTTCCTCGATGAAGGTTTTGGCACGCTGGATAGCGAAACGCTGGATACCGCCCTTGATGCGCTGGATGCCCTGAACGCCAGTGGCAAAACCATCGGTGTGATTAGCCACGTAGAAGCGATGAAAGAGCGTATTCCGGTGCAGATCAAAGTGAAAAAGATCAACGGCCTGGGCTACAGCAAACTGGAAAGTACGTTTGCAGTGAAATAACTATTCAGCAGGATAATGAATACAGAGGGGCGAATTATCTCTTGGCCCGACTGGTCGTTATCCTGCAAGCTATCACTTTATTGGCTACGGTGATTCGTAGCTGCTCTATTGGTTGTGATGGTGGTATGAAAAAAGTTATTTTATCTTTGGCACTCGGCACATTTGGCCTGGGGATGGCTGAATTTGGCATTATGGGGGTGCTCACGGAGCTGGCGCATAATGTGGGGATTTCGATTCCTGCCGCCGGGCATATGATCTCGTATTATGCACTGGGGGTGGTGGTCGGTGCGCCAATCATCGCACTCTTTTCCAGCCGCTACTCACTCAAACATATCTTGTTGTTTCTGGTGACGTTGTGCGTCATTGGCAACGCCATGTTCACGCTCTCTTCGTCTTACCTGATGCTCGCCATTGGTCGCCTGGTATCCGGCTTTCCGCATGGCGCATTTTTTGGCGTCGGAGCGATCGTGTTATCGAAAATTATCCAACCCGGCAAAGTGACCGCCGCCGTGGCGGGGATGGTTTCCGGGATGACAGTCGCCAATTTGCTGGGCATTCCGCTGGGGACGTATTTAAGTCAGGAATTTAGCTGGCGCTACACCTTTTTGTTGATCGCTGTTTTTAATATTGCGGTGATGGCATCGGTCTATTTTTGGGTGCCGGATATTCGCGACGAGGCGAAAGGAAAGCTGCGCGAACAATTTCACTTTTTGCGCAGCCCGGCCCCGTGGTTAATTTTCGCCGCCACGATGTTTGGCAACGCAGGTGTGTTTGCCTGGTTTAGTTACGTTAAACCTTACATGATGTTTATTTCCGGTTTTTCGGAAACGGCGATGACCTTCATTATGATGCTGGTCGGACTGGGGATGGTGCTGGGGAATATGCTAAGTGGCCGGATTTCCGGACGTTACTCGCCGCTACGCATTGCGGCAGTGACTGACTTTATTATTGTGCTGGCACTGTTGATGCTCTTTTTCTTCGGCGGCATGAAAACAACGTCGCTTATTTTTGCTTTTATTTGTTGCGCGGGATTATTTGCTCTTTCAGCACCGCTGCAAATATTGTTACTGCAAAATGCCAAAGGTGGGGAGTTATTAGGTGCCGCGGGTGGGCAAATAGCGTTTAACCTCGGTAGCGCCGTGGGTGCTTATTGCGGCGGGATGATGCTGACGCTGGAGCTGGCATATAATTACGTGGCGTTGCCTGCTGCCCTGCTCTCGTTTGCTGCGATGTCCTCATTGCTGCTGTATGGTCGCTATAAGCGCCAGCAAGTAGCGGAGAGTCCGGTGCTGGCGAAACCACTGGGATAGGTTGCAGTCACGGTGCACATTACTTGTTGCCGGATGCGGCGTGAACGCCTTATCCGGCCTACGGGCTGCTCATTTTGTAGGCCTGATAAGACGCGACAAGCGTCGCATCAGGCATCTGAGCACGGTGCCGGATGCGGCGCGAGCGCCTTATCTGGCTTACGAGATGCTTATTTTGTAGGCCTGATAAGACGCGGCAAGCGTCGCATCAGGCATCTGAGCACGGTGCCGGATGCGGCGTGAACGCCTTATCCGGCCTACGGACTGCTCATTTTGTAGGCCTGATAAGACGCGACAAGCGTCGCATCAGGCATCTGAGCACGGTGCCGGATGCGGCGTGAACGCCTTATCCGGCCTACGGGCTGCTCATTTTGTAGGCCTGATAAGACGCGGCAAGCGTCGCATCAGGCATGATGCACCAATTGCCTGGGTTTTTTACTCTTGTGGCCATAACCACGCAGCGCCGCGTACGCCGCTGGAATCACCGTGCTTCGCCTTACGCACCGGCGTTTCACATTCGCCACCGAAGACAAATTGTTTAATCAGCGGTGGAACTGTTTGATATAAACGGTCAACATTGCTCATCCCTCCGCCCAGGACAATCACATCCGGGTCGAGAATATTCACGACATGTGCCAGCGATTTTGCCAGCCGCAGCTCGTAGCGACGCAATGCCAGTTCCGCTACCGGATCGCTTTCTTCAACCAGGCTGATAATTTCACTGCCTTTCAGCGTATGTCCGCTCAAACGACGATAATCCGTCGCGAATCCCGTGCCCGAAATAAAGGTTTCAATACAACCTTGTTTACCGCAATAACAAGGGACTTCCTCGCGATAACGCAGTTCGTCTTCGTCCATCCACGGTAGCGGATTGTGTCCCCACTCGCCTGCCGTGCCATTGCCGCCGATATGCGCCCGACCATTGAACGCCACGCCCGCGCCGCATCCCGTGCCGATAATCACAGCAAATACCGTCTGCGCTCCCGCTGCTGCGCCATCTACCGCTTCCGAAACCGCCAGACAGTTGGCGTCATTTGCCAGCCGCACTTCCCGCTGCAACCGCGCGCTTAAGTCTTTATCGAATGGCTGACCGTTAAGCCAGGTTGAATTGGCATTTTTCACCACTCCGGTATAGGGTGAAATCGAGCCTGGGATCCCCATCCCTACTGTTCCACGCTGTCCTGTCGCCTGCTCCGCCATCTCTACCAACGTGGCGATCGTTTCTATGGTCTGCCGGTAATCATCACGCGGCGTGGGCAGACGATGACGGTACAACTGCTCCCCTGCATCGCCCAGTGCAATCACTTCAGTTTTGGTGCCGCCTAAATCGATACCTATACGCACGGTACTCTCCTTATTTTTTTCAATATCAATAGCGTAGAGACGGACAACCGGATTGGCAATGCAAGGCCGCCGACAATTCGTTATCATGCCCGCTAAATTTAACGACAAGGCCGTGGAAATTATCATGCTGTGGTTCAAAAATTTAATGGTTTACCGTCTTAGCCGCGAGATTTCGCTGCGTGCAGAAGAGATGGAAAAACAGCTAGCCTCGATGGCATTTACCCCATGCGGCAGCCAGGATATGGCGAAGATGGGCTGGGTTCCTCCGATGGGATCGCACAGCGATGCGTTAACGCACGTTGCCAATGGTCAAATTGTTATCTGCGCGCGCAAAGAAGAAAAAATTCTCCCGTCTCCGGTCATTAAACAGGCGCTGGAAGCGAAAATCGCCAAACTGGAAGCTGAGCAAGCACGTAAACTGAAGAAAACCGAAAAAGATTCGCTGAAAGATGAAGTGTTGCACTCTCTGCTGCCTCGCGCCTTCAGCCGTTTCAGCCAGACCATGATGTGGATCGACACGGTGAACGGTTTGATTATGGTGGACTGCGCCAGTGCCAAAAAAGCGGAAGATACGCTGGCACTGCTGCGTAAAAGCCTGGGGTCGTTGCCGGTTGTGCCATTGAGCATGGAAAACCCGATTGAACTGACGCTGACCGAATGGGTACGCTCCGGTAGCGCGGCACAGGGCTTCCAGCTGCTTGATGAAGCCGAGCTGAAATCGCTGCTGGAAGATGGCGGCGTGATCCGCGCGAAGAAACAGGATCTGACCAGCGAAGAGATCACCAATCACATTGAAGCCGGAAAAGTGGTGACTAAACTGGCGCTCGACTGGCAGCAGCGCGTTCAGTTTGTGATGTGCGACGATGGTTCGCTCAAGCGCCTGAAGTTCTGCGACGAACTGCGCGATCAAAACGAAGACATCGACCGCGAAGATTTTGCCCAGCGCTTTGACGCCGATTTCATCCTGATGACCGGCGAACTGGCAGCGTTAATTCAAAACCTGATCGAAGGATTGGGTGGCGAAGCGCAACGTTAATAGCTGGTTTGCCTTCAATGCCGGATGCGACGCCTCGGTGCGTCTTATCCGGCGTACGAAGCCATGCCAGGCATTAATCTAATCATTCGCTACGTCGGGTAATGATTTTTAACGCTGCAATATTGTGTGTTTTACGCCGTGACCTCATTTTAATTCCTCAAGCTTATTGCGCGCTTCACTGCGAATTTGCCGTGTCGATCCGGTTTTAACTAATTCACGTAATTGTTGTGGATCCGGATGATCGGCAAATAACAGTAATGACGGATCCTCTTTTAACCACGCCGTTTTCACCTCAGCAGGCAGTTGCGGATTGGCAATCGCTCCCTGACGATCCTGCGGTGTAACCAATGCTGTGAATGCGGAAGCCGGCGTATGCGCATTAATCAACGCCGTTTTACGTAATTGTTCATGTCGACTTTGCAGTAATGCCAGCCAAAACTCGTCATCAGGCTTATCTGTCAGCTTATCCAGCTCGACTAAAATAACGCTATCATCATCATTCCAGCGACGTAATCCTCTATCACACTGCCTACGATTACTATTTGTCATGTCTGTAACAGACAGCGCCCAGTCAGAATTAAAGCGATATTGCTTATCAAGACGGGTAATAATCTCTGATGGTAAATCATTTTTATCAAATAACTGATTGCGCATCCGGTAACGATATTCAGCCGGTAAATCAGGCAGCAAATCGATGGCGTCATTGAGCATTGCTTCATCTACCATGCCATTATCAATCAGTTCCAGTTGTATATCATACGCCTGCTCCTGATCTTCTTGTCGTTTGCTCATCATTAATTGCAATGTGCGCTGCCACAATTTTTTCTTGTATTCCAACGGCAGCAGTTTATCGTGTGCTAATTCATTCCAGACAGCGGGGTTATCATGATGTGTCAGGAGATAGTTAATCACTTCAGTTGACGTCAGATAACGCGCACCTTCACGTAAATATTGTATATCTTCTTTTGCCAGCGACAGTTGGCGCGCTTCAGGTAAAGCAATAAATAATGCCATAACGATATTTTTATGGTCTTTATTATCGAGATACATTTGATCTGCAATACGTTCAATATCGGGAATACTCATGTTTGCAGAAAGCCGCGTAACTTTGAGTTCCGCAAGGGCATGAGCTACGGCTTCACGGACCTTAAGTGATTGATCGTTACTCAGCGCCACAGCTTGTCGTGTAGTCAAATCGGCACCAGCAATTCGTTCGCGTAGTTCATCATCATCGCTATTTATCAGTTCATCCACCACGGATGCAGGCGCCAGCCATGCGTAATCGTACTGGCTGACTAACGTCTTACGCACAATCGGAAACGGACTCTGACTTAATAGGGCAATGATTTCCGGAGAAAGATTATCCTGTCTGGCCTGCTCAAGTTGGACGCTCTCGACAGGAGTCGACATTAATTTTTCATTCACTTCTGGTGAAATATCGCTGTTTTTAATCAGTCCTTTCGCCACTGCCTGGTCTTTAATAAAAGGCGCGGTGAGTAAATGCATTTGCCTGGCGGGCCAACGCTGCGCCATATATTCTCGTGTCTGGTCATCAGGATGCTGTAGCAATTGCAGCATAACATCGGTTGGTAAACTCTCCATGCGAGTCAGAAAACGCGCCACCAGCGGATCTTCATGCTTAACGTTGCCAGCCGCAAATTTTTCGACCTTGCCCTGTTCAATCCACTGCAATTTTTCACTTAACCCCGATACAGGTTTATCGCGAAACAACGGCAATCCCTGGACAATACTGGCCGCTACACTGTCATAATCAGGATAGGCATTTAAAACATTGTCGGTTTCAATCTCAGTAATCTCATAGAGATCGGGCTCAAACAGCGAATACGCTTTTCGAATATTAGCATCCCAGTCATAATTTTCATTGCTGGTATCTTCGTTGATATAAAACTCAGCGTTATTAACCTCAAATTGCGTCGCCTTGTCTGAAACAATAATTCCGCGAGCCGTAATACCTTTCATTACTTCAAAGTTATGATCATTATAATCAGCATAGACTAAACCTTTCGCTTGCATCTCACCTTTGACGTATGCGAAATCATGATTAATAAAGTTGTCGACAATTACATTGCCTAACACAATGAGTTGACCATCACCTGCCGAATAATCATCATAATCACCATTAATGGTTAAATTCCCCTTGACCACCAGGGTATGCTTATTACTAAAATTGCTGGGTATTGATAAATCTCCATTATGGTAATACCAACGAATGTTATTTTTAAGCATATAAGAGGCTTCCATACTATCATCGGTTTCCTCTTTCACTCCATTACGTTCTTCTGCGGTCATGATATGGAAATCTGACTTAATAAGATCATCGCTAGTGATCCACTCAGCAGCGTAAACATTTTCGGTGGCAATAAATACAACCATACAGATGATCAATATTTTTATTTTATTCATAATCTTCACTGATATTAATATCAACCTTGATAGATTATGAATATATCGAAAATAGAAAAATTAGCAGCAACGGAGATTTTATTATTCGTGAAATAAGGAATATTTCAGAAAAATGCCCTCCCATTCAGACGGGAAGGCGCGATATTACAGATAGCGGCACAGATAGGAGGTCGGTTCGGCAACTTGCAGATGGAACTCGCTGTGGCCGGGAACATTAAATACTTCACCAGCTTCATACACGCGCCAGTCGGTAGCGCCAGGCAGCAAAACATTCAGCGCCCCGCTGACCACCGTCATCTCTTCGGGTTCCGCAGTACTGAACGTGTATTCACCTTCAACCATCACACCGACGCTGGCGCGGCCAGTATCGCTGCTGGTAAAGCCGATCGATTTCACTTTTCCGGAAAAGTATTCGTTACTTTGAAGCATAAACTGGCCCTGTCAGGTGGTTTAACATCTTCTTCACTATAGGGGCCAAACGTGCTAACTGTCACGTAAAATTACACCAGCAATTCCGCCGCCAGCCTTGCAATCAATACGTTAGAGAGCAAAACAGGTACATCGAGCTTTTTTTGCAGTAAATCGCGATGACGCTGATTAAATCCTAAACAATCCAGCATGATGACATCCGCCCCATTCGCCAGCAATTCTTTCCCGGCATCAACGATTTTCTGCTCAGAATCGTGAATGGGATTTCCCAGCGAAAATAGTGGTGTTCTCTGCAAAATTTGCCATTTTTGCGCCTGAACGGCCAAAAGCTCTTCTACTGGAACAATAACACCGACCTGGTGACCTTCAACAATGGAGGAAACCAGCGGTGGGAGAATGCGCAAAGGCTCGAGGAAGATCGTATTTCGCGCTGTCATATTGCTAATGTTGGCCGTACTCATTAGCAAAATAACGTCATAATCCTGATTATCGAGTACCTCAATCACGCTTTGTAGATCACGCTCCACTTTACGGCGTGAAACGTGGGCCAGCTGGTTGTCATTTAATAATGTCAGAATAGTTTCTTCGCCTGCTTCTGGCGCATACTCCGCCATCACCTCTTCGCGGCTTAATTTCCCCAGCAGGCTATGATGGGAAATATTGTTTTCGTCAATGTACTCCGTCAGAAGCGGCAAAACTTCATGCATTGGTACAATGCCGATGGTCAGAATCGCCAACGACGCGCTCATTGTCTTCCACCTTTCTTTTTCGTCGTTAATTACCGGGCAAATACTAAGCACCACAGCGGGCGCTTGCCGATGCTACAAATGCAAAAAAGCGTAGCAGCAGACGCGCACGGCATAATGTAAAGATTCCCAATAGTTCCAGTAATGGATTGTTATTGTTTAATATTCTAATTATTTGAAAAACATGAATTGTGAAAAGTGTGATGCAGGTCCGTTGTAATAGCACTCAGAGTCCCTTCCGAGCAGTCTGATGCGGTCACTCTTTATCAGGATCCTCATAGCGTTTTTTAGCATCCATCGCCTCCTGGGCCGTAGGATGTTCGCTGATCAAAGAGTCTGGTTTGGGATGATCAGCTCGCAGCTGATACCAGGTCACAGTCTGTCCTTGCTGGCCTTTTTCTACCGTAACAATTCTGGCTTCTCGGGGATAAGGCGGTTTCGTTGGCATTGTTCTTCCTTATTTCACGGGATGAACATTAAGTATAGGTGCCAGGACAATGACAGTTTGCCGTTTGTGCCAAAGCGGTTCGAATTTCAGAGATCACCTGACTGGGTTCGTTGTTAGCATCGACGATAATATGCGCAACTTCACGATATAATGCATCGCGTTCTTCCAGCACTTCCTGAACTTCTTCACTTAACGGTTTTCCTGTAAGTGTTGGCCGTAAATCCTCTTCTGGCGCTGCTTGCAGACGATTTACCAGCACTGACACCGGTGCGCACAAGTAAACCACAATCCCGTTATTACGCATGTAGTGGCGATTAAATTCCGTCAGAATAATACCGCCGCCCGTCGCGATAACGGTGGATGGTGCAGTAACTGCTTCCAGAGCTGCGCTCTCCCTGGCGCGAAATCCTGCCCACTCTTCCCTTTCGACGATCTCTGCTACCGTCATATTGAGTTGTGATTGCAACCATTGGTCGGTATCAACAAACCGACAGTTGAGCGAATCGGCAAGGGCCATTCCGACCGTTGTTTTACCACAGCCCCGAGGCCCGATCAGAAAAAGAGGTTGTGTCATCGTGGGTTTTCCCCAAAAGGTCGCAATGCGGCGAAAGCCGGTTTCGTAAGAATAACGATCATACCATCAAACTAGTACAATTTCGATTGTAAAGAAATAATTCCACTTAAGGAGTGAGCTTCAATACATTCCTTACTATAACAAGAAATGAGTGATAAAGAAGTGTAAATAATAAATTACATTTACGAACGGTTACGCTGAACTTCCAGCCACCATTTTTCAAGTTCAGCCGCAAATGCCTGGCGGTCACGTTGCGAAAGACTATCTGGCCCTCCGGTCTGGATCCCGCTGGCTCTAAGGGTATCCATAAAATCGCGCATCGTCAGACGTTCACGAATAGTCGCAGGTGTGTACCGTTCGCCACGCGGATTAAGTGCTGCCGCACCTTTCTCGATGGCTTCAGCTGCCAAAGGAATATCTGCGGTTATCACCAAATCGCCCGCCTCACACTGACGTACAATTTCATTATCGGCCACGTCAAAACCTGCCGCGACGCGCAGCGTGCGAATAAACCGCGATGGCGGCACGCGTAAACTCTGATTTGCCACCAACACCAGCGGCATCTGCATACGTTCTGCCGCGCGATACAGAATCTCTTTAATTACATTGGGACACGCATCGGCGTCCACCCATATTGTCATAAGGCTATCCTCTGTTGGGTAATCTTCTATTGTGTCGCGCTTTTGCCTTCCGGCATAGTTCTGTTTATGCTTCTGACCAGGCGCTTTTCAAAATAATGAATTCACGGCAGGAGTGTGCAATGGAAAAGAAAATCGGTTTTATTGGCTGCGGCAATATGGGAAAAGCCATTCTCGGCGGTCTGATTGCCAGCGGTCAGGTCCTTCCAGGGCAAATCTGGGTGTATACCCCCTCCCCGGATAAAGTTGCCGCCTTACATGAACAGTTTGGTATCAACGCCGCAGAATCGGCACAGGAAGTGGCGCAAATCACCGATATCGTCTTTGCTGCTGTCAAACCGGGCATCATGATTAAAGTCCTTAGCGAAATCACTTCCAGCCTGAATAAAGACTCTCTGGTGGTTTCTATCGCCGCAGGCGTTACGCTCGACCAACTTGCCCGGGCGCTGGGTCACGACCGGAAAATTATCCGCGCCATGCCGAATACCCCCGCGTTGGTCAACGCCGGGATGACATCCGTAACGCCAAACGCGTTGGTCACTCCTGAAGATACTGCCGATGTGCTGAATATTTTCCGCTGCTTTGGCGAGGCGGAAGTCATTGCTGAGCCGATGATCCACCCAGTGGTTGGCGTGAGCGGTTCTTCGCCAGCCTATGTCTTTATGTTTATCGAAGCGATGGCCGACGCCGCCGTGCTGGGCGGGATGCCACGCGCGCAAGCCTACAAGTTTGCCGCCCAGGCGGTAATGGGTTCCGCGAAAATGGTGCTGGAAACCGGCGAACATCCGGGCGCCTTGAAAGATATGGTCTGCTCACCAGGAGGCACAACCATTGAAGCGGTACGCGTTCTGGAAGAGAAAGGATTCCGTGCCGCGGTGATCGAAGCGATGACGAAGTGTATGGAAAAATCAGAAAAACTCAGCAAGTCCTGATGACTCTCACCGGACGTCAGGCCGCCACTTCGGTGCGGTTACGTCCGGCTTTCTTTGCTTTATAGAGCGCCATATCAGCCGATTTCAGCCACTCACGGTAGTGACTCATTTGCGGATTCAGCGGCGCGATACCGACGCTTATCCGTAATATCACCTGCGGCGTATTTGGCAGGCGTAATGCATTTAATCCTTCATGCACACGTAACATGGCGGTAATGGCGTTTTCGGCTGGCGTACCTGACATAATTACCGCAAATTCATCACCACCAAAACGACCAATCACATCGCTGCCACGCAGGGTAATTTGTAACTGTCGGGTAAGGGCAACGATGGCTTCATCACCCACATCGTGACCCCATGTATCGTTGATACTCTTAAAATGGTCGATATCAATAATCAATAGCGTCGCATCGCGATTGTGTCGGCGACAGTTATCAAACTCATTACGTAGCATGATTTCCCAGTGACGCCGGTTGTAAACGCCCGTCATGCCGTCGCGGGTACTCATGACCTGCAATCGTCGTTTATGTTCAGCCAGTTTGGTCGCTGTCTGGTAGCTGACCCAGCCAAACAGCAGAGGATAAATGACGATAATGGGAAGGGAGAGCCACCATTCCAGCGGCGCACTCTTGAGCGACACCGTGATCCCCGTGAGTTCGAGTGTGACAAGGCAGGAAACGACCATCAACACCAAACCGGCGACAAACAGACGGGGGCCGCCTGCCCCCATCAAATTCAGGCACATAATCATCAGCATTGCGATCGAAGGCAGCACGTTTACGCCCATCACGCCAACCCACATACCGGCTAACACTGCATCAGTTTTTAAGTTGTATATTTCCCGGCCAAGCGGATCAACGGCCCTGCTCGCCAACTGCCAGGCTAAATGCGGCCAGACAAACGCCCAGCCAACCAACACCAGCCACCACCAGCCTGACAGCGGGTGCGAAACCAACGTCGAGGCGATTGGTAAGAACATCCCAGCCAGTCCTACCGCCCGCGGTAGTCTGACGCGACGGGCGAAGCGCAGCCCGGATCGCTGATGTTCGTTTTGAGGAGCTAATGGTGGTATCTCCCCGTGTGCCGCCGCTTTTTTGAAAAAATTTTCATCATTCATTATTTTTGGGAACATTCAGAAACAATTTTCCCAAATTATAGAGATGGGGCGAAAGGCGGGAGTATGATATTTCGGGTGAGCCATTTTCTTAACTCACCCGTTAGCACTATAGGTATTACGCGGCTTTCTTGAGGCAGGTACTCATAAACTTATTACGATCATCACCTTTCAGAGATTGCTGCGTCGCCTGACTATTACATTCGCGCATCTTCTGCTGCTGCGGTGTCAAACTCTTTTCACCGGGCGCAGATTTGCTGTTCTTCAGGCAATCACTCATGTATGTCTTACGGGCATCCCCTTTCAACGCCTGCGCTGTCGCCTGTTGATTACAGGAGGTCATACGCTGTTGTTGTGGGGTTAACGTTCTCTCGGCAGCGCCGACAGTGGTTAAAAAAACCAGGCCGAATAGCAGGGTAACCAGTAATGTTATTTTCATAGCACCATCCCTCTTCACATTTTAACCAGGAGCGTTTGCGCCCTTGATCTGCTTTTAAGTCTGGTTGCTAACAGCAAAAAAACCACCCGACAGCCAAAATTAGCCGCCGGGTTCGGTGTTATTTCAGCCCCAGTGCAGCTTTCATGGTGTAGAAGAGATCGGTCTGATCGGTCAAACCAACCACATTCGCAGCCTGCGGACCATATGCAGCAATACGCAACTGGCTACCGGTATGCTCTTGTGAATCCTCTTCGGAATTCCCGTAACTCATCACCATCACTGCGCCATCTTTGGTGTTTAACGCCTGAGTCAGACCCGGTGCTTTGGTATCTGGCGCGACAATCTGGCTGGCGTGGGCGTGGTCAGCGGTGACCACCACCAGTGTGTTGCCATCCTTTTTAGCAAATTCCAGCGCCCGCTGTACGGCTTCATCGAGATCGACCGTCTCGCCAATTTGGCCACAAGGATTCGCGGCGTGATCCTGTTTATCGATCGACGCGCCTTCAACTTGCAGGAAGAATCCTTTCTCATTTTTGCTCAGTAGTTCAATGGCTTTATCGGTCATCTGCGCCAGCGTAGGCACACTGTCATTGCGTTGCGGATTCGGGGTACAGGTGACTGCGGGCTTATCGATATTACCGTGGTACGTTGCTTTCGGTCCTTGCCAGCGCACTGGCATATTGCCGTCAGCAAACAGTCCAAGCAGGGGTTTTTGCTGGTTCGCTTCCGTCACCGCATTCAGCGATGCGGTATCGCTGACTAACTGATAACCACGCGCCTGTGCCTGTTCACGCAGCGTTTTTCCCTGCCATTCACCGGCGGTTGCCGTTTCAGCAAAGGTTTTTGCGCCGCCGCCAAGCGTAACATCGGCACGGGCGTTAAGCAGTTGTTCAGTAATCGATCCTTTTCCACCTTTTTCCAGCGCGTTACTCGGGCATTTTTCGCTGGTAACGCTCGGACCATAGCATTTGCGCGAGGTCACATGTGCCACTAGCGCAGCGGGAGTGGCATCCTGTATTTCAGCCGTTGAAACGTTGCCGGTCGCCAGCCCTGCGGCTTTTGCCAATTCCAGAATCGTTGGATGATCTTTTTCATGAATATCGACACCCAGCGCGCCGTTATACGTTTTGACGCCAGTTGACCAGGCCGTTGCTGACGCTGCGGAGTCGGTCACGTAGTCTGGTTTTCCGGTTTTTTTATCCAGCGCATAATGGGTGTATTGTCCGGTAAGCGGCAAGGCATCGATCCCTTTAAAAAAACCGCCCGCGCCTTCAGCATAATTGCGTGCGGCAGTGATTTCCGAATCCCCCATCCCATCACCAATCAATAAAATAATATTTTTCGCGGGTTTATCGCTAAGAGAATCGCGTAAGGCAGCTGTCTGATCGCTCGTTAATCGGCGAGCGCCGCCAGGCGCGGTAATATCCCCCTGTGCCGCCCGGTTTTCCAGAATTGGCATCTCTGGGGTCCGGGCTTTAGTAACAGGGGTAAACAGTAACGGCAAGAGAGCCAGTGCAATAGTGCTTTGTTTCACTTTATTTTCTCCATGTACAAATACATTAAAAAATAAAAACAAAGCGACTATAAGTCTCTGGCATGACAGCATTATGACAACAGTTGGAGGGCTTAACTTTTTACTGACGAGGATGCCTCAATAACTTCTTTACGTAATCGCGCAGCAGCTCCGTATCGTCATCAGGAATGCTGGCATCGGGCTTTACCGAGTATAGCGCCCCTTCAACCTGATCAATCAACCGCTGTTGGTCATTTTGCGCCATATTGCGAAGCATCGCAGTAACGATAATCTCTAGTGCTTCGACCTGCGCGCACAATTCTTTCGATTCCTCTTCCTTTTGGGCAAGCTTAAATAACAACTCAGCAATGAGATTTTTCATATCTGTATTTCCTTATCCAAAGTATGGAGAAGTTAACATTATGTTTCACAACTGCATAGAGTCTTGATGTAGTATTTTTATGACAGAGGAAATAGTTTTAGCAAATATTTTTTTCACATTTATCAGCGAAACGTTTCTCTATTTTTAAATAATTCCACACATAAAATATAGGTATTTAATTATTAATGTTTTTTATAATAAAAAGTTATAGAATATATCCTCTTGGTTAACTTATTATTAAGTATAATAACCATCCGGCCAGCAATTCACACCAGGAATAAATTAGTTTCCCGTTCATCATTTTTGTGATTTTGCGCACATAATTTAGTCAGCGATGAATCTTCCCCCGCAAGCTGCACGGTTTATCAGCAGAAGATTGCAACAAACTGTCAGAAGGCCGCGAATCCCCCGTTTTGTCGTGGTAATGTATGCTCTTTGTGTTCTACGGGATAGGTTTTTAAGATGGAAAAACTGCGGGTAGGAATCGTTTTTGGTGGAAAGTCAGCAGAACATGAAGTGTCTCTGCAATCGGCAAAAAACATTGTCGATGCCATTGATAAAAGTCGCTTTGACGTTGTGCTGCTGGGCATTGATAAACAAGGGCAATGGCACGTCAGCGATGCCAGCAATTATTTGCTGAACGCAGACGATCCTGCCCATATTGCGTTGCGCCCTTCGGCCACCAGTCTCGCGCAGGTGCCGGGTAAACATGAACAGCAACTTATTGATGCGCAGAACGGCCAGCCGTTGCCGACGGTGGATGTCATTTTCCCAATTGTCCACGGTACGTTGGGTGAAGATGGTTCCTTGCAGGGAATGCTGCGGGTCGCCAATCTACCGTTTGTCGGTTCGGATGTTCTGGCTTCTGCTGCATGCATGGATAAAGACGTCACCAAACGTCTGCTGCGTGACGCTGGATTGAACATCGCGCCATTTATTACCCTGACGCGCACCAATCGCCACAAAATCAGCTTCGCCGAAGTGAAGTCTAAACTTGGGTTGCCGCTGTTTGTAAAACCAGCTAATCAGGGTTCCTCTGTTGGCGTCAGCAAAGTGACCAGCGAAGAGCAGTATGCCCTTGCTGTCGATCTGGCGTTCGAGTTCGATCACAAAGTGATCGTTGAGCAAGGGATCAAAGGTCGCGAGATCGAATGCGCGGTTTTGGGTAATGACAATCCGCAAGCCAGTACCTGTGGCGAGATCGTACTGACCAGCGATTTCTACGCCTACGACACCAAGTACATTGACGAAGATGGCGCGAAAGTGGTGGTTCCGGCGGACATTGCGCCGGAAATCAACGATAAGATTCGGGCGATTGCCGTTCAGGCTTACCAGGCGTTGGGATGTGCTGGCATGGCGCGTGTAGACGTCTTTTTAACGCCGGAAAACGAAGTGGTGATCAACGAGATCAACACGCTGCCAGGCTTTACCAACATCAGTATGTATCCGAAGCTGTGGCAAGCCAGTGGTCTGGGCTACACCGACCTGATCACGCGTTTGATTGAGCTGGCGCTGGAGCGTCACGCAGCGGATAACGCATTGAAAACCACCATGTAATTTTTGGATGCCCAATAACTTTTTTGTTGGGCATTTCAGGCTGATGGCAAACGTAAGATTGCCTGATGCGCTTCGCTTATCAGGCCTACCAGATAATTGCAATATACTGATTTTGCGTGATTTTGTAGGCAGGATAAGGCTTTCACGCCGCATCCGGCATAAACAACGAGCACTTTGCCAGCACTCCAGAACGCCCAATCTTCTGTTATTGGGCGTTTTCAGTATCGTCATCGCGACGACGAATAATCAGCCCCGCCAGCCAGAAACTCATCACCCACGTCACCAGACCGACGGCATAGGTCTGCCAACCTTTAGCTTCAAACCCCAGCAACCCCACCACGCCATTAAGAATGAATATAAGGCCAATGGCGAACGCATAGTAATGCCAGTCGCGGCGGATTTTTACAGGCAGATTCATGGCAGCTCCGTTAACGAAAAACAACATCCTTGCATATTCTGCAACATCCGTCTGTGGTGTAGACAGCATTTCCAGAACCGTTAAGAAATTTAACTTAAGGTTGCAATTTTGTGACTCATGACGAAGATTCTTGCTTCGGGAATATTCCCAACATCAATTTACCATGATTCTGATATTGACAATCCCAATGACCTGTCAGACTTGCCATAAGCCGCTGGTATCACACCAGAAGAGAAGCAGATGACTTCCGGAGGTTTTTATGGCTGATTTCACCCTGTCAAAATCGCTGTTTAGCGGAAAATATCGCGATGCCTCTTCAACGCCTGGCAACATTGCCTATGCATTGTTTGTGCTGTTTTGCTTTTGGGCTGGAGCGCAATTGCTGAATTTGTTGGTGCATGCGCCAGGTGTCTATGAGCATTTAATGCAGGTCCAGGAGACAGGCCGCCCACGGGTAGAAATTGGTCTGGGAGTCGGCACCATTTTCGGGCTGATCCCGTTTTTGGTTGGCTGCTTCATCTTTGCGGTGGTTGCGGTGTGGCTGCACTGGCGACATCGCCGCCAGTAAGATTTATTTTGCCAGATGCGACGTAAACATCTGGCCTACGATTACCTATTGGTCACGGCTTCATACAACGCGCTCGTCTTTCATCGACGCGCTTCGCAAACCATGCGGTGGTAAGGTTACGGGTGATTTTCGGGCTTTCCAGTTGAATACCGGGCAACATTTCACGCGGTAGCGATTTACCCGTTTTCGCTTCGGCGAGTTGATAAACCTTCTTATACAACGCCGTCTCTTCAAAAGAGAAACTATCCCCTTTCTCGAGCTGACGACGAATTTCGCTGTCGCTCATTCCCAGTTTGCCCGCCAGCTTACGCGTCGCCAGTTCTGTTTTACCCGGCTCTTTACTGTCATAACGAATCAAATCACCATCCAGCGCCAGCTTCACGCCGCTGGCTTTGCTGACCGCATTCTGAAACGCGGCATTACGACTGGCGTACCAACCAGCATTAAAATCGGCGAAACGGAAAATCGGCGCGCTATAGCTGGCAGGATAATTGAGTAAATGGTAAGTCCCGAACCATAATCCACCGCGACGACTGAAGACCTCCTGACGTACCGTACCGTCCATTTTCCACGGATACCCCCTGGTATGCTGTTCGGCAAAAGCAATGCTGACCTGCATCGGCCCACCGGTGCGCACCGGGTTAAGCGAACCAAACAGCGTCTGCCCCATCGGCACCATGCTGATCAGATCGTCAAAAATTGCACTCAGCTGCTTTTCCGTGCGCACGGAATCTAACCGTTCGCTGTAGCTTTTGCCGTTTGGCGATTTGATTTTTAGCGCGGTATGAACCAGAAAAGCAGGAATGTGCATCCGTTCGGCGCGGCGGTCAATCTCTTGCCAGGCGATTTTACTTAATCCAGGAACGACCGGATCTGCCTGATAATTTGACTCCTGCTGCGCCACCGCCAGCACCGAGCAGACATTTTCCAGTGTCGGTGCCAGCCCCTGGCTTTCAAAAGTGGTGGCAAGATCTTTCGCCCAGGCATCGCGGTCTTTTACGCTGGCGGGTAACTTCTGCCGCACCACGCTCGCCACATCTATCGCTTTTTCGCCCTTTTTCAACGGCTGTGGCGCCTGACTGCTACACCCCGCTAAAACCAGAACCGCCAACAATGAAAGCGAAGACAGATGATTGACTCGCGACATTACCTCTCCTTTTTAACTCAATGTATGGGTTACTTCCTGAATTTTGTCATTATCCAGTTCATGTTCAAAGCTGCGCAGACGTTTGTAGATCGACATCAACTCGACCAGCGTGGTCCATGAGTTAATCAGATACTGGAAAGCGCCGCGAACCTGACCAAAAACGTTGGTTATTTGGGTCATCAGGCCGAGCGTAATCGTACCGGCAACAATCGACGGAAACAGCAAGAACAAACCGAAAACGTTATCGACCTGCAGGTAGAGAATGCGGGCGATGTTGAAATACATATAGTGAAAATAGAGGCGGAAATAGTTCTTCCGTACCGCGCTGAACAACTCGCGCACCGTTGGCGGTGTCGCACGCGTGGCGTCGTCTTCACCATAGACCAGCTCTTTACGGTAAGCTGCTTCTACTCGCTGGTTTTTAAACTCAAGTCCCGGCAGTTTGATCCCCACAACCGCCAGTAATCCGGTCCCCATCAGCGACCAGATAATCGCGGCAATCACCAAACCATATGGAATGTGCCCCACAATCGGCAACTCTGGCACGTGCGCGGAGAGCGTCACCAACACCGGCAAGAAGGCGATCAGCGTCATGATGGCGTTAATAAAGCTGACGCCCATATTCTCAAGCGTTGAAGCAAAACGCATGGTGTCTTCCTGCACACGCTGCGCGGCCCCTTCGATATGGCGCAGTTGCTGCCAGTTCGCCATGTAGTATTCGTTCATCGCCGTACGCCAGCGAAACACGTAGTGGCTGACAAAGAAATTGTTCAACACACTGATAACCACCGCGATCAGTGCTATCCCCAGAAAGACGCCCACCTCGCGATAAAACTGTTCGATGGTCACTTTATGCGGCGAACTGAGCGCGGTTTGAATCAGGTCATAAAACGGCGCATACCAGGCGTTGACTGCAACCCCAACTTCCACCAGAAACCAGGTCACGAAGATAATTAGCGCAGTGCCGAGTATTGACCAGTATTGCCAACGATGTGGGCTGTAGATAAACCAGAACAGCGCAAAAAGTCCTACGCAAACAATGTAATAAGCGTAAAAAACCAGGAAGTCTAACGACCAGAAACGGGCAGCGCTAATCGGTATCTGCCCGGAAGCCCCGGTGATGTGGGCAACCCAGTCACCGCCTCCGGCTTGCCAGAAGATTACGGCAATCAATGCCCAAACAAAGGCCGAGAGAAAAAAGGCTCCCGGTTTTGGGAAAAAAGACTTAAACATATACTCTCCTGCTAGCTTCTTATCGTTTTAGCAACTGCTGTGTATTAACCGCATGGCCGCTTCAAAGAGTCAGCCAAATGAAACCGCCCATTGTGACCAACCGTGGGGCGCTTAGTTCGTCCTCCTGACTGGAAGAATTGTTTCGACGGATTTCACAAACAAAGGATTGTTTACATAAGCGTATTAACACGTACAGGATCACAAATGCAGACATTGGTGAGCAGGAAAAAGATCGTGTTTACGCGCCGTTACGTTTTTAACACTATTATTGCACTAATTTGCGCTTTGCAATCCATCAACGAGTAGTATAAATACGCTCAGTTACCTTCATTTAATTTATGGACACCACCGTTGAAACGTAGTCTGCTTTTTTCTGCCGTGCTGTGTGCGGCGTCATTGACCTCTGTCCACGCGGCGCAACCTATCGCCGAACCTGAATTCGCCTCTGATATTGTTGATCGCTATGCCGATCATATTTTTTACGGCAGCGGTGCCACCGGGATGGCGCTGGTCGTTATCGACGGTAATCAGCGTGTCTTTCGCAGTTATGGCGAAACTCGCCCTGGTAATAACGTTCGCCCGCAGTTGGATTCGGTAGTACGTATTGCTTCGCTCACCAAGTTGATGACCAGTGAGATGCTGGTGAAATTGCTGGACCAGGGGACAGTGAAGTTAAACGATCCACTGAGTAAATATGCCCCGCCAGGCGCACGCGTGCCAACTTACAACGGAGCCCCCATCACATTGGTGAATCTGGCAACCCACACCAGCGCCCTGCCCCGTGAACAGCCCGGCGGTGCGGCAAATCGTCCGGTGTTTGTCTGGCCGACGCGAGAGCAACGCTGGAAATACCTTTCTACAGCAAAGCTAAAAGCCGCGCCAGGCAGCCAGGCCGCGTACTCCAACCTTGCGTTCGACCTGCTGGCGGATGCGCTGGCGAATGCGTCCGGTAAGCCTTATACCCAGTTGTTTGAAGAGCAGATTACCCGTCCGCTGGGGATGAAAGACACCACCTACACACCATCACCGGACCAGTGCCGCCGTTTGATGGTTGCCGAGCGCGGTGCCAGTCCGTGTAACAATACGCTGGCGGCCATTGGCAGCGGCGGCGTTTATTCCACACCTGGCGATATGATGCGCTGGATGCAGCAATATTTGTCTTCTGATTTTTATCAGCGCAGTAACCAGGCGGATCGCATGCAGACGCTGATTTATCAGCGTGCACAGTTTACGAAAGTGATTGGCATGGATGTGCCAGGCAGAGCGGATGCACTCGGTTTAGGCTGGGTGTATATGGCACCGAAGGATGGACGTCCGGGTATTATTCAGAAGACCGGTGGTGGCGGTGGTTTCATTACCTATATGGCGATGATCCCGCAAAAAAATATCGGTGCGTTTGTGGTCGTGACCCGCTCACCATTAACACGGTTTAAAAATATGAGCGATGGCATCAATGATTTGGTGACCGAACTTAGCGGGAATAAACCGATGGTCATTCCCGCTTCCTAATTAATACTCTGAAGGCAAACGGTTGATAGCGACCAGTTTGCCTTTATTCATTTCGATATAGCCGCCCTTGCGTAAAGCCGCAAGAACTTCTGCCACGACGGAACGTGATATGCGTGTACGTTGATGGATATAATTCATTACGCCAATGCGTGATCGTAATTCATCATTCCAATCAATCATTGATAATAACGTCGCACGGATTTGCTCGTAGGAATTATGCCCAATGAGTTGAACGTCGCGTAATTCCAGAATTTTATTTTGCCAGGCTAACCAGTAAAAAGCGTCGCGCCAGAGTTGATTTTGTTCAATAAGAGTAATGGTTTGTTTGGCTGGTAGATGATATCCCGTACAGTTTCCTTCTGATATTAATTTGTATGGTATATCGTTTTTCATTAAACCATCAGTCAGTCCCATAATATAAGGAGCTTGCGTAATACCGATAAGTACATTTTCTTCTCTACGGAGAGAGATAACACCTTCTAAAATAACGAATGTGTCTTCGCTGTTTACATCACTGGAGAATATGACTTGTTTTTCATTATTAAACTCGAAGCGCGTGCCGTATCTGGACAAACATTTATCGAGCTTACCAAATTCCTGAAGAGGTTTAACTACAGATAACATTTGCGCGTCCTTTGCAGTAATGCCCGTCAAATCCTTGACGGGCATTATTTAGATTAAATTACCAGTATTTCTTCAGAGTGAAGAATATTACCAGGTATATTTAACACCCACGTTCGCGGACCAATCTTGATCTACGTCACCACCACCGAGGTAGCTAGCATCGGTATAGGCGCTGAAGTTCTTGGTGAAGCTGAACTGAGTACCCAGACCAACACGTACCGCAGACCCTTCAGTACCGTTATCGATGGAATCGCCGTTCACATCGTTATCGTTGTTAGAGTCGTCGTAGACGTAAGCCAGTTTGAAGTACGGAGTCAGAGCCTGGTCTTCGCTGTAAGTGAAGGTATAACCTGCATCTACACCCAGTTCATAACGCATGCTGTCGTAAGACTGACCGTCAACTTTCATGTCGTTGCTCAGCTGGTAGTCATCACCAGACTGGAACAGACCAGAAATGCTGCCGTAAGGAGTTACGTAACCAGCATCACCCAGTTTGAAGTCGTAACCGGCTTTCAAACCGAAGCCCCATGCGTCAGAGTTGGTGCTACCGTCAACGTAAGTACCGTTGCTCATGGTTGCAGACAGATCGTTGTTGAAGTGAGAGTAGCTCAAGCTACCATCAACAAAGATGTTGTTCGCGAAGCGAGCAGAAGAGTAGATGTAGGCAGACTGGCTGTCTTGATCCACCTGACCAGAACGGTCATTCATGTCGCCTTTACCGAAGCCTGCAGCTGCACCGACGATCCACTTAGCGTTGTTACCATCAATTTTGGTATCAACACCGACCATGATGCCGTTAACATCCTGATCGTAGTCAATGGTACCGTTGTTGCCGTTGAAGTTACCACCGAAGTAGCTTACCCATGCGCCGCCGTTATCAGCCAGACCATGACGAGAGTTGGTCAAGCGAGTACCAACGGTGTCTTGTTCCAGGTTCCAGATATTGGTGTTCGCAGACGGGATGCTCAGCGCCATGTTAGCGTAGTCGGTCAGCTCGGTCTGATGCAGAACAACGGTGTTACCTTCCTGACGAGCTTCGTAGGTGTATGCACCCAGGTCAGCTTTGTTAGCAGCAGAGAAGGTCGCGTCGGTGTTGACGTCGTTTACATAGATAATTTCTTTATCTTTGTAATCAGCGATTGCGCCAGCGCCAGTTGCGTTGTCGATACGAACTTTGTAGTTACCGGTTGCAGCAACAACGTTATCAACAGAGCTGTTATCCAGTTCGTCGCCGTTGTTCATGTCGCCGTTACCATTGATAGTCAGATGACCATCAGAGTTCATAGCAACAATACCGTAGCCGTAGTTAGCCTGGGCAGTGTCCCAAGTACGATCGTTCACCAGGTCAGCGTTCATAACGTAATCGCTGCTATGGATATCGAACACACCAGATACTACGTTACCGTTATGGTCAGCGATGTTGCCGCTGGTCAGTTCCAGTTTATCGGTACGGAAAGCTTCAGTATCGAATTGATCAACGTTCACATCCAGCACACCACCGTTAGTTACGGTGATAGTATTGGCGTACAGGTTAGAATAGTTATTCCAGCCAGTAGATTCAGTTAAATTAACAGTACTATAGCTATCAACTGTCAGGTGGTCAGTAGCAACTTTACCATCTTCACCAATGTTCAGTGAAGAGCCGTTAGTTAAGCCAATAGTATCAGAAAGTAAGGAAGAATTCGTAACATTGACTTCAGAGCCATTATTTACAGCTAAAGTATCAATGTTTGAAGCGTTAACGGTATTCCATTCAGAACCATTATTCAGAGTGACGTTAAACACACCGCTCTGGAATACTTGATTATCAATCGTACGACCCCAGGCATTATCTTCTGCTACAACGCCTGGATACAGGCTATTACCTGTAACATCATACCAGTCAGTCGATACAGCAGAGTCAACGTCAACATTCGCTGATGTAGTTGCTGAACCTACCCATTTGGAACCATTATCCAGAGTGATATTCAGTTCATCAACATTAAGTGAGTCGTCAGCCCAGCCACCATTGGTGTCCAGTACGCCATCGGCATTACTATCATGACCATGCGGATAGAAGTTTGCGTTGAAAGTACTTGCGAAAACAACATCACCCAGCAGAGTAGAATTGCTGAAATAAACATTGTTTTTCATGGAGTAATTTGAAGCCGCACTATCACTGAAATACAGAGCTACATCATTAGCTCCGCCGTTACCAGAGTAATCACTAGGTTCCGCAGAATTACCATAGAAACCACTGTCTTCCAAAGTAGTTACAGAACCTGAAGTCACTGTGGAATCGATAACTGAGATATTGTTATCCCAAGTATGAGATTCAGTAGTGTAAGTATTGTTTACGGTATTACCCTGAGTCAGGCTGATACCAGCAACACGGGAGTTGTTAGAAATATTGATGTTACTTTCGACATCAAGATTTACTGCCAGTCCAAGACCGACACCACCGTTTGCAAACAAACCGGCGTATTCTTCACCTTCACCAGCTGGGGTACGGAAGGTTTCGTTAGTATATTTGGTAACGTCACCATTCAGATATGAATCAGTGAAGTATAAACCTTCGTAATCGTCATCAATTGTAGAATTAGCAATATTTAAAGTGAATACATCACCATCATGCCAATTATCATCAATTACGCGATCAGTACCGTATTCAGAGAACTGATATACATAATGACCATCACTGCTTTCACCCATAGGCAGCATTGAAGTGATTGAACCATGAATCAGGGAGTTGCTGATGTTCAACTGGTTTGTTGTTCCATCAGTAAAGTCATGATTCAGGTAATATGTAGAGATAGCCCCGTTAACAGTGTCACCATTAAAGGTGGTATCGAAATCACCGTTTGTGTTGTTATAGTAGACAAAGCCACTATAATTCACATAGTTACCATCTACAGTACCCGGTAAATCCATCTTGCTCCAGTCAAGAGCAGTAGTTGGATTGTCGTAATAAGTCCAGGTGTTATAAGTAGTTGCATTAGCCTGAGAGGTGATAGCCAGAGTGCAAGCCAATGCTAATTGTGATACTACAAGTTTCTTTTTCCAGGAGTGCATTTGTCATCCCTCCTCAGGGACGTAATAAGTTGATCCATCAATTATCAATGCATAGAAAACATCTTATGTTTCGCGTTTACGATTATGCGGCGTTATAGAGGAATGGTTCAATTATTCTTTCCCCTAAGTCCGATTATGGACATATATAAAAAACATCTACACACGCAAAGAAAAAACTGACAAAAACACAGCATTTCAACACGTTAATGAAAACATTAATTTTGAAGCATAGTTTCTAAAAATATCAAAACCACAAACCAGATAAATAATGTATCAATAAACAATGAACTTTAAATCATTCTGTTTTTGACAGTCCAACCAAATCAGTAAAAACAATAATCAAGAGCTATAAATAAAAATTAAAAATATTTTCAGTGAATATAAAATTATTGCTATTTCTATTACAAAGATGTCCTGACCTCTCTTTCGTTCTCTTCTTATCAACATCGCGACAACTTTCGTAAAACACTCCTGCCCCGCTTCAGGTATACTGTGCACCTTAATTCCACAAACATCAGGCAGACCATGACAGACTTAATCCAACGCCCTCGTCGCCTGCGCAAATCTCCTGCGCTGCGCGCTATGTTTGAAGAGACAACACTTAGCCTTAACGACCTGGTGTTGCCGATCTTTGTTGAAGAAGAAATTGACGACTACAAAGCCGTTGAAGCCATGCCTGGCGTGATGCGCATTCCAGAGAAACATCTGGCACGCGAAATTGAACGCATCGCCAACGCCGGTATTCGTTCGGTGATGACTTTCGGCATCTCTCACCATACTGATGAAACCGGCAGTGACGCCTGGCGGGAAGATGGTCTGGTGGCGCGTATGTCGCGCATCTGCAAGCAGACCGTGCCTGAAATGATCGTCATGTCAGACACCTGCTTCTGTGAATACACTTCTCACGGTCACTGCGGTGTGCTGTGCGAGCATGGCGTCGACAACGACGCGACTCTGGAAAATTTAGGCAAGCAAGCCGTGGTTGCTGCTGCTGCAGGCGCAGACTTCATCGCCCCTTCCGCCGCGATGGACGGCCAGGTACAGGCGATTCGCCAGGCGCTGGACGCTGCGGGCTTTAAAGATACGGCGATTATGTCGTATTCGACCAAATTCGCCTCTTCCTTTTATGGACCGTTCCGTGAAGCTGCCGGAAGCGCATTAAAAGGCGATCGCAAAAGCTATCAGATGAACCCAATGAACCGTCGTGAGGCGATTCGTGAGTCACTGCTGGATGAAGCCCAGGGCGCAGACTGCCTGATGGTTAAACCAGCTGGTGCGTACCTCGACATCGTGCGTGAGCTGCGTGAACGTACTGAATTGCCGATTGGCGCGTATCAGGTGAGTGGCGAGTACGCGATGATTAAATTCGCCGCGCTGGCAGGTGCTATAGATGAAGAGAAAGTGGTGCTCGAAAGCTTAGGTTCGATTAAGCGTGCGGGTGCGGATCTGATTTTCAGCTACTTTGCGCTGGATCTGGCTGAGAAGAAGATTCTGCGTTAATGATCATTATGCCGGGTTATCCCAACCCGGCATTTCCCCTTCACCCCGCCCGATAAAACGGTTTATCCCCAAGAATCGTCGCCCGATGCATAATCCGCCGCTGTGGCAAATAATCGGCATTCGCATAGTGCTGAGTCACACGGTTATCCCAAATCGCAATATCATTCGGTTGCCAGCGCCAACGCACCTGAAACTCCGGTTTGGTGATATGGGCAAACAAAAAGCCTAACAAGGCTTCGCTCTCTTTCTCGCTGACATCGACAATTCGCGTGGTAAATCCTTCATTAACAAACAGTGCCTGTTTGCCGCTCACCGGATGCGTACGCACCACTGGATGTAACAACGGCGGATTCTTCGCGGCCGCCTCGCGCCAACGTTGATGTTCCTCTTCGGTTTTGCGGTACTTGTATTCCGGGAACGATTTACGGAAATCATGCTCCGCACGCAGCCCGCTCAAAAGCTGGCGGAAAGGAACAGAAAGCGCCTCATAGGCAGCAATACCGCTGGTCCAGAGCGTATCGCCGCCGATCGATGGCAACTCTTTCGCTGCGAGAATCGCCCCTGCTGGCGGCGTCTCAATAAATGTCACATCGGTGTGCCAGTTGTCGTTATCCGGCGGATTATCGTTATGGGTGTCCAGTACGATGATCTCGTCAACCCCTTCGGCATGAGGATAAACAGGATGAATATGCAGTTCGCCAAAACGCTGGGCCAGCGCACGTTGCTGCAGTGGCGTTATCGCCTGTTCACGCAGAAAAACCACCTGATGACGCAGCACCGCATGGTAAAGCTGTTCAAACTGATTATCGCTTAACGGGCGCGTCAGGTCGGCACCCGAAATTTGTGCGCCAATATACGGCCCCAGCGGGGTAATGCTCAGACGTTCACTCATTGTACTTCTCCATGCCAGGGCGTCAGGCGGCGTTGTAACGCACGCAGACCCAGTTCTAAAAGAAAGGCGATAATCGCAATCACCGCGATCCCCGCCAGCACCACGTCAGTCGCGAGGAATTCACCTGCTGACTGGACCATAAAACCTAAGCCTCGCGTTGCGGCAATCAGCTCCGCCGCCACCAACGTAGACCAGCCCACACCCAGACCAATGCGTAATCCGGTGAGGATTTCCGGCAGCGCGCCAGGCAAAATGACAAACCACAGCACCTGTATACGGCTGGCCCCCAGCGACTGCGCGGCACGAATGCGAACCTGCTGCACGCTTTTCACCCCCGCCAGCGCCGACATCGCCATCGGTGCAAAAATCGCTAAATAGATCAGTAAGATCTTCGACGTCTCGCCAATACCAAACCAGATCACCATCAGCGGCAAATAGGCCAGCGGCGGCACCGGACGATAAAGCTCGATTACCGGATCCAGAATGCCGCGTACCGTAGGGCTAAGTCCCATCGCGATCCCGACCGGAATACCGATCAACACCGCTGCAAATAGCGCCAGCATAATGCGCGTCAGGCTGGCAGCCAGATGCTGCCACAGCGTGGCGTCCATAAATCCTTGCGGTCCGGCAATGGTGAGCAGTTTTTCCAGTACCAGTTGCGGCGGCGGCAAAAACAGCGGGCTAATCAGTTGCAGCGCCGCCACCGTCCACCATACGGTGAGTAAAACCGCTAACGTACCAAAGCTTAAGGTCACTTGCCGCGAGAGCGGCCAGCGCCATTTCAACCGACTCGAATGCAGTTTTTCGTTAATGAGCACACTCATGAGAACGCCTCCCGTTGCTCAAATACGCGGCTTAAAACATATTCGCGAATGGCAATAAACTGTGGATCGGACTTGATACTGCGACTCGATTCTCCCGCAACAAAGCGGCGAGCGAAGTCGAGCGGAAGACGCTCCAGCACGCGCCCTGGCCCTGGCGAAAGCAGAACCAGCTCGGTCGCCATAAACACCGCTTCCTCTATATCGTGAGTAATCAACAGCACCTGCTTGCCCGTCTCCTGCCAGAGTTTCAGCAACAAGGTTTGCATCTGGTCGCGGGTAAAGGCGTCCAGCGCACCAAACGGTTCGTCGAGTAATAACAGTTGGGGATTTGCCGCCAGCGCGCGGGCAATCCCCACTCGCTGACGCTGGCCTCCAGAAAGCTGCCAGATGAAGCGTTTTTCTGCGCCTTCCAGACCCACTTTTTTCAGCATCTGGAGAGCAATTTCCAGACGCGGCATTTTCTCCATCCCCGCCAGTTGCAGGCCGAACACCACGTTATCCTGCACATTGCGCCACGGTAGCAATCCTTCATTCTGAAAAACCACGCCGCGTTCTGCTCCCGGTCCCTGAATGTGTTTGCCCGCCAGTTGAATGCTGCCGTGCTGATAAGGCACGAAACCAGCAATTAAATTCAGCAACGTGGTTTTGCCGCAGCCGGACGGTCCCAGCACTACCAGCAGTTCGCGGCTTTCCAGCGTCAGGTTGATATCTTCCAGTGCTGGTTTGCCGCCATAATCGGCGTAAAGATGAGAGATTTGCAGCATCTGCGCCTCCTTTTATTGCACGAAGCGAGAGGTAACGTACTGGCTGTAATCATTCGCTACAGCCGGGACTTTGCCCTGCTCTTTCAAAAACTGCGCGGTGTCGATGATCGCTTTGTTCACCGGTCCGGTCAGTTCTACCGTTTGCTGCTGCGGCGTCAGATAGGTGTTTCCCTTCACCAGCCCCGGCACATCGCCTTCCGGCACGCCGCTTAAGCGCGCCAGTTTGCTGATGTTTTCCGGCTGTTTCAGCCACGCGTCTGGGTTAGCAATGTACGGTTGCTGAGCATCGATGGCGCTTTTAGCGAACGCTTTCACGACCTCAGGATGTTTCTCGGCAAAATCTTTCCGCACTACCCAGACGTCCAGCGTCGGCGCGCCCCACTGCCCGACCTGTTCAGAATCGGTCAGCACCTTGCCGTCTTTTTCCAGGGCGTTAACCGCCGGTGCCCAGACATAAGCACCATCGATATCTCCCCGTTGCCAGGCGGCGATAATCGCGGGCGGCTGCAGGTTCACTATCTCCACTTGCCCAGGTTTAATGCCCCAGTGTTTCAGCGCCGCCAGCAGGCTGTAGTGTGTCGTGGAGATAAACGGCACGGCAATACGTTTACCAATCAAGTCTTCCGGTTTGCTGATGGCTTTCTTCACCACCAACGCCTCAGAGTTGCCCAGTTTTGACGCCAGCAAGAAGACTTCAATCGGCACTTGTTGGCTGGCAGCTACCGCCAATGGGCTGGAACCAAGATTACCGATTTGCACATCGCCCGAGGCCAAGGCCCGCACGATGCTGGCCCCGCTGTCAAACTTACGCCAGTCCACGGTTGCTCCGCTTTCTTTAGCAAAGGTGTTGTCGGCCTGAGCCACTTTCGCCGGTTCGGCGGAGGTTTGATAGGCCACGGTGACGTTCACCGCCTGCGCCTGAAAAGCGATGAATGCCAGTGCGGCAAGAAGTGTGTTACGCGATGAAATTGCCATGATTGTCTGCTCCCCTGTCTTGTTATGGGAGCAGTATTCGCGGACAAAGACATTTGATAAAAGAATTAGTCGTTATGGTACAGATGATTTTATTCTTAGCAAAAAAACAGCAAAGGAAAGGTTAATTATGCAATTGGCATCATCTCACAACTCGGGGAAATTGCTGTACTGCATTTTATTGATGCATAAAAAGTCAGATTACGAGATTTACTATCTTCTTGTTTTTATTAAAACCAAAATATATGACAAAGTTATTATATTCGCATTAAATATACTACTGTATTGTTTTTCACCCACCGCATATTACATTCACAACATGTATATAAACAATATCCGTTCATTGAACATATTTTTTAAATGCAATTAATTGACAAACTAATTCACATCTAAATACAATGCACAAAAGAAAATAACTATACATAGCAAACACACAAAAACATAACATATGAACTACGTAAAAAAAACTTTACCCTGCCGATTTTCAGGCCCTCATAGCATCCTGGCACTAAGTTATTAGCAACTTTCACTACGTATAAATTTTAGCGTCTGCTTGCGCCAGAGATTACGTCTCTGCGCGTATCGCTGCGCTTGCAGTATAATAATTAAAATGGAGTGTCATTAAGTGGATAAGGTTTTAAATTCTGCTCTCCTTTCTTCAAAAAATAAAAAGAAAGGTATTCTTGCTATTGGCGCACACCCTGACGATATAGAATTAGGCTGCGGCGCATCGCTCGCTCGTCTTGCGCAAAAAGGGATTTATATTGCTGCCGTAGTTATGACTACCGGCAATTCTGGCACCGATGGAATAATCGATCGCCACGCAGAGTCACGCGAAGCCCTAAAGATATTAGGATGCCAGCAGACTATTCATCTTAATTTTGCAGATACCCGTGCTCATTTACAGCTCAATGATATGATTACCGCCCTGGAAAATATCATTAAGTCTCAAATTCCGTCTGATGTTGAAATCATTCGTGTCTATACCATGCATGATGCCGACCGCCATCAGGATCATCTGGCCGTTTATCAGGCGTCAATGGTGGCCTGTCGGGCAATTCCTCAAATTCTCGGCTACGAAACGCCAAGTACCTGGCTCTCATTTATGCCCCAGGTTTTTGAATCCGTGGAAGAGAAATATTTTTCTATAAAGCTAAACGCGTTACAAAAACATAAAAGTCAGAGTCTGCGTGATTATATGCGCCCGGAACGTTTGCGTGCTGTCGCACAATTTCGCGGACAACAGGTCAATAGCGATCTGGGTGAAGGCTTTGTTATTCATAAAATGATTCTTTGAGCATATTGCATGAAAACCTGGATCTTTATATGTATGGCCGTAGCAATATTACTATGGTTCCTGAGTACGTTAAGGCGTAAGCCCAGCCAAAAAAAAGGCTGTATTGACGCAATTATTCCTGCCTATAACGAAGGCCCTTGTCTGGCTCAGTCGCTGGAAAATCTGCTACGCAACCCTTATTTTTGCCGGGTAATTTGCGTTAACGACGGCTCCACTGATAATACCGAAGCAGTCATGGCAGAAGTAAAACGTAAATGGGGCGACCGCTTTGTTGCCGTCACGCAAAAAAATACCGGTAAAGGTGGTGCGCTAATGAATGGCCTCAACTACGCCACCTGCGACCAGGTTTTTTTAAGCGATGCCGATACTTACGTCCCGCCCGATAAAAACGGCATGGGCTATATGTTGGCGGAAATTGAGCGCGGCGCTGACGCCGTAGGCGGCATTCCCTCCACCGCGTTAAAAGGCGCTGGCCTGCTGCCGCACATCCGCGCGACGGTGAAGTTGCCAATGATCGTTATGAAGCGCACGCTACAGCAACTATTGGGTGGTGCGCCGTTTATTGTCAGCGGAGCCTGTGGAATGTTTCGCACCGATGTGCTGCGTAAATTTGGTTTCTCTGATCGTACCAAAGTCGAAGACCTCGACCTCACCTGGACGTTGGTGGCTAATGGCTACCGTATTCGTCAGGCGAATCGCTGCATTGTTTATCCGCAGGAATGCAATAGTCCGCTTGATGAATGGCGACGCTGGCGGCGGTGGATTGTGGGCTACGCGGTATGTATGCGCCTACATAAAAAACTTTTATTTAGCCGCTTTGGCATATTCAGTATTTTCCCCATGCTGCTGGTTGTGCTTTATGGCGTTGGGATTTATCTCACTACCTGGTTTAATGAATTCATCGCCACCGGGCCACATGGCGTAATATTGGCAATGTTTCCACTTATCTGGGTCGGCGTAGTTTGTATTATTGGTGCTTTTAGCGCCTGGTTTCATCGTTGCTGGTTATTGGTGCCTTTAGCGCCTTTTTCCGTTGTGTATGTATTATTAGCTTATGCCATCTGGATTATTTATGGACTTATTGCCTTTTTTACTGGACGCGAACCTCAGCGCGACAAACCCACCCGTTATTCCGCATTGGTGGAAGCGCCAACCGCTTATTCCAACTCTTCTGTCGCAGGAACTGAAAAGCTATCTGAAGCTTAATGTTAAAGAGAAAAATATTCAGATTGCAGACCAGGTAATTATTGATGAGAGTGCTGGTGAAGTTATTATTGGCACCAATACACGTATTTGCCACGGTGCAGTGATTCAAGGACCGGTAGTGATTGGTGCAAATTGCCTGATTGGCAATTATGCTTTTATTCGCCCCAACACGGTAATCAGCAATGGTGTAAAAATTGGTTTTGCCACAGAAATAAAAAATGCGGTTATTGAAGCGGAAGCAACGATTGGCCCGCAATGTTTTATTGCCGACTCGGTAGTAGCAAGCGGGGCATATTTAGGCGCGCTGGTGCGTACCAGTAATCATCGCCTGGATGAACAGCCAATATCGGTTCGCACCGCGGAAGGTACTATCGCTACCGGATGCGATAAATTAGGTTGTTATATTGGTCGGCGTTCACGACTTGGCGTGCAGGTTATTATTTTACCGGGGCGAATTATTTCTCCGAATACACAGCTTGGTCCACACGTTATTGTAGAACGTAATTTACCTACCGGAAATTACTCACTCCGACAAGAACTTATCCGTACAGGAGATTAAAATGATAAAACGGACGTTATTAGCGGCAGCAGTCTTTAGCGCATTGCCCGCTTATGCCGGGTTAACATCTATTACCGCAGGCTACGATTTTACCGATTATTCTGGCGATCATGGTAACCGTAATTTAGCGTATGCCGAACTGGTTGCCAAAGTTGAAAACGCAACACTGCTTTTCAATCTTTCCCAGGGACGTCGAGATTACGAGACTGAAAGTTTCAATGCCACACGCGGCCAGGGTGCTGTCTGGTATAAATGGAATAACTGGCTGACGACCCGAACGGGTATTGCATTTGCGGATAATACGCCGGTCTTTGCCCGCCAGGATTTTCGTCAGGATATTAACCTGGCCCTGCTGCCAAAAACGGTGTTCACGACCGGTTATCGCTACACCAAATATTACGATGACGTTGACGTTAATGCCTGGCAAGGTGGCGTTTCGCTTTATACCGGCCCGGTGATCACCAGCTATCGCTATACCCATTATGACTCAAGCGATGCGGGCGGCAGTTACAGCAATATGATTTCCCTGCGCCTGAACGATACGCGCGGCGGTGGTTATACCCAGCTTTGGCTAACTCGCGGGACCGGAGCTTACACTTATGACTGGTCGCCAGAGACACGACACGGCAGTATGAAGAGCGTCAGTTTACAGCGTATTCAGCCTTTAACAGAGCAACTTAATTTGGGGCTGACGGCAGGTAAAGTGTGGTACGACACGCCGACCGATGATTATAACGGCCTGCAATTTGCTGCTAATCTAACCTGGAAATTCTGATTCCTTCCGCCGCCTGCTATCCGGGCGGCTATCCCTGCCGATTAGCCCCCCCCTTTCCTCTTTGTTTTCCGACCACATTCACCGGATAAATTTTATTCTCCAGTGTTATATACTATAGGGGGGTATGCATTGACATATAGCATACCCCCCTATAGTATATTGCGTGCAGATGATGAGGTGCGAAATGCCCAGTACTCCGGAAGAGAAGAAAAAGGTCCTTACTCGAGTTCGTCGTATTCGGGGGCAGATTGATGCTCTGGAACGGTCGCTGGAGGGTGATGCCGAATGCCGTGCCATACTCCAACAGATAGCCGCCGTTCGGGGCGCTGCTAACGGGCTGATGGCAGAAGTGCTTGAAAGCCATATCCGGGAAACGTTTGACCGAAATGACTGCTACAGCCGCGAAGTCAGCCAATCCGTTGACGACACTATTGAACTGGTTCGTGCCTATCTTAAATAGCTGAATCTATTACCATATTGAGGAAGAGCGAAAGATGAAATCACGTGCTGCCGTTGCATTTGCTCCCGGTAAACCGCTGGAAATCGTTGAAATTGACGTTGCACCACCGAAAAAAGGTGAAGTGCTGATCAAAGTTACCCATACCGGCGTTTGCCATACCGACGCATTTACCCTCTCCGGCGATGACCCGGAAGGTGTGTTCCCGGTGGTTCTCGGTCACGAAGGGGCTGGCGTTGTAGTTGAAGTCGGTGAAGGCGTAACCAGCGTCAAACCTGGTGACCATGTGATCCCGCTTTATACCGCAGAGTGCGGCGAGTGTGAGTTCTGTCGTTCCGGCAAAACCAACCTCTGTGTCGCGGTTCGCGAAACCCAGGGCAAAGGCCTGATGCCAGACGGCACCACCCGTTTTTCTTACAACGGGCAGCCGCTTTATCACTACATGGGCTGTTCTACATTCAGTGAATACACCGTGGTTGCGGAAGTGTCTCTGGCCAAAATTAATCCAGAAGCAAACCATGAACACGTCTGCCTGCTGGGCTGTGGCGTGACCACCGGTATTGGCGCGGTACACAACACCGCTAAAGTCCAGCCAGGTGATTCTGTTGCCGTGTTTGGTCTTGGCGCGATTGGTCTGGCTGTGGTTCAGGGTGCACGTCAGGCGAAAGCAGGACGGATTATTGCTATTGATACGAACCCGAAGAAATTCGATCTGGCGCGTCGTTTCGGTGCCACCGACTGCATTAATCCGAATGACTACGACAAACCGATTAAAGATGTCCTGCTGGATATCAACAAATGGGGTATCGACCATACCTTTGAATGCATCGGTAACGTCAACGTGATGCGTGCGGCGCTGGAAAGCGCACACCGCGGCTGGGGTCAGTCGGTAATCATCGGGGTAGCAGGTTCCGGTCAGGAAATTTCAACGCGCCCATTCCAGTTGGTCACCGGTCGCGTATGGAAAGGTTCTGCGTTTGGTGGCGTGAAAGGTCGTTCCCAGTTACCGGGTATGGTTGAAGATGCGATGAAAGGTGATATCGACCTGGAACCGTTTGTTACGCATACCATGAGCCTGGATGAAATTAATGACGCCTTCGACCTGATGCATGAAGGCAAATCCATTCGAACCGTAATTCGTTACTAATTTCCCGCAGGTTTGCCCCGTCCAGTTCAGACGAGGTTCTTAATACCGTCCCCGGGCAGCCGTCCGGGGGATTAACCGTGAGATAATGACTGATGGAACTCATTGAAAAACATGCCAGCTTTGGCGGCTGGCAAAATGTGTATCGGCATTATTCCCAATCACTGAATTGTGAAATGAATGTCGGCGTCTATCTCCCACCAAAAGCCGCGAGTGAAAAATTGCCGGTGCTTTACTGGCTTTCGGGCCTGACCTGCAACGAGCAGAATTTCATTACCAAATCGGGGATGCAGCGTTACGCGGCTGAGCACAACATTATTGTTGTTGCGCCGGACACCAGTCCGCGAGGCAGTCATGTCGCAGATGCCGACCGTTACGATCTCGGGCAAGGTGCCGGGTTTTACTTGAACGCGACGCAAGCGCCGTGGAATGAACATTACAAAATGTATGACTATATCCGCAACGAGCTGCCGGATTTAGTGATACAACATTTTCCGGCAACGGCCAGAAAGTCTATCGCAGGTCATTCTATGGGCGGGCTGGGCGCGCTGGTACTGGCGTTACGTAATCCAGATGAATATGTCAGCGTCTCGGCGTTTTCGCCCATTGTTTCCCCTTCGCAAGTACCGTGGGGCCAGCAAGCCTTTGCCGCGTATCTTGGTGAAAATAAAGAAACCTGGTTGGATTACGATCCGGTGAGCCTTATTTCACAAGGTCAACGCGTTGCGGAAATCATGGTTGATCAGGGGTTGAGTGATGATTTTTACGCGGAACAGTTGCGGACTCAAAATCTTGAAAAGGTCTGTCAGGAGATGAATATCAAGGCGCTAATCCGTTATCACGAAGGTTACGACCACAGCTATTATTTTGTCTCCAGTTTTATTGGCGAGCATATTGCGTACCACGCCAATAAATTGAATATGCGTTGAGCATTTGCGCACGCCTGCCGGATGCGGCATGAACGCCTTATCCGGCCTACATTTCGCCCATAAACCGTAGGCCTGATAAGACGCGCAAAGCGTCGCATCAGGCATGGCGCACACCTGCCGGATGCGGCGTGAACGCCTTATCCGGCCTACATTTCGCCCATAAATCGTAGGCCTGATAAGACGCGCAAAGCGTCGCATCAGGCATGGCGCACGACTGCCGGATGCGGCGTAAACGCCTTATCCGGCCTACATTTCGTCCATAAACCGTAGGCCTGATAAGACGCGCAAAGCGTCGCATCAGGCATTTGCGCACGGCTGATCTATGTTTACCACATCAAATCATCAGGCACTTTGAAGTCGGCATACGGATCATCTTCATTCTGCTCTTCGGCGCTGAGTGCACTATGCAACACAATACTGCTGGCATCACGCTGAGCAATTTTATCGGCAACGCTGGCGGGAATAATGGCGTATTCACCTTCGCTATTGTTATCGACCAACAAGCGAGCAATCGCCAGACGACCATTAATCAACTGCGTTTGCGTGAGCTTATCAACAAAAATCTTCTTAATCAGATTACCATCGGTAAAGTTAAAACCAATATCGCCATTGGCAATGGTGATTCGGTTCATTTCAATAAGCTGCTTCACCTGGGCTTTATATTCTTTCGCCAACGCCGCTTGTTTTTGTTGCTCGCTAAGCTGTTTATCACGCTCAAGCTGTGCCTTTTTATTTTCTTCTACCGCCGCCCGAGCTTCACGCGCCTGAACGCGCGATTTTTTCGCCGTTCTCTCGACCTTCGCCGCTTTTTTGCTGGTGACTAATCCTGCTTTGAGCAACTGCTCTTGTAAGGTAAGTTTTGCCATCTTTGTTTCCAAACCCGCTGAATAATTTTTAGCGAGTATACCTGTAAACGCCGTAGGTGTATTGAGGGCAAGTCCCTTTCGCCCCTGCTTAATAAGGCGCGTCAGGCATCGGCGCACGCCTGCATTCTTGATTTCCGACTCATCAAAATAAACACCGCCAACCCGGCAACAAGAATACCCGGCGCAGAAGCGGCCATTACGCCAACCGTGCCAGTGCCTAATGCCAGCATTTTCCCGGCCAGCAACGGGCCGCTCATAGCCCCCAGACGCCCTACCGCCACGGCTGTTCCCACACCTGTTGCGCGGATCTGCGAGCTGTAAAACAACGGTGCCAGGGCATACAAAACGCTTTGCCCACCTGTCGCAAACAACCCCGCGACAAATCCCGCCAGCAACATACCGTTAAATGACGACACCGTACCCAGCGCCAGCAGCGAAGCTAACATGCCGCTATAAATCAGTAGCGACATGGTTACTGGACGCAGCTTATCCATCAATGCACCCAACATTAACGTCCCACTTGCCGCCCCCATTTGCAGTGCAAACATCACCCCAGCCGCCTGTGATGGCTGGAATCCTTGCTCCACCAAAAGCAGAGGCAGCCAGTTGATCAACATGTAGACCACCAGCAGAGTGAAGAAATAACACAACCACAGCAGCAGCGTCGCGGTTGCCGTTTCTGGCGCAAATAACGCACGCAGCGGTGGTGCGGCCTGTTTTTCGCCAGCGAAAACCGCCGACTCCGGCAGCCAGCGCATTAATAGCGGCACCAGAATCAACGGCACCACACCACCTACCCAAAACACCGTTTGCCAGGCTAAGTTTGCCCCCGCGAAACCCAGCGTCGCCGCCAGCGCCGCGCCAATGGGAACACCGCAATACATCAGGCTCACTGCCGTCCCACGAAAACGTGGACCCGCGGCTTCAGACGTCAGGGCGATAAGATTCGGCAACGCGGCCCCCAGTCCGACACCGGTCATCAGCCGTGCAAAGACCAGCGATGGGAAATCCCAGGCAATAGCCGTTGCCAGCGAGAACAAACCAAACAGCGCAACTGAGCTAATCAAAATACGCTTACGACCATAACGGTCCGCCAGCATTCCGCCAACCAGCGCGCCGGGTAGCAAACCGAGTATTCCGGCGCTGAATATCCAGCCCATTTGCATTTTATCGAGTGCGAAAGCCTGGGCGATGCCACCCGCCGCAATGCCAGCCGCCTGAAGATCCAGGCCTTCCATCAGAGCGACCAAAAAACAAAGCCCGATGGTCAGCATCAGGCGGGTTGAAGATGATGAAGGGGTACGAGTCGACATAAGATGAACCTCGTTGCGAGTACAGGTGAATCGCGACTGATACATTGCCAGCCGCGTAATCAGAACCATTTAATGACTGCCTACGGGCGAAATGTAGGCCGGATAAGGCGTTTACGCCGCTTCCGGCAGTCGTGCACCATGCCTGATGCGACGCTAACGCGTCTTATCAGGCCTACAAATTCTCGCGCCATCCGTAGGCCGGATAAGGCGTTTACGCCGCATCCGGCAGTCGTGTGCAGATGCCTGATGCGACGCTTGCGCGTCTTATCAGGCCTACAAATTCCCGCGCCATCCGTAGGCCGGATAAGGCGTTTACGCCGCATCCGGCAGTCGTGCGCAGATGCCTGATGCGACGCTAACGCGTCTAATCAGGCCTACAAATTCTCACGCCATCCGTAGGCCGGATAAGGCGTTTGCGCCGCATCCGGCAGTCGTGCACAGATGCCTGATGCGACGCTGACGCGTCTTATCATGCCTGGGATAGGCATACAAAATGCACGTTCTCAGCAGGCATCATTATTTGTTGTTGCGCAGATCAAGCGCCACGTCGACGATCATATCCTCCTGGCCGCCAACCATCCGGCGTTTGCCCAGCTCAACGAGAATATCCACCGCACTTAAGCCATAACGCGCCGCCGCCGTTTCACAGTGACGCAGGAAGCTGGAGTAAACACCAGCGTATCCCAGCGCCAGCGTTTCGCGATCGACTCGTACCGGACGATCCTGCAACGGACGCACCAGGTCATCAGCGGCATCCATTAACGCATAGAGATCGGTCCCATGCTGCCAGCCCAGTTTATCCGCAGCGGCAATAAACACTTCCAGCGGCGCGTTACCTGCGCCCGCCCCCATTCCCGCGAGGCTGGCGTCGATTCGGTCGCAGCCCTCTTCCACCGCCGCGATAGAGTTCGCCACACCAAGACTCAGATTATGGTGAGCGTGCATGCCAGTTTGCGTTTCTGGTTTCAGCACTGCTTTCAGGGCGCGGAAACGGTCACGGATATCGCTCATGTTCATCGCACCGCCAGAATCCACCACATAAATACAGGTCGCACCGTAGCCTTCCATCAGCTTTGCCTGCTTCGCGAGATTCTCCGGCGTGGTCAAATGGCTCATCATCAGAAAACCAACGGTGTCCATTCCGAGATCGCGGGCATACTGAATATGCTGGGCGGAAACATCAGCTTCGGTACAGTGCGTTGCCACACGAACCACCCGCGCGCCAGCCTGCCAGGCATTTTTCAGATCGTGAATAGTGCCGATTCCTGGCAGCAACAACGTCGCGATTTTGGCGTGCTTCACCACATCCGCCGCCGCTTCAATCCATTCAAGGTCGCTATGTGCGCCGAAACCATAGTTAAAGCTGGAACCCTGCAAACCGTCGCCATGGGCCACTTCAATCGAATCCACGCGGGCATCGTCCAGTGCTTTGGCAATCTGGCGGACATTTTCCAGCGAATACTGATGACGAATGGCGTGCATACCGTCACGCAACGTGACGTCCGAGATATATAGTTTTTTACCGTTCATGCCGCTTCTCCTGCCTTGCGCGCCAGTGACTGGGCCATTTTTTCCGCTGTCGCCAGCGCACTGGAAGTCATAATGTCGAGGTTGCCCGCATAGGCAGGCAGATAATGCGCTGCGCCTTCGACTTCCAGCCAGACCGCCGTTTTCAGTCCGGAGAACTGCCCCACGCCCGGCAAATTAACCGGTTTATCCTGCGGGATAACTTCAAACTGCACGCGCTGTTTCAGGCGATATCCCGGTACGTAAGCCTGCACCGCCTCAGCCATTTCATTGATTGAGGCTTCGATATCATCTTGTGAAGCTTCGTCGCTCAATACATACACCGTGTCACGCATCATCAACGGTGGCTCTGCTGGGTTAAGCACGATAATCGCCTTCCCTTTTGCCGCGCCGCCCACCACTTCAATGGCGCGCGACGTGGTTTCCGTAAATTCATCGATATTGGCACGCGTGCCAGGTCCGGCAGATTTACTGGCGATAGAAGCGATAATTTCGGCGTAATGAACACGCGCCACGCGTGAAACTGCCGCCACCATTGGAATGGTGGCCTGGCCGCCGCAGGTGACCATGTTGACGTTCAGTTGTTCGACATTCGCATCAAGGTTAACCACCGGCACGCAGTAAGGGCCGATGGCAGCAGGCGTCAGGTCGATTAAGCGAATATCCGGTTTCGCTTCGCGCAAAGCGGCATCGTTTTTCACATGTGCACCGGCGCTAGTCGCATCAAATACAATGTCGATATCAGCAAATTCAGGCATGTTCATCAGCCCGATAACCCCTTCATGGGTGGTGGCGACGCCCATACGTCTGGCACGCGCCAGACCGTCGGACTGAGGATCAATGCCGACCATCACCGCCATCTCCAGATGCTGACCGTGACGCAAAATTTTAATCATCAGATCGGTGCCAATGTTGCCAGAACCGATAATGGCGACTTTACGCTTACTCATGACAGACTTCCTTTTGGGGCTGCACTTGAAAATGTCGCAGCAACTGAACCTATGCCTTCAATATGGGCTTCAAAACGATCGCCCGCATTCACCGCCACCATCGGACCTAATGCCCCGGTAAGAATGATATCTCCGGCGCGCAGCGGTTGACCCAGGCTGGCCATTTTGCGTGCCAGCCAGACAGCGGCATTAAGCGGATGTCCCAGGCATTCGCTGCCGCGCCCGCTGGAAACCTCTTCGTTATTACGCGTCATCTTCATGGCGCAGTTTTTCAGATCTAACCCCGCCAGACGTTGCGCCGGACCGCCGATGACATACACCCCGCAGGAGGCGTTATCGGCCACGGTATCGACAAACTGAATCGACCAGTCGCGGATGCGGCTACCCACCACTTCCAGCGCCGGAAGTACCCATTCAATGGCGTTATACAGTTCGTTAAACGTGGTATCGGTCGCGGGCAAATCGCGGTTCAAAACCAGTGCGATCTCCGCTTCAATGCGGGGTTGCAAGACGCGGGAAAAAGGAATGGTTTCATTATCGCCATAACACATGTCGGCAAATAACGTCCCAAAATCCGGTTGATCAACGCCCAGTTGTTGTTGCACTTTCGGATGCGTCAGTCCCACTTTGCGCCCCACCACTCGCCGTCCCTGAGCGACGCCATGTTGCACATTGATGCGCTGAATGGCGTAGGCGGCTTTCGCGTTTTCAATACCAATCAGATCGCGCAGCGGCGCAATCGCTTCGCCCTGCTCTGCGGCGCGGCGTAAATCCGCCGCCAGTTGCTCAAGAGTATGCTTCGTCATGACCATTCCTTAAGGGCGTGCGAGGAAATTCAGCACCAGTTGATTGAAAGCGTCGGCATGTTCCCACTGCGCCCAGTGACCACAGTCGCGGAAGATATGCAGTTCAGAACCGGCAATGCCGGACAGCAGACGCAGACCCGCATCCATCGGCACAAAACGGTCGTTGCGCCCCCAGACAATCAGGGTTTGTGCTTTGATTTCCGCCAGACGTGGGCCAAAATCCGGGAACTGTTTCGGATTGGCTTCCAGGCTCTTAACGAAGTTTTCCAGGTGATCGCGACGCGACAGCATATTATTCAGGCGCGCTTCAAACAGGGCGTCGGTCAAATCGCTGGTATCAAAAACGAAGATATCCATCATCAGCTTCAGGTTTTCGATAGTCGGCTGGCGATAAAGCTGATTCAGTCGCTTAATACCTTCAGTTGGCATTGGCGTAAACAAACTCATGCCGCCCGTACCGCCGCCCATCAGCACCAGTTTGCCGACGCGCTCCGGCCAGTTAAGGGTGAACGCCACAGAACTGTGGCCGCCCATCGAGTTGCCCAGCAGGTGGATTTTGGCGATATCCAGTTGATCCACCACGCTTTTCAGGATGCGTGCATTAAGATCCGATCGTGAACCACTATTAACGATCGCATCGCTCTTACCCCAACCCGGACAATCCAGCAGGATCACCCGATAGCCCGCCTCTACCAGCGGATCGATATTGCGGCTGAAGTTCGCCCAGCCAGTAGCACCCGGGCCGGAACCGTGCAGCAGGACAACGGTTTCGTCGCCTTGTCCGCAGTCATTAAAATGGATGCGCAGCGTTTTACCCGCTTCTTCTACATTCAGAAAACGGCTGGTGGCGGCTTCGGTTTGTGGCTGATAACTCATCATCTTCTCCTGCATATTCAGTTCTCTGTTCTGGCGCTTAACGAGCCAAATCCGGCAATCCACTCCGGGATTGGGCGGTAATAACGCCCTTCGCAACGCCAGTTGCCAAACGCAGAAATAGCGGCAAAAGCGGCGACCCAGGTTTTGATTTCATGTGTCGACTTTCCGGCAATGGCGGAAAGCTCTTCGTTACTGACAGCATCCAGTTCCTGTATGCGTCCCTGCTCCAGCAAAGTCATGAACTGGTTATCCCAAATCGGGTTGAGCGGATGCAGAGTTCTCTGATCCTCAACAAACTTCTCAGCGGCGCTGATCACCCGTTGCTGACGCAATTCGCGCTCACTGGCGGGTAAATCTTTCCCGCTCCCCAACAAACGGTCACGCATATGGGCATCGGCTTTCGCCAGTTCTGGCACCGGCGGCTGATGGGAAAGCCCACCGGACCCAAGGAACAGCACGCGTTTATTGAGAGTGCTGGTGAAACGTCCAATGGCTTCACCCAACATACGGGTACGCTGGAAACCGGGCAACGGCGTGGCGACGCCATTGATGAACACCGGCAGAACTGGAACCTTATCCAGCCCACCGAGCAGGAACTCCAGCGGCTGGGCAAAACCGTGATCCACCTGCATACAGTAAGAAACGGCAACATCGATCCCACTCTTCATGACGGCATGCGCACAGGCCTCCGCCAGCTCCACAGGCACGGGAAGCTCTCCTGCCGCACTGCCGAAATCACCAATTGCCGTCGCCCCAACGCCTAAACAGAACGGTGGCATCACGTCATAGAAAAAACCGTTGTAGTGATCTGGTGCAAACAGCACCACCAGTTCAGGGGAGAAAGCCGCAATACGCTCGCGGGCGCTGGCAATCACGCCATTGACCTCATCGAGTACCTCTTGCGCCGGGTCGACATACCCCACCAGCGGCGAGTGGGAAAGACAGTGAAGATAAGCGTGCATATCAGGCTACCTTTTCGACAGAAACGTCGGCATCAGGGCGAGTCAGCGTCATCACCGACGCCAGTTTATTCAGCGTATTGCCCAGAGTTTGCGGAATGGCGGTGGCGGCAACAAAGCGATCCGGGCGCATCACCACCAGCGAAGCATTGTGTTGTGCGAACCAGCTACGAAGGCGACCTTGCGTATCGCCCACGCGTAGCACGCCGTCGTGGTTATCCTGTGCGGTATGTATTTGCACTTCCGGCACCACCTGAATGAAGCGTGTGCCCAACGCGCGCCACTGCTGGATTTGCTCGTCGCTCATCCCCCACAGAGGATTGCATCCCCAGCCAATTACCGCGAAGTTCGCGCCGATCGCGTTATCGAGCAGCGTCACGTCGCCGTTTTCCAGCGTGACTTTCGGCTGAATAAACATCTTGCCGACCGGAGAGTGCTTCGCTTCGCCCTCTCGCACCAGCGCACCGCCGTAATATTGCGGCATCGGCTTGAAGCGCATTTCGAGGAAGTAGCGTTTTACTGGCGGCAGATAATTCAGTAGCCAGGAAACGCCGTCACGTAACGTACCCTGCCAGCGTTTCGGCGGAGCCAGCACGTTGCCCGCCGTCACGGACAGGTCAATCATCGCTTTGGCGTGATCGCGACGTTCTTGTTGATAGGTATCGAGTAGCGCATCGCGGGCTTTCCCCTGGATAACCAACGCCAGTTTCCAGGCGAGGTTAAAGGCGTCGCGCATACCACTGTTATAGCCCTGCCCCTGCCACACCGGCATGATGTGCGCGGCATCGCCCGCCAGCAGTACGCGATCAATACGGAAACGTTGCGCCAGTCGCGCGTTATGGGTGTAGACACGCTGGCGAATCAATTCAACATTGTCCGGATTAGGCAGCACTTTGCTTAACAGCTTGCGCATATTTTGCGGCTCACGCAGCTGTTCTTCGGTTTCTCCCGGCATCACCATAAATTCAAAGCGACGTACCGCATGAGGCAGCGCGGCAGAAACATACGGGCGCACCGGATCGCAACATAAATAGATATGCGGCGTACTTAATGGATCGTTGGCGATATCTACCACAATCCACTGATTTGGCGCGGTTTTACCTTCAAACGGCACATTCAGGGTGCGACGAACAAAACTTGCCCCACCATCACAGGCCACCAACCACTGGGCTTTGACCGTTTCCCGCTGCCCTTCTGCCGTTTTCAGGTGCAAGGTCACTTCGTCATCTTGCTGGCTGAAGGCCTCCAGTTCGCGGGAAAACAGGCAGCGCACATTCGGAAAACGCGACAACCCTTCCAGCATCACCGCATCGACCTGCGGCTGAATAAAGGCGTTACGGCGCGGCCAGCCAAATTCATCGGTCATTGGCTGAATATCAGCAAAACAGCGGCCTTTTGGGGTGAGAAAACGCATCGCGTGCCACGGCGTAGTGTGCGGCAGAACATTCTCGACCAGGCCAACCGACTGCATGGTGCGCAGCGCCTCGTCATCAATACCAATCGCACGGGGGTAGTCGATCAACTTATCGAGTTTCTCCACCACCAGCACGTCAATGCCCATCTGGCCGAGATAGTTCGCCATCATCAGTCCGACCGGACCGGCACCAGCGATCGCCACCTGAACGTTATGGTTAACAGCAGGCTGGATGTCAGGGTGTTGTATTGCCATTTCAGTACCTCACGACTCGGACAAAATGCCGTTGCGCGCACAGTACAGCGCAACTTATTTTGTTAAAAACATGTAAATGATTTTTTATTGTGCGCTCAGTATAGGAAGGGTGTTTTCGGCTACAATCAAAACATGCCCGAATGTGTACCAGGTGCACAACGTTGTTTTAACTATAGAAATGTCAATTAATATGCAGAACAATGAGCAGACGGAATACAAAACCGTGCGCGGCTTAACCCGCGGTCTAATGTTATTAAATATGTTAAATAAACTTGATGGCGGTGCCAGCGTCGGGCTGCTGGCGGAACTCAGCGGCCTGCATCGCACCACTGTGCGGCGACTGCTGGAGACGCTGCAGGAAGAGGGATATGTCCGGCGCAGTACCTCCGATGACAGTTTTCGTCTGACCATCAAAGTGCGGCAATTAAGCGAAGGGTTTCGTGACGAACAGTGGATTTCTGCACTGGCGGCCCCGCTGCTGGGCGATCTGTTGCGCGAAGTGGTATGGCCGACAGATGTGTCCACGCTGGATGTTGATGCAATGGTGGTACGCGAAACCACTCACCGTTTCAGTCGATTATCCTTTCACCGGGCAATGGTCGGGCGGCGTTTACCGCTCCTGAAAACCGCCTCGGGCCTGACCTGGCTGGCCTTTTGTCCGGAAAAAGAACGCCAGGCGTTAATCGAAATGTTAGCCGCCCGCCCCGGTGATGACTATCAACTGGCGCGGGAACCGTTAAAGCTGGAAGCCATTCTGGCGCGCGCGCGCAAAGAGGGTTACGGACAGAACTACCGCGGCTGGGATCAGGAGGAGAAGATCGCCTCTATCGCCGTACCGCTGCGCAGTGAACAACGGGTGATTGGCTGTCTGAATCTGGTGTATATGGCCAGTGCGATGACCATCGAACAGGCGGCAGAAAAACATCTTCCGGCGCTGCAACGGGTAGCAAAACAGATTGAAGAAGGGGTTGAATCGCAGGCTATTCTGGTGGCCGGACGGCGAAGTGGCGTGCATTTACGTTAACGCCGCCGAATGGCGAAAAACCTTCCGTGGTATGGCATGATAGCACTCGGAAGAAAGTGAATTCAGGGTGGTGAATGTGAAACCAGTAACGCTATACGATGTCGCAGAGTATGCCGGAGTCTCTTATCAGACCGTTTCCCGCGTGGTGAATCAGGCCAGCCACGTTTCTGCGAAAACGCGGGAAAAAGTGGAAGCGGCAATGGCGGAGCTGAATTACATTCCCAACCGCGTGGCACAACAACTGGCGGGCAAACAGTCGTTGCTGATTGGCGTTGCCACCTCCAGCCTGGCCCTGCACGCACCGTCACAAATTGTCGCGGCGATTAAATCCCGCGCCGACCAACTGGGTGCCAGCGTGGTTGTGTCGATGGTAGAACGAAGCGGCGTCGATGCCTGTAAAGCGGCGGTGCACAATCTGCTCGCGCAACGTGTCAGCGGTCTGATCATCAACTATCCGCTGGATGAACAAGATGCCATTGCTGTGGAAGCCGCCTGTGGTAACGTGCCAGCGTTATTCCTTGATGTCTCTGACCAGGCCCCCATCAACAGTATTATTTTTTCCCATGAAGACGGTACGCGGCTTGGCGTGGAGCATTTGGTCGCATTAGGTCACCAGCAAATCGCGCTGTTAGCGGGCCCATTAAGTTCTGTCTCGGCGCGTCTGCGTCTGGCGGGCTGGCACAAATATCTCACACGCAATCAAATTCAGCCGATAGCAGAACTGGAAGGCGACTGGAGCGCCATGTCCGGTTTTCAACAAACCATGCAGATGCTGAATGAGGGGAGCATTCCCACCGCGATGCTAGTTGCCAACGATCAGATGGCACTGGGCGCAATGCGCGCCATTACCGAGTTCGGGCTGCGCGTCGGCGCGGATATCTCGGTAGTGGGATACGACGATACCGAAGACAGCTCATGTTATATCCCGCCGTTAACCACCATCAAACAGGATTTTCGTCTGCTGGGGAAAACCAGCGTAGACCGCTTGCTGCAACTTTCTCAGGGACAAGCGGTGAAGGGAAATCAGCTACTGCCCGTCTCACTGGTGAAAAGAAAAACCACCCTGCCACCCAATACGCAAACCGCCTCTCCCCGCGCGTTGGCCGATTCATTAATGCAGCTGGCAAGGCAAATTTCCCGTCTGGAAAGCGGACAGTGAGCGCAACGCAATTAATGTGAGTCAGCTCACTCATTAGGCCCCCAAGGCTTTACACTCTATGCGTCAGGCTCGTATGTTGTGTGAAATTGTGAGCGGATAACAATTTCACACAGGATACAGCTATGACCATGATTACGGATTCACTGGCCGTCGTATTACAACGTCGTGACTGGGAAAACCCTGGCGTTACACAACTTAATCGCCTTGCGGCACATCCCCCTTTCGCCAGCTGGCGTAATAGCGAAGAAGCCCGCACCGATCGCCCTTCCCGACAGTTGCGCAGTCTGAATGGTGAGTGGCAATTTGCCTGGTTTCCGGCACCAGAAGCGGTGCCAGAAAGCTGGCTGGAGAGCGATCTTCCTGATGCCGATTGCGTATCAGTGCCATCAAACTGGCAGATGCACGGTTACGACGCACCCATCTACACCAATGTGACCTATCCCATTGTGGTCAATCCGCCATTTGTTCCCACGGAGAATCCGACAGGCTGTTACTCGCTCACATTTAATGTTGATGAAAGCTGGCTACAGGAAGGCCAGACGCGAATTATTTTTGATGGCGTTAACTCGGCGTTTCATCTGTGGTGCAACGGTCGCTGGGTCGGTTACGGCCAGGACAGTCGTTTGCCGTCTGAATTTGACCTGAGCGCCTTTTTACGCGCCGGAGAAAACCGCCTCGCCGTTATGGTGCTGCGCTGGAGTGACGGTAGTTATCTGGAAGATCAGGATATGTGGCGAATGAGCGGCATTTTCCGTGACGTCTCGTTGCTGCATAAACCGACTACGCAAATCAGCGATTTCCATGTTGCCACTCGCTTTAATGATGATTTCAGCCGCGCGGTACTGGAGACAGAAGTTCAGATGTGCGGCGAGCTGCGCGATGAGCTACGGGTGACGGTTTCTTTGTGGCAGGGTGAAACACATGTCGCCAGCGGCACCGCGCCTTTCGGCGGTGAAATTATCGATGAGCGTGGTGGTTATGCCGATCGCGTCACGCTACGTCTGAACGTCGAAAACCCGGCACTGTGGAGCGCCGAAATCCCGAATCTCTATCGTGCGGTGGTTGAACTGCACACCGCCGACGGCACGCTGATTGAAGCGGAAGCCTGCGATGTCGGTTTCCGCGAGGTGCGGATTGAAAATGGTCTGCTGCTGCTGAACGGCAAGCCGTTGCTGATTCGCGGCGTTAACCGTCACGAGCATCATCCTCTGCATGGTCAGGTCATGGATGAGCAGACGATGGTGCAGGATATCCTGCTGATGAAGCAGAACAACTTTAACGCCGTGCGCTGTTCGCATTATCCGAACCATCCGCTGTGGTACACGCTGTGCGACCGCTACGGCCTGTATGTGGTGGATGAAGCCAACATTGAAACCCACGGCATGGTGCCAATGAATCGTCTGACCGATGATCCGCGCTGGTTACCCGCGATGAGCGAACGCGTAACGCGAATGGTGCAGCGCGATCGTAATCACCCGAGTGTGATCATCTGGTCGCTGGGGAATGAATCAGGCCACGGCGCTAATCACGACGCGCTGTATCGCTGGATCAAATCTGTCGATCCTTCCCGCCCGGTGCAGTATGAAGGCGGCGGAGCCGACACCTCCGCAACCGATATTATTTGCCCGATGTACGCGCGCGTGGATGAAGACCAGCCCTTCCCGGCTGTGCCGAAATGGTCCATCAAAAAATGGCTCTCGCTACCTGGAGAGACGCGCCCGCTGATCCTTTGCGAATACGCCCACGCGATGGGTAACAGTCTTGGCGGCTTCGCTAAATACTGGCAGGCGTTTCGTCAGTACCCCCGTTTACAGGGCGGCTTCGTCTGGGACTGGGTGGATCAGTCGCTGATTAAATATGATGAAAACGGCAACCCGTGGTCGGCTTACGGCGGTGATTTTGGCGATACACCGAACGATCGCCAGTTCTGCATGAACGGTCTGGTCTTTGCCGACCGCACGCCGCATCCAGCGCTGACAGAAGCGAAACACCAGCAGCAGTTTTTCCAGTTCCGTTTATCCGGGCAAACCATCGAAGTGACCAGCGAATACCTGTTCCGTCATAGCGATAACGAGCTCCTGCATTGGTCGGTGGCGCTGGATGGCAAGCCGCTGGCAAGCGGTGAAGTGCCTCTGAATGTTGGCCCGCAAGGTAAACAGGTGATTGAACTGCCTGAACTACCGCAACCGGAGAGCGCCGGACAACTCTGGCTAACGGTTCACGTAGTGCAACCGAACGCGACCGCATGGTCAGAAGCTGGGCACATCAGCGCCTGGCAACAGTGGCGACTGGCGGAAAACCTCAGTGTGACGCTCCCCTCCACGTCCCACGCCATCCCGCATCTGACCACCAGCGAAACGGATTTTTGCATCGAGCTGGGTGATAAGCGTTGGCAATTTAACCGTCAGTCAGGCCTTCTTTCACAGATGTGGATTGGCGATGAAAAACAACTGCTGACGCCGCTGCGCGATCAGTTCACCCGCGCGCCGCTGGATAACGACATTGGCGTAAGTGAAGCGACCCGCATTGACCCTAACGCCTGGGTCGAACGCTGGAAGGCGGCGGGCCATTACCAGGCCGAAGCGGCGTTGTTGCAGTGCACGGCAGATACACTTGCTGATGCGGTGCTGATTACGACCGCCCACGCGTGGCAGCATCAGGGGAAAACCGTATTTATCAGCCGGAAAACCTACCGGATTGATGGTAGTGGTCAAATGGCGATTACCGTTGATGTTGAAGTGGCGAGCGATACACCACATCCGGCGCGGATTGGCCTGACCTGCCAGCTGGCGCAGGTCGCAGAGCGGGTAAACTGGCTCGGATTAGGGCCGCAAGAAAACTATCCCGACCGCCTTACTGCGGCCTGTTTTGACCGCTGGGATCTGCCATTGTCAGACATGTATACCCCGTACGTCTTCCCGAGCGAAAACGGTCTGCGCTGCGGGACGCGCGAATTGAATTATGGCCCACACCAGTGGCGCGGCGATTTCCAGTTCAACATCAGCCGCTACAGCCAACAACAACTGATGGAAACCAGTCATCGCCATCTGCTGCACGCGGAAGAAGGCACATGGCTGAATATCGACGGTTTCCATATGGGGATTGGTGGCGACGACTCCTGGAGCCCGTCAGTGTCGGCAGAATTTCAACTGAGCGCCGGTCGCTACCATTACCAGTTGATCTGGTGCCAAAAATAATAATAACCGGGCAGGCTATGCCTGCCCGTATTTAGCGTAAGGAAATCCATTATGTTCTATTTAAAAAACACAAACTTTTGGATGTTCGGCTTATTCTTTTTCTTTTACTTTTTTATCATGGGTGCCTATTTCCCGTTTTTCCCGATTTGGCTACATGACATCAACCATATCAGCAAAAGTGATACGGGTATTATTTTTGCCGCTATTTCTCTGTTCTCGCTATTATTCCAACCGCTGTTTGGTCTGCTTTCTGACAAACTCGGGCTGCGCAAATACCTGCTGTGGATTATTACCGGCATGTTAGTGATGTTTGCGCCGTTCTTTATTTTTATCTTCGGCCCGCTGTTACAGTACAACATTTTAGTAGGGTCGATTGTTGGTGGTATTTATCTTGGTTTCTGTTTTAACGCCGGTGCGCCAGCAGTAGAGGCATTTATTGAGAAAGTCAGCCGTCGCAGTAATTTCGAATTTGGTCGCGCGCGGATGTTTGGCTGTGTTGGCTGGGCGCTGTGTGCCTCGATTGTCGGCATCATGTTCACCATCAATAATCAGTTTGTTTTCTGGCTGGGTTCTGGCTGTGCACTCATCCTCGCCGTTTTACTCTTTTTCGCCAAAACGGATGCGCCTTCTTCCGCCACGGTTGCCAATGCGGTAGGTGCCAACCATTCGGCATTTAGCCTTAAGCTGGCACTGGAACTGTTCAGACAACCAAAACTGTGGTTTTTGTCACTGTATGTTATTGGCGTTTCCTGCACCTACGATGTTTTTGACCAACAGTTTGCTAATTTCTTTACTTCGTTCTTTGCCACCGGTGAACAGGGTACGCGGGTATTTGGCTACGTAACGACAATGGGCGAATTACTTAACGCCTCGATTATGTTCTTTGCGCCACTGATCATTAACCGCATCGGTGGGAAAAACGCCCTGCTGCTGGCTGGCACTATTATGTCTGTACGTATTATTGGCTCATCGTTCGCCACCTCAGCGCTGGAAGTAGTTATTTTGAAAACGCTGCATATGTTTGAAGTACCATTCCTGCTGGTGGGCTGCTTTAAATATATTACCAGCCAGTTTGAAGTGCGTTTTTCAGCGACGATTTATCTGGTCTGTTTCTGCTTCTTTAAGCAACTGGCGATGATTTTTATGTCTGTACTGGCGGGCAATATGTATGAAAGCATCGGTTTCCAGGGCGCTTATCTGGTGCTGGGTCTGGTGGCACTGGGCTTCACCTTGATTTCCGTGTTCACACTTAGCGGCCCCGGCCCGCTTTCTCTGCTGCGTCGTCAGGTGAATGAAGTCGCTTAAGCAATTAATGTCGGATGCGGCGCGAGCGCCTTATCCGACCAACATATCAGGACGGAATGATCGCAATGAACATGCCAATGACCGAAAGAATAAAAGCAGGCAAGCTATTTACCGATATGTGCGAAGGCTTACCTGAAAAAAGACTTCGTGGGAAAAAATTAATGTATGAGTTTAATCACTCGCATCCATCAGAAGTTGAAAAAAGAGAAAGCCTGATTAAAGAAATGTTTGCCACGGTAGGAGAAAACGCCTGGGTAGAACCACCTGTCTATTTCTCTTACGGTTCCAACATCCATATAGGCCGCAATTTTTATGCAAATTTCAATTTAACCATTGTCGATGACTACACGGTAACAATCGGTGATAACGTACTGATTGCACCCAACGTTACTCTTTCCGTTACGGGACACCCTGTACACCATGAATTGAGAAAAAACGGCGAGATGTACTCTTTTCCGATAACGATTGGCAATAACGTCTGGATCGGAAGTCATGTGGTTATTAATCCAGGCGTCACCATCGGGGATAATTCTGTTATTGGCGCGGGTAGTGTCGTCACAAAAGACATTCCACCAAACGTCGTGGCCGCTGGCGTTCCTTGTCGGGTTATTCGCGAAATAAACGACCGGGATAAGCAATATTATTTCAGAGATTACAAAGTTGAATCGTCACTTTAAATTATAAAAATTGCCTGATGCGCTGCGCTTATCAGGCCTACAAGTTCAGTGATCTACGTAGGCCGTATCCGGCATGAACAAAGCGCAGGAACAAGCGTCGCATCATGCCTCTTTGACCCACAGCTGCGGAAAACGTGCTGGTGCAAAACGCAGGGTTATGATCATCAGCCCAACGACGCACAGCGCATGAAACGCCCAGTCCATCAGGTAATTGCCGCTGATACTACGCAGCACACCAGAAAACCACGGGGCAAGCCCGGCGATGATAAAACCGATCCCCTGCATAAACGCCACCAGCTTGCCAGCAATAGCCGGTTGCGCAGAGTGATCGAGCGCCAGCAGCAAACAGAGCGGAAACGCGCCGCCCAGACCTAACCCACACACCATCGCCCACAATACCGGCAATTGCAGCGGCAGCCAGATAAAGCCGCAGAAACCCACCAGTTGTAACGCCAGTGCCAACAGCAAAAGTTTGCGCCGATCCTGATGGCGAGCCATAGCAGGCATTAGCAAAGCTCCTGCGGCTTGCCCAAGCGTCATCAATGCCAGCAAGGAACCGCTGTACTGCGCGCTGGCACCAATCTCAATATAGAAAGCGGGTAACCAGGCAATCAGGCTGGCGTAACCGCCGTTAATCAGACCGAAGTAGAGACCCAGCGTCCAGGCGCGGGGAGTGAATACCACGCGAACCGGAGTGGTTGTTGTCTTGTGGGAAGAAGCGACCTCGCGTGCGCTTTGCCACCACCAAGCGAAGAGAGCAACAACGGCAGGCAGCGCCCACCAGGCGAGTGTTTTATACCAGGTTTCGCTATGTTGAACTAACCAGGGCGTCACGGCGGCGCCAAGTCCCCCACCGCCCATTAGTGCTGCGGACCACAGTCCCATCACCAGTGGCGTGCGCTGCTGAAACCGCCGTTTAATCACTGAAGGCATCACCGCCTGAATGATGCCGATCCCCACCCCACCAAGCAGTGCGCTGCTAAGCAGCAGCGCACTTTGGGAGTAAAGCTCACGCATCAATGCACCGACGGCAATCAGTAACAAACTGATGGCGACGCTGCGACGTTCGCTGACATGCTGATGAAGCCAGCTTCCGACCAGCGCCAGCCCGCCCATGGTGACCACCGGAAGAGCGGTCAACAGAGCAGCCACGCTAAAGCTCATTCCGCTCGCCTGGCGCAATTGCGGTAGCAGTGGCCCGACGGAGGTGAGCAGTGGTCGCATATTAAGACCAATCAGCACCAGAACCAGCAGCATCGTGAACGTCTTTTGATGGTTGCGCATGGCTGTCAGAACGGTTTGGTCGGCAGATATTTACCATCTAAGGTGATGACCGCACGTTCGCCACCTTCCGGGTCCGCCACTTTCTTAACGTCGAGTTTGAAGTTAATCGCGCTGATAATGCCATCGCCAAACTTCTCATGTACCAACGCTTTCAGGGTTGTGCCGTACACCTGCAACATTTCATAGAAACGATACATCGTTGGGTCGGTTGGAATACGGTCATCAATGCAGCCACGCAGTGGAATCATCTGCAACAGTAGAATGGCGTCTTCGTCGAGATCCAGCTTCGCCCCGACCTGGCGGGCGGCGTCGGCAGGAAGCGCCTGCTGACCCAGCAAAGCCGCGGTCACAAAGGCTTCTGCCAGACCGGTGCCGTCGGCAATCTCGGCAAATGAGAGATCTTTTTTAGCTTTGCTGAGCAAAATGGCATCGGCAAGATCAAGACGAATATTGCGGTTAATTTGCGACTGAATCATGGTGGATCTCCTGATGGTTTAAAAATAAGGTTACGCTGCGGTCGGTTGGCGTAGCGGTATGGCACAAACGCGAGGATTAGCTGCCAGTGGCACAAACTGGCGGGTTGCGCCGTCAAAAGCTGCGATGCTGCCGCTTTCAATGTCGTAGACCCAGCCGTGCAGGGCGATCCGCCCCTCTTCGAGCGCCAGGCGCACCGATGGATGAGTTTGCAAATTAGCCAACTGAGCAATGACGTTTTCACGTACCATCGCCGCAGCTTTTGACGGTAAATCGGGATGCGGGCGCGCCTCATTAACGACGCGGGCTGAATCGGCATAACGCAGCCAGTGGGAGACGGCAGGCATATGGTCCATGCACTGACAGCTGGCAATAGCGGTCATCGCGCCACAGTTGGAATGACCGCAAATCACAATGTCAGATACCCGAAGCGCAGCGACGGCATACTCCACCGAAGCAGAAACGCCACCGGGTTCCGGCCCGTAGGAAGGGACGATATTGCCCGCGTTGCGAATCACGAACAGATCGCCAGGCTCACGTTGCGTCACCAGCTCAGGGACCAGACGGCTGTCGGAGCAGGAGATAAAAAGTGTGCGCGGGCTTTGCTGTGTCGCCAGCTGTTTAAACAAGGCTTCCCGCTTCGGAAATGCCTCGCGCTGGAATTTAAGGAATCCATCAATAATCTCTTTCACCGTTAACCTCTGTCTGTCTCTGGAATGAGAGGCAGACTACTCGCCGATTGTCATAAGGTAAAAGACTCATTTATGATGAGTTCTATTGGATTTACTTATAGGTTGGCGAATGCTCTCTCGACATATCAATTACTTTCTTGCCGTGGCTGAACATGGCAGCTTCACCCGTGCCGCCAGTGCGTTGCACGTCTCCCAGCCTGCGCTTTCCCAGCAGATTCGCCAGTTAGAGGAGAGTTTGGGCGTGCCGCTGTTTGACCGTAGCGGGAGAACGATTCGTCTCACCGATGCGGGGGAAGTCTGGCGACAGTACGCCAGCCGGGCGTTACAGGAACTGGGAGCGGGTAAACGGGCGATTCATGATGTTGCCGATCTGACGCGAGGATCGCTGCGTATCGCCGTCACCCCCACCTTTACGAGCTACTTTATCGGCCCCTTAATGGCGGATTTCTATGCGCGCTACCCCGGCATCACGCTCCAGCTACAGGAAATGTCGCAGGAGAAAATCGAAGATATGCTTTGTCGCGACGAGCTGGACGTTGGGATTGCCTTCGCGCCTGTGCATTCGCCGGAGCTGGAGGCAATTCCTTTACTGACAGAAAGTTTAGCGTTAGTCGTGGCGCAACATCATCCGCTGGCTGACCAGGAACAGGTGGCATTGAGTCGCTTGCATGATGAAAAACTGGTCCTGCTCAGCGCGGAATTTGCCACCAGAGAGCAAATTGACCACTACTGCGAGAAAGCGGGGCTACATCCACAGGTGGTCATTGAGGCGAACTCAATTAGCGCGGTTCTGGAGCTGATTCGCCGCACTTCCCTTTCCACATTGTTACCAGCAGCGATTGCCACACAACATGATGGGCTTAAAGCGATTTCTCTTGCCCCGCCACTACTGGAGAGAACGGCGGTTTTGTTGCGGCGGAAAAATAGCTGGCAGACAGCCGCCGCGAAGGCATTTTTGCAAATGGCACTGGAAGAATGCGCGGATGTTGGCGGGAATGAATCACGGTAGCCACTGACACAGGTCAGCGGCTGGAATTGCCTGATGCGCTACGCTTATCAGGCCTACGAGTTGATAGGAAGGCCGTCGGGGAGCGTAAGGCTGAAGCTCAAGCTGGGCGACCGAAGCGTAGAAGGAATTTTTGCGAGTGGCACTGGAGGGGGGGGGGGGGGTTGGGGGGGTGGGGTGGCGGT
>NZ_VATQ01000013.1:0-29882 GCF_005781135.1 Escherichia sp. E3659 | reverse complement strand
TGGAGGCGCATTATAGGGAGTTCTCCGTAGGCCGCAATAGAAAAATTGCAAAAAAATGACTGACTGCTGCATTCCCCAGCAAAACCCCGCTTTATACCTTTTTACGCACAGAGTTATCCACAATCATCAATGTAATTTCTGTATTTTTCCCACGGTAACCACTGTCAAAATTGTGATCGCCATTGAAAGAGAAAAATTCGCGAGCGTTGCGCAAACGTTTTCGTTACAATGCGGGCGAAAAATAAGGATGCCCCGTTAGGGGCGTTAGCTGAGTTTTTCGCGAAAAATTCAGCTAACGCTCTCTGTAATAGTCAAATCCAGGGGATTTACCATGCAACAACGTCGTCCAGTCCGCCGCGCTCTGCTCAGTGTTTCTGACAAAGCCGGTATCGTCGAATTCGCCCAGGCACTTTCCGCACGCGGTGTGGAGCTGCTGTCTACAGGGGGCACTGCCCGTCTGTTAGCAGAAAAAGGTCTGCCGGTAACCGAAGTTTCCGATTACACCGGTTTCCCGGAGATGATGGATGGACGCGTGAAGACCCTGCATCCGAAAGTACATGGTGGCATTCTGGGCCGTCGCGGCCAGGACGATGCCATTATGGAAGAACATCAGATCCAGCCTATCGATATGGTGGTTGTTAACCTGTATCCGTTCGCCCAGACCGTTGCTCGTGAAGGCTGCTCGCTGGAAGATGCGGTTGAGAACATCGATATCGGTGGCCCAACCATGGTGCGCTCCGCCGCCAAGAACCATAAAGATGTCGCAATCGTGGTGAAGAGCAGCGACTACGACGCCATTATTAAAGAGATGGATGCCAACGAAGGATCGCTGACGCTTGCAACCCGTTTCGACCTCGCCATCAAAGCCTTCGAACACACCGCCGCCTACGACAGCATGATTGCCAACTACTTCGGCAGCATGGTTCCGGCTTACCACGGTGAAAGCAAAGAAGCCGCCGGTCGCTTCCCACGCACGCTGAACCTGAACTTCATTAAGAAGCAGGATATGCGCTACGGCGAGAACAGCCACCAGCAGGCCGCCTTCTATATAGAAGAGAACGTGAAAGAAGCCTCTGTTGCCACCGCAACCCAGGTTCAGGGTAAAGCCCTCTCTTATAACAACATCGCCGATACCGATGCGGCGCTGGAGTGCGTGAAAGAGTTCGCCGAGCCAGCATGTGTGATTGTGAAGCACGCCAACCCTTGCGGCGTGGCTATCGGCAATTCCATTCTTGATGCTTACGACCGCGCGTACAAAACCGACCCAACCTCCGCATTCGGCGGCATCATTGCCTTTAATCGCGAGCTGGATGCGGAAACCGCGCAGGCCATCATTTCTCGTCAGTTTGTTGAAGTGATTATTGCGCCGTCCGCCAGCGAAGAAGCCCTGAAAATAACCGCCGCCAAACAGAACGTTCGCGTTCTGATCTGCGGTCAGTGGGGCGAGCGTGCTCCGGGTCTTGATTTCAAACGCGTGAACGGCGGTTTGCTGGTTCAGGATCGTGACCTGGGGATGGTCGATGCAGAAGAACTGCGCGTCGTCACCAAACGTCAGCCGACCGAACAGGAACTGCGTGATGCGCTGTTCTGCTGGAAAGTGGCGAAGTTCGTGAAATCCAATGCCATCGTCTATGCCAAAAACAATATGACCATCGGTATTGGCGCGGGCCAGATGAGCCGCGTGTACTCCGCGAAAATCGCCGGTATTAAAGCTGCCGATGAAGACCTGGAAGTGAAAGGTTCCTCGATGGCTTCTGACGCGTTCTTCCCGTTCCGCGACGGTATTGATGCCGCCGCCGCTGCGGGCGTGACCTGCGTAATCCAGCCTGGCGGTTCTATCCGTGATGACGAAGTGATTGCCGCCGCCGATGAACACGGTATTGCGATGCTCTTCACCGACATGCGCCACTTCCGCCATTAATGGAGCGACAGATGAAAGTATTAGTGATTGGTAACGGCGGACGCGAGCACGCGCTGGCCTGGAAAGCGGCCCAGTCGCCGCTGGTTAAGACCGTATTTGTCGCACCGGGTAATGCGGGAACAGCGCTGGAACCCGCGCTACAGAACGTCGATATCGGCGTGACCGATATCCCGGCGCTGTTGGATTTCGCACAAAACGAAAAGATCGATCTGACCATCGTCGGCCCGGAAGCGCCGCTGGTGAAAGGCGTAGTCGATACCTTCCGCGCCGCCGGGCTGAAAATCTTCGGCCCAACCGCAGGTGCCGCGCAACTGGAAGGCTCAAAAGCGTTTACCAAAGATTTCCTGGCCCGCCATAAAATCCCTACGGCGGAATACCAGAACTTCACCGAGGTAGAACCTGCGCTGGCGTATCTGCGTGAAAAAGGCGCGCCAATCGTCATTAAAGCTGACGGTCTGGCTGCCGGGAAAGGCGTTATCGTGGCGATGACGCTGGAAGAAGCGGAAGCGGCCGTTCACGATATGCTGGCGGGCAACGCTTTTGGCGATGCGGGTCATCGCATTGTTATCGAAGAGTTCCTCGATGGCGAAGAAGCGAGCTTTATTGTGATGGTGGACGGCGAGCATGTGCTGCCGATGGCCACCAGCCAGGATCACAAACGCGTAGGCGATAAAGATACCGGGCCAAACACGGGCGGGATGGGCGCTTACTCTCCTGCGCCGGTGGTGACCGATGAGGTTCATCAGCGCACGATGGAACGTATCATCTGGCCAACCGTGAAAGGTATGGCGGCGGAAGGCAATACCTACACCGGTTTTCTCTACGCGGGCCTGATGATCGACAAACAGGGCAATCCGAAGGTTATCGAATTTAACTGCCGCTTTGGCGATCCGGAAACCCAGCCGATTATGCTGCGCATGAAGTCCGATCTGGTTGAACTCTGCCTGGCGGCCTGTGAAGGCAAGCTGGATGAGAAAACATCCGAGTGGGATGAACGTGCTGCTCTCGGCGTGGTGATGGCTGCGGGTGGATATCCGGGCGATTACCGCACCGGCGATGTGATCCACGGCCTGCCGCTGGAAGAAGTGGCTGACGGCAAAGTGTTCCACGCGGGCACGAAACTGGCGGATAACGAGCAGGTAGTGACCAGCGGCGGGCGCGTACTGTGCGTCACCGCGCTGGGTCATACCGTGGCAGAAGCGCAGAAACGCGCCTATGCCTTAATGACCGATATCCACTGGGACGACTGCTTCTGCCGGAAAGATATCGGCTGGCGCGCTATCGAACGCGAGCAGAACTAACGCGACAGTTTTGCCAATAGCGTTTTGCGCGTGATCCCTAACTGACGGGCGGCTTCGGTTTTGTTGCCGCCCGTTTTCTCCAGTGCCGCCAGAATCACTTCTTTTTCGACTTCCACCAGTGGCTGAATATCCTGACTTTGCCCCAGCGGGATCGGCGTACCGGCAATCGCCAGCGGCAGCTCGCGTTCGGAAATATATTCCCCGGTCAGCAGCACCACCGCCCGTTCCACCGCGTTTTCCAGTTCACGAATATTTCCCGGCCAGTCGTAGTGGATCAGCAAATCCATCGCCTGTGGCGTAAAGCCTTTTACCGCCTTGCGATTACGCTCGGCAAAGCGCTGAAGAAAATGGCCAGCCAGCAGAGGGATATCTTCCCGCCGTTGCCGCAGCGATGGTACTTCAATCGCCACCACATTCAGGCGATAGTAGAGATCCTGGCGAAAACGCCCGGCATTCACCTCTGCGGCAAGATCGCGATGGGTCGCCGCAATCAGCCGGACATCAACCGAGATAGTCTGGTTGCTACCGACACGCTGAACTTCGCGCTCCTGAATCGCACGCAGCAGACGCACCTGCATCATCGGCGAGATATCGCCAATTTCATCGAGAAACAGCGTGCCGCCGTCCGCCTCAACAAAGCGCCCTTCCCGGCGTTTATCGGCTCCAGTAAACGCCCCTTTTTCGTGACCGAACAATTCAGATTCCAGCAAGGATTCGTTGAGTGCCGCACAGTTGAGCGTTACCAGCGGTTTTTCGCTACGTGCGCTACTGGCGTGAATCGCCCTGGCGACCAGCTCTTTACCGGTACCGGAATCGCCGTGGATCAGCACCGTGGCTTCCGATGGCGCGACAAGGGCAATTTCACCGAGCAGGTGTTGCATCGCTGCGCTTTTACCAACCATCCCGAACTGGCTGGCGGACACCGCAGGTATTTCAGCATCGACACTGTGCGTATGCGCGAGCGCCTTTTCCAGCGTCGCCTGCAGGTTATCGAAATCCAGCGGTTTGATGAGGTAATCCAGCGCCCCGGTTTTCAACGCCTCTACCGCCGTCTCGACGCTGGAGTACGCGGTCATAATCAGTACCGGAATCGCCGGGTTTAACGTTTTGATCTCTTTTAGCGTGGCAATGCCGTCCATCTCCGCCATTCGCACATCGCAAAGCACAAGATCAAAAACCTGTTCCCGCACCTGCTCCAGCGCCTGTCGCCCGCTGTTCGCCAGCGCGACGTTATAGCCCCAGCCGCGCAGTAATGCCTGCAAAATAGTGCAGTGGCTAATGTCATCATCTACCACCAGAATATCGATATTATCGTGCGTCATCCTTGTGGGTCCTTACGCGTAATATTGACCGGAAGCCAGAGGGTGAACGTTGCGCCTTTCCCCTCCTGGCTTGCGACCTGAATTGTACCACCGTGTTGTTCAACAATATTATGCACGACCGCCAGCCCCAGCCCGGTGCCTTCGGCTTTAGTGGTGAAGTACGGGGTGAAGATGGCTTCAAGCTGATCTGCCGCAATTCCCTTACCGCTGTCGGTAACGCTGATTTTCACACCCGTGCCGCTTTCGCTGGCCGCCACGCTAATCACGCCATGCTGACCAATCGCCTGAATAGCATTGAGATAGAGATTCAACAGAACCTGGGTCAGCCTGTCCGGATCGGCCTGAATTTGCGGTAATGTGTCGTTGGCGGTAAAGCGTAACTGGATCTCCCGGCTGTTTGCATCCTGGCTTACCAGCTGTAATGAGTGGTTAATCAGAGTGTTGAGATCCACCGCCTGCAAAGCCAGATGCGTTGGTTTAACCAGTTCCAGCAGCTCGCTTACCACGCGGTTTAAACGGTCGGCTTCTTTCGCCATCACCTGCGCCAGTTGATGCGCTTCTCCCCCTGCTGGCGCGCGTTCGGCAAAGTATTTCGCCAGCCCTTTAATCGAGGAAAGTGGGTTACGGATTTCGTGGGCAACGCCTGCCGCCAGATGCCCCAGCGCCACCAGCTTCTCTTTGCGCTTCATTTCATCCTGCAACAGCTGGCGCGAGCGCAGATACCGGCGATACCAGAAGAATGACAACACGCTTGCCAGCAAGACCGTCGCCAGGGCGAAGAGGATAATCAGGGTATTGCGCTTTTCCCCACTCTGGGTTGCAACCAGATCGCTGGCGTCAACGGCGATGAAAATAGCCTGTTGTGCTTCTGCCTGTGGCACAGCTTTGCCGTTACAGCGCGGCATATTGTGCATACCATGCCGCCAGGGCAATGACATTGGCTGGAACAAACGATAGACCTCAAGCGCAGGCGTTTTTTCTGCATCCTCAAGCAGTCTCCAGCGGGAGTTTTCCTCTGGCTTTAACTGCTGCATTTCATCCGGCGAATAGAGTGCACGCCCAACCATTTCGGGGTTACTGTGAAGAATGATGATGCCCTGCGCATCGGTGACCGCAAACCACAACACCCCAGGCTGGCCTGCCATCTCTTCCAGAAGCGCCTGTTGCTGCACATGGTGCATTCGCATCCCCATCCCTACGCGGCTTCCTGACTCCAGAGCGCGAATGAGCACATTACCTTTTTCCAGTAATGCCTGACGGTCAGCCTCACTTGCCCGCCCATAATCACGAATCACAGTTACCGCAAACAATCCCACCAGCCCAACAATGACCACGGGGAGGATCGCGCTTAACCATTTGGCTAAGGTGTCTTTTGAACGTTGCATAAAACGTATCTTCTTCTTTGCCTGTTCATCCCTTTTTGACAGCAGAAATCATGCCATCTTTTAGCAGCGCTTACCCTGCGCTGTAACACAAAGACTTAAGTTTCAATGAGTAAAAATGACTCGCTACCCACAGCTGGCGAGTCATTTTTACTCGCTTATCACGCCAGATTGCCCGTCATATCAGCGTTTCGTTGTTGGCACGAAAGATGCAATACCCAAAGTAAGACAACCACTGGAGGATTAACCATGAAACGGAACACGAAAATTGCCCTGGTGATGATGGCGCTTTCAGCAATGGCGATGGGATCGACATCTGTATTTGCTCACGGCGGACACGGGATGTGGCAACAAAATGCCGCGCCCTTGACCAGCGAACAACAAACAGCGTGGCAGAAAATCCATAATGACTTTTACGCTCAAAGCAGCGCACTGCAACAGCAACTGGTGACGAAGCGTTATGAATACAATGCCCTGTTAGCCGCGAACCCACCGGATAGCAGCAAAATTAACGCGGTCGCCAAAGAGATGGAGGCTTTGCGTCAGTCGTTAGATGAGTTACGGGTGAAACGGGATATTGCGATGGCTGAAGCGGGTATTCCGCGCGGTACCGGAATGGGCATGGGTTACGGCGGCTGCGGTGGTGGTGGCGGTCATATGGGCATGGGCCACTGGTAAATCAGAACGTTTTCTCGTTGGGTTGCCAGCGACAGAAATCAGAGTTTGCCACTAACAGTAATTGCGAACCTTCGGGCGCTTCCAGCCATGCCACGCTGACATCAACAGAAGAGCGGCTCTGGCGGCGCTCGATATGCGCTATCGCCTGCGAATCTAAATCAGGTTTAATGGTTTGCCCTTCGCAGGTGGTCACGGTCTGTTCCATCGCATGCCAGCGCCCCTGACGCAGCACGACTCTCCCCTGACGTAAGGCATCGCTAATCTGGCGGATTTGGTCAGCACGATAACGATATAAATCAATTTGGTCGTTAGAAAGCTGCTGCTTTTCCCCGTCGGATTCACGTTGCATAAAGCTCAGATCGCCGCGATCGTCAAAACGCGCGCGAATGTTCACCGGCGGTTTGCTGTAAACATTGATATTGATAAGCGTGAGGTTATCGCCCTGCCAGCGATACTCTCGCGTCGTGGTATCGCCATTGCGCCACGGGCTAAATACAGCAAGCAGATGGACATTATCGCCGCTGTCTTTTCGCCAGATGCGTACCGCGCCCTGATCTTCAGCAAATCCACTGGCGGTAAAGGGAGGAAGTGAGGAGTTATGGCTACAAGCAGTAAGAAACAGCGCGCCTGCCAGCATCAATGAGCGACGCCAGAAAGACAAAAGGGGTGAAACCACCCCTTCGTTAAAACTGTTCACTGCCACGCAATCTTACTTAACTGCGTCTTTCAGTGCCTTGCCAGAAACAAATGCCGGTACGTTCGCAGCGGCGATTTTGATTTCTTTACCGGTCTGCGGGTTGCGGCCAGTACGCTCAGCGCGGTGGTTCACTTTGAAGGTACCGAAACCAACCAGTTGTACAGCATCGCCTTCTTTCAGAGACTCAGTAATTGCAGCCAGAGTGGACTCCAGAGCAGCTTTAGCCTGGGTTTTGGACAGTTCTGCTTTCTCTGCAATTACATCAATCAGTTGAGTCTTGTTCATAAGTTATCCTTACAATGTGTTTATCGCTTGCTAAGCATCGAGTGCGACGGAAATGCCAGAATAGCACTCTCCTGCATACACGCACCGATAGCCACTTTTTTTCGCCCCCCAAATGTAGACCAGACGGGGGGCGAAAGGGAAGACTCCAGGTACGACAAATCAGGCGTTAATTCACGTTTTCTGGTCTTATTGCTGAAAAATTATACCAATATTGCTCTCACCCGTCTCACGCAGGTCTGCTCTAAGCCCTTTTATCAGCTCGATATCACGTTCTTCGCACTCGGCTAAAAGTCGGAATATTTCCCACTGAATGTCCCATTCTTGCTCTACAGCTGGGTTTTCTTTGAGCTCTTCATCGCTCATTTCGCGACCAGCCTGAGTCATTTCCAACATCGCCACGGTGGTGATGGAGGTCTTACTCACTTCCACCGCGTGTTCGAGCGTTTCACCACTCAAACGCGAATGGACCAGTTCACTTAACGCCACGCAGGCATCGATTGCCGGATAAACGCCGTACAGATCGAAATCGTCGGCTGAAGGAATCGCTTCTTCAAATTTCTCCAGTTGGCTGTCGAAATTTACTTTTGCGTCTTTGACGGTCAGCGTTTCCCAGATGAGATCGAGAATGCGGCGATAAATTTGCCCATCACCAAAACCGGTTTGCTGGCAGAACATGGCGTAATTGGGGTACATGCGTTCGCATAAGCAAGCCATGAAAGTGACATGCTGCCAGCTTTCCAGTCGCTCCAGACGCAGATGAATCGGGTTTTGTAACATGTTGAGTTCTCAAATACGGAAATTATCCGCAGTTTACCTGAATTAGGGCTGATTTGCTGTATAGCGCACGAACGCCGGACGTTCCGAGGCCACCGCGTCCGCCCAGCGAGTTGGTTCCGGCAGGCGATAGCCTTTCATGCAGCATTGTACCCACGCCAGCGCGTTATCCACACTGACCCGATGGCCGGTAGAAATAAACAGAGGGTTACAGCGCGCTTTGCTGCGCCAGACCCAGGCCAGCTGCTCGCCTTTATCCATCAGCGGGGCCAGTGCGCCCGGTTCGCTGGAGAGCGGTTCGAATTTACCGCAGAGCCGTTTTTTCGCTACGCCAATGGTCGGCACATCCACCAATAAGCCAAAATGGCTGGCGACGCCAAGACGGCGCGGATGCGAGATCCCGTGACCATCGACAAACACTAAATCCGGCTTTTGCGACAGCATCTCCCACGCGGCCAGCAGCGCAGGATATTCGCGAAAGGAAAGAAAACCTGGAATGTAAGGCATGGTAGTAGCGATGCGGGCCACTTTATACTCCACCAGCTCAAGCGAGGGGTATTTCAGCAGCACCATCGCCGCTCGCGTCACTTCTCCGCCCTGCTCAAACCCGACATCGGCTCCGGCGATCAGATCCGGCGGATCTTTATCGAGTCGATCCTCGCGGATCACAGAAGAAGCTAGTTCAAGTTGTTGAGCGCGTAATGACGCAAGATCCATAATCACTCCTTACTGATGATAAGGCGCAGACAACCGATGCACTGCCTCCACAAACACGCCAGCATGTTCTGGCGGCACATCCTGATGGATACCGTGGCCGAGGTTAAAGACGTGGCCTTCACCGTGACCGAAACCGGCAAGGATTGTCGCCACTTCTTCTTCAATGCGGGCAGGCGGCGCATACAGCATCGACGGATCCATATTGCCCTGCAGCGCGACTTTATCACCCACGCGGCGGCGTGCATCGGCGATGTCCGTTGTCCAGTCGAGGCCCAGCGCATCGCAACCGGTTTCTGCCATCGCTTCCAGCCACTGTCCGCCGCCTTTGGTAAACAGCGTGACTGGCACGCGGCGACCGTCGTTTTCACGCAGTAAACCATCAACAATTTTATGCATGTAATAGAGCGAGAACTGTTGATAATCACGCCCGGTAAGCACGCCGCCCCAGGTGTCGAAAATCATCACTGCCTGAGCACCGGCTTTAATCTGCGCATTCAGATACAAAGTGACGCTTTTCGCCAGTTTATCGAGCAGAGCGTGCAGCGCCTGCGGATCGGCATACATCATTTTTTTGATCACGGTGAACGCTTTGCTGCTGCCGCCTTCCACCATATAGGTCGCCAGCGTCCACGGACTGCCGGAAAAACCAATCAGCGGCACTTCGCCTTTCAGTTCGCGACGAATGGTACGCACCGCGTTCATCACGTAACCCAGCTCATCTTCCGGGTCCGGAATTGGCAGTTTATCGACGTCGGCTTTGCAGGTGACTGGTGTGGTAAAACGCGGACCTTCTCCGGCTTCAAAATAGAGCCCTAACCCCATCGCGTCCGGCACGGTGAGGATATCGGAAAAGAGGATCGCCGCATCCAGCGGGTAGCGACGCAGCGGTTGCAAAGTCACTTCGCACGCCAGCTCGGCGTTTTTGCACAGCGACATAAAATCGCCCGCCTGGGCGCGCGTGGCTTTATATTCCGGTAGATAGCGACCCGCCTGGCGCATCATCCATACTGGAGTGACATCAACGGGCTGGCGCAGCAGCGCCCGCAGATAACGATCGTTTTTAAGTTCGGTCATTTTGGCTGTTCCTTAGTGCGTCAGGCGGTCAGTGTATCATCACTCATACTCTGCCCGACACATCGCCACCGTATCTTCTATCAGACGGCGCGCTACGGTGCCGGGCGGCGGGAGTAACGGCAAATCGTCATAGCGATACCAGTTCGCCTCGAGCAATTCTTTCGGGTCGATCACGATCTCGCCGCTGTCATATTCCGCCATAAACGCGGTCATTAAAGACTGAGGAAACGGCCACGGCTGGGAAGTCACGTAACGCAAGTTTTTGACTTTGATGCCACTCTCTTCCATCACTTCCCGCGCGACTGCCTGTTCGAGGGTTTCGCCCACTTCGACGAATCCGGCGAGTACCGTATGGACACCGTTACGATGCCGGGTATGCTGAGCAAGTAGGATTGAATCATCGCGACGGATGGCAACGATAATGCAGGGAGCGATTTGTGGGTAGTAACGCTCACGGCAGTGGCTGCATAGCATCGCCCATTCGGTTTTGCTCGGATACATGTCATGCCCGCAGTAACCGCAGTATTTATGCGAGCGATAAAACTCCGCCAGTTGCACACCACGTCCGGCTAATTGAAACAGCCCGACATCCAGATCAATGACCTGGCGCACCGAGCCCATATCGTGACGACGCTGCTGTTGCACTAGCCAAACAGGTTCTCCCTGCCATTCGCCGATTTGTAGTGCGCGCTGACCCACAAGATCGAAATTTGCCGCTTCGCCGTATGGTAATTCTCCCTTCGGCAACCATAATTTTTGTTCATGACTGACTACCCACCAGCCGTGATCTAATTTTTCAATTATACGATCCATAGCTCTTGCACTACCTTTGCATCACTGGCATGTTTAACATGGTTTTTACATTTCTCACTGAGCAGTTTTTGAATACAAACTTGCGGAGTCAATCATGCTTAACCAGCTCGATAACCTGACGGAGCACGTCAGAGGAAGTAACAAACTGGTTGATCGCTGGCTACATGTACGTAAGCATCTGCTCGTGGCTTACTACAATCTGGTTGGCATTAAGCCTGGCAAAGAATCGTACATGAGGCTGAATGAAAAAGCCCTTGATGATTTTTGCCAGAGTCTGGTCGACTACCTGTCTGCCGGACATTTCAGTATTTATGAACGCATTCTTCATAAACTGGAAGGCAACGGGCAACTCGCTCATGCCGCGAAGATTTGGCCGCAACTCGAAGCCAACACGCAACAGATTATGGATTACTACGATTCCAGCCTGGAAACCGCCATCGATCATGATAATTACCTTGAGTTTCAACAGGTTTTATCTGACATCGGCGAGGCGCTGGAAGCACGCTTTGTGCTGGAAGATAAGCTGATTCTGCTGGTGCTTGACGCCGCCCGCGTCAAACATCCTGCTTGAGTTCTGCGCTGTTAACGCGTAATTTACATTCAACGCCCCGTTTGCGGGGCTAATTTCTTGTCGGAGTGCCTTAACTGGCTGAGACCGTTCATTCGGGATCCGCGGAACCTGATCAGGCTAATACCTGCGAAGGGAACAAGAGTTAATCTGCTATCGCATCGCCTTTGCGGCGATCGTCTCTTGCTTCATCCGTCGTCTGACAAGCCACGTCCTTAACTTTTTGGAATGAGCTATGTCTGCAACAAAACTGACCCGCCGCGAACAACGCGCCCAGGCCCAACATTTTATCGACACCCTGGAAGGCACCGCCTTTCCGAACTCAAAACGCATTTATATCACTGGCACACACCCCGGCGTGCGCGTACCGATGCGTGAGATCCAGCTTAGCCCGATGCTAATTGGCGGCAGCAAAGAACAGCCGCAGTACGAAGAAAACGAAGCGATTCCGGTCTACGACACCTCCGGCCCGTATGGCGATCCGCAAATCGCCATTAACGTGCAGCAAGGGCTGGCAAAACTACGCCAGCCGTGGATCGATGCACGCGGCGATACCGAAGTACTTACCGTGCGCAGTTCCGATTACACTAAAGCGCGACTGGCAGATGATGGCCTCGACGAGCTGCGTTTTAGCAGCGTATTAACCCCAAAACGCGCCAAAGCAGGACGCTGCGTCACACAACTGCACTACGCCCGCCAGGGCATCATCACGCCGGAGATGGAGTTCATCGCCATCCGCGAGAATATGGGCCGCGAGCGCATCCGTAGCGAAGTTTTACGCCACCAGCATCCGGGAATGAGCTTTGGCGCACGTCTGCCGGAAAATATCACTGCGGAATTTGTCCGTGATGAAGTTGCTGCCGGACGTGCGATTATCCCGGCCAACATTAATCATCCGGAATCGGAGCCGATGATTATTGGTCGCAACTTCCTGGTAAAAGTTAACGCCAATATCGGCAACTCGGCGGTCACCTCTTCCATCGAAGAAGAAGTGGAAAAGCTGGTATGGTCCACGCGCTGGGGAGCGGATACGGTGATGGATCTCTCCACAGGTCGCTATATTCACGAAACCCGCGAGTGGATTTTGCGTAACAGCCCGGTGCCGATCGGTACGGTGCCGATCTACCAGGCGCTGGAGAAGGTTAACGGGATCGCCGAAGATCTTACCTGGGAAGCGTTCCGCGACACGTTGCTGGAACAGGCCGAGCAAGGTGTGGATTACTTCACTATCCATGCGGGCGTGCTGCTGCGCTACGTACCGATGACCGCGAAACGCCTGACCGGTATCGTCTCTCGCGGCGGTTCGATTATGGCGAAATGGTGCCTCTCCCATCATCAGGAAAATTTCCTCTATCAACACTTCCGCGAAATTTGTGAAATCTGTGCCGCTTATGACGTTTCGCTGTCGCTGGGCGACGGTCTGCGCCCCGGTTCTATTCAGGACGCCAACGATGAAGCGCAGTTTGCCGAGCTGCATACGCTGGGCGAACTGACCAAAATCGCCTGGGAATATGACGTACAGGTGATGATTGAAGGCCCAGGCCACGTGCCGATGCAGATGATTCGCCGCAATATGACCGAGGAGTTAGAGCACTGCCACGAAGCGCCGTTTTACACTCTGGGGCCGCTAACTACCGATATTGCGCCGGGCTATGACCACTTCACGTCGGGGATTGGTGCGGCGATGATTGGCTGGTTTGGCTGCGCGATGCTCTGTTACGTAACGCCAAAAGAGCATCTGGGTCTGCCTAATAAAGAAGATGTTAAGCAGGGGCTTATCACCTATAAGATTGCCGCCCACGCCGCCGACCTGGCGAAAGGGCATCCGGGCGCGCAAATTCGCGATAACGCCATGTCGAAAGCCCGCTTCGAATTTCGCTGGGAAGACCAGTTTAATCTGGCCCTCGACCCGTTTACCGCCCGCGCCTATCACGATGAAACCCTGCCGCAAGAGTCCGGCAAAGTCGCCCATTTTTGCTCCATGTGTGGGCCGAAATTCTGCTCGATGAAAATCAGCCAGGAAGTACGTGATTACGCCGCCGCGCAAACCATTGAAGTGGGAATGGCGGATATGTCGGAGAACTTCCGCGCCAGAGGCGGAGAAATCTACCTGCGTAAGGAGGAAGCGTGATGTATCAGCCTGATTTTCCTCCTGTACCTTTTCGTTTAGGACTGTACCCGGTGGTGGACAGCGTACAGTGGATCGAACGTCTGTTGGATGCAGGCGTACGTACTCTCCAGCTACGCATCAAAGATCAACGCGATGAAGAAGTGGAAGCCGATGTCGTGGCGGCAATTGCGCTGGGCCTCCGCTATAACGCGCGATTGTTTATCAACGATTACTGGCGGCTGGCGATCAAGCATCAGGCGTATGGCGTCCATTTGGGGCAGGAAGATTTGCAAGCCACCGATCTCAGCGCCATCCGCGCGGCAGGTCTGCGACTGGGCGTTTCGACCCATGACGATATGGAGATCGACGTCGCGCTGGCAGCACGCCCCTCTTATATCGCGCTGGGACATGTGTTCCCGACGCAAACCAAACAGATGCCTTCTGCACCGCAGGGGCTGGAACAGCTGGCACGGCACATTGAGCGCCTGGCCAATTATCCCACCGTGGCGATTGGCGGTATCAGTCTGGCGCGTGCGCCTGCGGTGATAGCAACGGGTGTCGGCAGTATCGCCGTCGTCAGTGCCATTACCCAGGCGGCAGACTGGCGTTTGGCAACGGAACAGCTGCTGGAAATTGCAGGAGTTGGCGATGAATGACCGTGACTTTATGCGTTATAGCCGCCAAATCCTGCTCGACGATATCGCTCTTGACGGGCAGCAAAAACTGCTCGACAGCCAGGTGCTGATTATCGGTCTTGGCGGGCTGGGTACACCTGCTGCGCTATACCTGGCGGGCGCTGGCGTCGGGACGCTGGTACTGGCAGATGACGACGATGTGCATTTAAGCAATCTGCAACGACAAATCCTCTTTACCACTGAAGATATCGATCGCCCGAAATCGCAGGTCAGCCATCAGCGACTGACACAGTTGAATCCCGATATTCACCTGACAGCATTACAACAACGGTTAACGGGTGAGGCGTTAAAAGATGCGGTTGCACAAGCCGATGTGGTGCTCGACTGTACCGACAATATGGCGACTCGCCAGGAGATTAATGCCGCCTGCGTGGCACTCAACACGCCGCTTATCACCGCCAGCGCGGTCGGATTTGGCGGTCAGTTGATGGTACTGACGCCGCCCTGGGAGCAGGGTTGTTACCGCTGTCTGTGGCCAGATAACCAGCAGCCAGAACGCAACTGCCGCACGGCGGGCGTGGTTGGCCCGGTGGTCGGGGTGATGGGCACTTTGCAGGCACTGGAAGCAATTAAGTTATTAAGCGGTATAGAGACGCCTGCGGGAGAACTCCGACTGTTCGACGGTAAGTCGAGCCAGTGGCGCAGCCTGGCGTTGCGCCGCGCCAGTGGTTGCCCGGTATGCGGAGGAAGCAATGCAGATCCTGTTTAACGATCAACCGATGCAGTGCGCCGCCGGGCAAACTGTTCACGAACTACTGGAGCAACTCGACCAACGACAAGCGGGCGCGGCTCTGGCGATTAATCAGCAAATCGTCCCGCGTGAGCAGTGGACGCAACATATCGTGCAGGATGGCGACCAGATCCTGCTTTTTCAGGTTATTGCAGGGGGTTGAGATGTTACGTATTGCGGACAAAACGTTTGATTCACATCTGTTTACCGGCACCGGGAAATTCGCCTCTTCACAACTGATGGTGGAGTCTATTCGCGCTTCCGGCAGCCAACTGGTGACGCTGGCGATGAAACGTGTCGACTTGCGCCAGCACAACGACGCTATCCTCGAACCGCTTATCGCGGCGGGTGTGACCCTGCTGCCGAATACATCCGGGGCGAAAACCGCGGAAGAAGCCATTTTCGCCGCCCATCTGGCTCGTGAAGCGTTAGGCACAAACTGGCTAAAATTGGAGATTCACCCTGACGCTCGCTGGCTGTTGCCCGATCCCATCGAAACCCTGAAAGCCGCCGAAACACTGGTACAACAGGGATTTGTCGTGCTGCCTTACTGCGGGGCCGATCCGGTATTGTGTAAACGTCTGGAAGAAGTCGGCTGTGCAGCGGTGATGCCGCTCGGCGCGCCGATTGGCTCGAATCAGGGGCTGGAAACCCGCGCCATGCTGGAGATTATTATCCAGCAGGCCACAGTTCCGGTGGTTGTCGATGCTGGCATCGGCGTTCCCAGCCATGCCGCGCAGGCGCTGGAAATGGGGGCCGACGCGGTGTTAGTGAATACGGCGATTGCCGTCGCGGACGATCCCGTCAACATGGCGAAGGCATTTCGTCTGGCGGTAGAAGCAGGCCTGCTGGCACGTCAGGCCGGACCGGGCAGCCGCAGTTATTATGCTCATGCCACCAGCCCGCTGACCGGATTTCTGAAGGCATCGGCATGAAAACCTTCAGCGATCGCTGGCGACAACTGGACTGGGACGACATCCGCCTGCGTATCAACGGCAAAACGGCTGCTGACGTAGAGCGGGCGCTAAATGCCTCGCAACTCACCCGCGACGACATGATGGCGCTGTTATCGCCTGCCGCCAGTGGCTATCTGGAACCACTGGCCCAACGGGCGCAGCGTCTGACCCGTCAACGATTTGGCAACACTGTTAGCTTCTACGTCCCGCTTTATCTTTCCAATCTTTGCGCTAACGACTGTACTTATTGCGGATTTTCTATGAGCAACCGCATCAAGCGCAAAACGCTGGATGAAGCGGATATTGCCAGGGAAAGCGCCGCTATACGGGAGATGGGCTTTGAACATCTGCTATTAGTCACTGGTGAACACCAGGCAAAAGTAGGGATGGATTACTTTCGTCGTCATCTCCCTGCTCTGCGTGAACAGTTCTCTTCACTACAGATGGAAGTGCAACCGCTGGCGGAGGCGGAATACGCCGAGTTAAAGCAGCTTGGTCTGGATGGCGTGATGGTTTATCAGGAGACATATCACGAGGCGACTTATGCCCGCCATCATCTGAAAGGCAAAAAACAGGACTTCTTCTGGCGGCTGGAAACGCCGGATCGGCTGGGGCGTGCGGGGATTGATAAGATTGGCCTCGGCGCACTAATTGGCCTTTCCGACAACTGGCGAGTTGACTGTTATATGGTTGCCGAACATTTGCTATGGCTGCAACAGCATTACTGGCAAAGCCGCTACTCTGTCTCCTTCCCGCGCCTGCGCCCATGTACTGGCGGCATTGAGCCTGCGTCGATTATGGATGAACGCCAGTTAGTGCAAACCATCTGCGCCTTCCGGCTGCTTGCACCGGAGATTGAACTGTCACTCTCCACGCGGGAATCACCGTGGTTTCGCGATCGCGTTATTCCGCTGGCAATTAATAACGTCAGCGCTTTTTCGAAAACGCAGCCAGGTGGCTATGCCGACAATCACCCCGAGCTGGAACAGTTCTCACCGCACGACGATCGCAGACCGGAAGCGGTTGCTGCCGCGTTAACCGCTCAGGGTTTGCAGCCGGTATGGAAAGACTGGGACAGCTATCTGGGACGCGCCTCGCAAAGACTATGAGACGGAATGTAAGAACGTAAATTTATTCCGAGCCGCTACGGAAGATGAAAAACGCAAGGTTGTTGAAAGCGTTGCGTTTTTTTATGGTAGTGCCGTCAGCAGGAATGTTGTCCAGGGCGAAAAGCTTCTTCCTCGTTTCGCCCTGCCTTTCTTAATATTTCCCGTGAAGACTTTGCCCTCTGAATAACTCCCATAAAAAAACCCGCCGAAGCGGGTTTTTACGTTATTTGCGGATTAACGATTACTCGTTATCAGAACCGCCCAGACCTGCGTTCAGCAGTTCTGCCAGGCTGGCAGATGCGTCTTCTGCAGTCACCTGCGGTGCAGCTGGAGCTTCACCCGCAGCACGGCGACGCATACGATCCTGGTGGTACGCGTAACCGGTACCTGCCGGGATCAGACGACCCACGATAACGTTCTCTTTCAGGCCGCGCAGTTCGTCGCGTTTGCCCGCAACGGCTGCTTCGGTCAGCACGCGAGTGGTCTCCTGGAACGATGCCGCGGAGATGAAGGACTCGGTTGCCAGAGACGCTTTGGTGATACCCAGCAGATCGCGGGAGTAAGTTGCACCCACTTTGCCGTTCGCTTCCAGTTCGCGGTTTGCGATCTTGACGCGAGAGTATTCAACCTGTTCGCCTTCCAGGAAGTCGGAGCTGCCCGCGTTAACGATGGTAGCTTTACGCAGCATCTGACGAACGATAACTTCGATGTGTTTATCGTTAATCTTAACGCCCTGCAGACGGTATACGTCCTGTACTTCGTTAACGATGTAACGAGTCACAGCATGAACACCACGCAGACGCAGAATGTCGTGCGGCGCTTCCGGACCGTCGGAAATTACGTCACCACGTTCTACTCGTTCACCTTCGAACACGTTGAGCTGACGCCATTTCGGAATCATCTCTTCGTACGGATCGCTACCGTCTACCGGGGTGATAACCAGACGACGTTTACCTTTGGTTTCTTTACCGAAGGAAACGATACCGCTGATTTCAGCCAGGATTGCCGGCTCTTTCGGACGACGTGCTTCGAACAGGTCCGCAACGCGCGGCAGACCACCGGTGATGTCCTTGGTACCGCCGGATTCCTGCGGAATACGCGCCAGGGTGTCACCAGAGCTGATCTGTACGCCATCTTCCAGCTGAACAATCGCTTTACCCGGCAGGAAGTACTGCGCAGGCATATCGGTACCTGGGATCAGAACGTCGTTACCCTGAGCATCAACGATTTTCAGTGCCGGACGCAGATCTTTACCACCTGCGGTACGTTCTGCGGAATCCAGAACCACCAGCGAAGACAGACCGGTCAGTTCGTCGGTCTGACGAGTAATGGTCTGGCCGTCGATCATGTCAGTAAAGCGTACAAAACCGCTTACTTCGGTGATAACCGGCATGGTGTGCGGGTCCCAGTTTGCAACGGTTTCGCCGCCAGCAACCTGTTCGCCATCGCCTTTTGCCAGTACCGCACCGTAAGGTACTTTGTAGCTTTCTTTGGTACGACCGAATTCGTCGATCAGTTTCAGTTCGGTGTTACGGGAAGTGATAACCAGTTTACCGCTGGAGTTCACAACCGACTTCACGTTGCTGAGCTTGATGCTACCTTTGTTTTTCACCTGGATGCTGGATTCAGCAGCCGCACGAGATGCCGCACCACCGATGTGGAACGTACGCATGGTCAGCTGTGTACCCGGTTCACCGATGGACTGTGCCGCGATAACACCGATTGCTTCACCCTTGTTGATGATGTGGCCACGCGCCAGGTCACGACCGTAGCAGTGCGCACATACACCAAAGTCGGTGTCACAAGATACAACAGAACGTACTTTAACCGCGTCGACAGAGTTCTCTTCCAGCAGGTCACACCACTGTTCGTGCAGCAGCGTGTTGCGCGGAACGAGGATATCAGCAGTACCCGGCTTCAGAACGTCTTCAGCAGTTACACGACCCAATACGCGATCGCGCAGCGGCTCTTTAACGTCACCACCTTCGATAACCGGAGTCATCATGATACCTTCATGGGTACCACAATCGTCTTCGGTAACCACCAGGTCCTGCGCCACGTCAACCAGACGACGAGTCAGGTAACCGGAGTTCGCAGTTTTCAGTGCGGTATCCGCCAGACCTTTACGAGCACCGTGGGTGGAGATGAAGTACTGGAGTACGTTCAGACCTTCACGGAAGTTCGCGGTGATTGGCGTTTCGATGATGGAGCCATCCGGCTTCGCCATCAGACCACGCATACCAGCAAGCTGACGAATCTGTGCCGCAGAACCACGCGCACCGGAGTCGGCCATCATGTAGATGCTGTTGAAGGAAACCTGCTTCTCTTCCTGACCGTCACGGTTAATAACGGTTTCAGTTTGCAGGTTATCCATCATCGCTTTGGATACACGATCGTTCGCCGCAGCCCAGATATCGATAACTTTGTTGTAGCGTTCGCCCGCAGTTACCAGACCAGACTGGAACTGCTCCTGAATTTCAGCAACTTCTGCTTCTGCCTCGGAGATGATTTCGTGTTTCTTCTCCGGGATGACCATGTCATCGATACCAACAGATGCACCAGAACGCGCTGCATATGCAAAGCCGGTGTACATGATCTGGTCCGCAAAAATAACGGTCGGTTTCAGACCGAGAATGCGGTAGCAGGTGTTCAGCATTTTGGAGATTGCTTTTTTACCCAGCGCCTGGTTGACGATGGAGTAAGGCAGACCTTTCGGTACAATCATCCACAGAATGGCACGGCCAACAGTCGTGTCTTTCAGGCTGGTTTTCGCTACTAATTCACCGTTAGCATCTTTTTCATACTCGGTGATACGCACTTTAACGCGCGCATGCAGAGAAGCCAGACCAGAGCGATACAGACGTTCTGCTTCTTTCGGGCCAGTCAGCACCATGCCTTCGCCTTTGGCGTTAACACAGTCACGGGTCATGTAGTACAGACCCAGTACAACGTCCTGAGACGGAACGATGATTGGTTCGCCGTTCGCCGGGGACAGGATGTTGTTGGTAGACATCATCAGCGCACGCGCTTCCAGCTGGGCTTCCAGCGTCAGCGGTACGTGAACAGCCATCTGGTCACCATCGAAGTCGGCGTTATATGCCGCACAAACCAGCGGGTGCAGCTGGATAGCTTTACCTTCGATCAGTACCGGTTCAAATGCCTGGATACCCAGACGGTGCAGAGTCGGTGCACGGTTCAGCAGTACCGGGTGTTCGCGGATAACTTCGTCCAGGATATCCCAAACGACAGCTTCTTCGCGCTCAACCATTTTCTTCGCAGCTTTAATGGTGGTAGCAAGACCACGCAGTTCCAGCTTGCCGTAGATGAACGGTTTGAACAGCTCCAGCGCCATTTTCTTCGGCAGACCGCACTGATGCAGACGCAGGTATGGACCTACGGTGATTACAGAACGACCGGAGTAGTCAACACGCTTACCGAGCAGGTTCTGACGGAAACGACCCTGTTTACCTTTGATCATGTCGGCCAAAGATTTCAGAGGACGCTTGTTAGAACCAGTGATCGCACGACCGCGACGACCGTTATCCAGCAGGGCGTCGACCGCTTCCTGCAGCATACGTTTTTCGTTGCGTACGATGATGTCCGGCGCAGCCAGATCCAGCAGACGTTTCAGACGATTGTTACGGTTAATGACGCGACGATACAGATCGTTCAGGTCAGAAGTCGCGAAACGACCACCATCCAGCGGAACCAGCGGACGCAGATCTGGCGGCAGTACCGGCAGAACGGTCAGGATCATCCACTCTGGTTTGTTACCAGACTGAACGAACGCTTCCAGCAGTTTGATACGCTTGGTCAGCTTTTTGCGCTTGGTTTCGGAGTTGGTTTCGTTCAGCTCTTCACGCAACTGTTCGCACTCTTGCTCCAGATCCATGCTCTTCAGCAGGGCCTGGATTGCTTCCGCACCCATCTTCGCGTCGAATTCGTCACCGAACTCTTCCAGCGCGTCCAGATACTGCTCTTCAGTCAGGATCTGCTGACGCTCCAGGTTGGTCATACCGCCTTCGATAACCACATAGGATTCGAAGTACAGTACGCGTTCGATATCGCGCAGCGGCATATCGAGCAGCAGGCCGATACGGGACGGCAGCGATTTCAGGAACCAGATGTGCGCAGTCGGGGAAGCCAGTTCGATGTGGCCCATACGCTCACGGCGTACTTTAGTCTGGGTCACTTCAACGCCGCACTTCTCACAGATGACGCCACGGTGTTTCAGGCGCTTGTACTTACCGCACAGGCACTCGTAATCTTTTACCGGCCCAAAGATACGGGCGCAGAAAAGGCCGTCACGTTCTGGTTTGAACGTACGGTAGTTGATGGTTTCCGGCTTTTTAACTTCACCGAAAGACCATGAACGGATCATGTCTGGCGAAGCCAGAGCAATTTTGATCGCATCAAACTCTTCGGTTTTAGTCTGCGCTTTCAGAAACTTTAATAAATCTTTCACGGATTTGCTCCCGTCGGAGTTAGCACAATCCGCTGCCGGGTTTTACCCCGACAGCAGTGACCTGTTTGAGCGAGAATTACTCGTCTTCCAGTTCGATGTTGATACCCAGCGAACGAATCTCTTTCAACAATACGTTGAAGGATTCTGGCATGCCCGGCTCCATCTGATGGTTGCCGTCCACGATGTTTTTATACATCTTGGTACGACCGTTCACGTCATCAGACTTAACGGTGAGCATTTCCTGCAGGGTGTATGCTGCGCCGTATGCTTCCAGCGCCCACACTTCCATCTCCCCGAAACGCTGACCACCGAACTGTGCCTTACCACCCAGCGGCTGCTGAGTAACCAGGCTGTAAGAACCGGTGGAACGCGCGTGCATCTTGTCGTCGACCAGGTGGTTCAGTTTCAGCATGTACATGTAACCAACGGTTACCGGGCGTTCGAACTGTTCACCAGTGCGACCGTCGTACAGGCGGATCTGACCAGAAGTCGGCAGGTCGCCAAGTTTCAGCAGCTCTTTAATTTCTGCTTCTTTCGCACCGTCGAACACCGGCGTTGCGATTGGCATACCTTTGCGCAGGTTTTCAGCCAGACGCATAACTTCTTCATCGCTGAAGGTACTCAGGTCAACTTTCTGACGAACGTCAGCGCCCAGATCGTACGCACGCTGGATGAATTCGCGCAGTTTCGCGACTTCTTGCTGCTGTTTCAGCATGGCGTTGATCTTGTCGCCGATACCTTTCGCAGCCATACCCAGGTGGGTTTCGAGGATCTGACCGATGTTCATACGAGACGGTACGCCCAGCGGGTTCAGTACGATGTCTACCGGCGTGCCGTTTTCATCGTAAGGCATATCTTCGATCGGGTTGATCTTAGAAATTACACCCTTGTTACCGTGACGACCTGCCATCTTGTCACCAGGCTGGATACGGCGTTTAACCGCCAGATATACCTTAACAATCTTCAGCACGCCCGGTGCCAGATCGTCGCCCTGGGTGATTTTGCGGCGTTTCGCTTCGAGTTTCTTCTCGAACTCGTGTTTCAGTTCGTCATACTGCTCAGCCAGCTGTTCCAGCTGATTTTGTTTCTCTTCGTCGGTCAGGCCCAGCTCCAGCCAGCGATCGCGCGGCAGTTTGTCGAGCTTCTCAGCTTCAACGCCACCGGCTACCAGCACAGCACGGATACGGCTGAACAGACCCGCTTCGAGGATCTGCAGTTCTTCAGACAGGTCTTTCTTCGCCTGTTTGAGCTGCATTTCTTCGATTTCCAGCGCACGTTTGTCTTTTTCTACGCCATCGCGAGTAAAGACCTGAACGTCGATAACCGTACCGGATACACCGTTTGGTACGCGCAGAGAAGAGTCTTTAACGTCAGACGCTTTCTCACCGAAGATCGCACGCAGCAGTTTTTCTTCTGGGGTCAGCTGAGTTTCACCTTTCGGCGTTACCTTACCAACCAGAATGTCGCCACCGGTCACTTCCGCACCAATGTAAACGATACCGGATTCATCCAGTTTGGAGAGCGCAGCTTCACCCACGTTCGGGATGTCAGCGGTGATCTCTTCCGGCCCCAGCTTGGTGTCACGGGACACACACGCCAGTTCCTGAATGTGGATGGTGGTGAAACGGTCTTCCTGAACAACACGCTCGGATACGAGGATGGAGTCTTCGAAGTTGTAACCATTCCACGGCATGAACGCTACGCGCATGTTCTGACCAAGCGCCAGTTCACCGAGGTCGGTGGACGGACCGTCTGCCAGCACGTCGCCACGTTCAACCGGTTCACCCAGAGACACACACGGCATCTGGTTGATACAGGTGTTCTGGTTAGAACGGGTGTATTTGGTCAGGTTGTAGATGTCGATACCTGCTTCACCCGGATACATCTCGTCTTCGTTAACTTTGATAACGATACGGGAAGCATCCACGTACTGAACGACACCACCACGTTTAGCTACCGCAGTTACACCGGAGTCAACGGCAACAGCACGTTCCATACCCGTACCAACCAGCGGCTTATCAGCGCGCAGAGTCGGAACGGCCTGACGTTGCATGTTCGCACCCATCAATGCACGGTTGGCGTCATCGTGTTCCAGGAACGGGATCAGGGACGCACCGACGGATACCACCTGCTGGGTGGATACGTCCATGTAGTCAACCTGGTCGCGGCTGAACAAGCTGGATTCGCCTTTGCTACGGCAAGTTACCAGGTCTTCTACGAAGTGGCCTTCTTCATCCAGGTTGGAGTTCGCCTGGGCGATAACGTAGTTGCCTTCTTCGATAGCAGACAGGTAGTGAATTTCGTCAGTTACAACACCGTCGGTCACTTTACGATACGGAGTTTCAAGGAAGCCGTATTCGTTAGTCTGTGCGTACACGGACAGAGAGTTGATCAGACCGATGTTCGGACCTTCAGGGGTTTCGATTGGACATACGCGACCGTAGTGAGTCGGGTGTACGTCTCGAACTTCGAAGCCTGCACGTTCACGGGTCAGACCGCCTGGGCCGAGTGCGGAGATACGACGTTTGTGCGTAATCTCAGACAGCGGGTTGTTCTGGTCCATAAACTGAGACAGCTGGCTGGAACCGAAGAACTCTTTCACTGCTGCGGAAATCGGCTTGGCGTTGATCATATCCTGAGGCATCAGGGTATCCAGATCGCCCAGAGACAGACGCTCTTTCACCGCACGCTCTACACGTACCAGACCAACGCGGAACTGGTTTTCCGCCATTTCGCCAACGGAACGGATACGACGGTTGCCGAGGTGGTCGATATCATCGACTTCGCCTTTACCGTTACGGATATCGATGAGCTTTTTCATAACATCAATGATGTCGTCTTTGCTCAGGATACCGGAACCTTCGATTTCTTCGCGCAGCAGAGAACGGTTGAACTTCATACGACCAACCGCAGACAGGTCATAGCGGTCTTCGGAGAAGAACAGGTTCTCGAACAGGCTTTCAGCTGCTTCACGAGTCGGCGGCTCGCCAGGGCGCATCATGCGGTAGATTTCTACCAGTGCGCTCAGACGGTCGTTAGTTGGGTCGACACGTAAGGTTTCAGAGATATATGGGCCGTGATCCAGATCGTTGGTGAACAGCGTTTCGATACGCTTGTGACCAGACTGGCTCAGCTTAGCCAGCAGATCCAGGCTCAGCTCCATGTTCGCTGCGCAGATCAGCTCGCCGGTAGACTCATCAATATAGTCTTTAGCAACCACTTTACCTGCGATGTACTCAACCGGGACTTCGATCAGTTTGACGTCGTCTTTTTCCAGCTGGCGAATATGGCGCGCAGTAATACGGCGGCCTTTTTCTACGTACACTTTACCGTTAGCTTCGATGTCAAAAGATGCGGTTTCACCACGCAGGCGTTCCGGCACCAGTTCCATCTGCAGCTTGTTATCACGGATTTCAAAGATAACTTTTTCAAAGAACAGGTCGAGGATCTGTTCAGTAGTGTAGTTCAGGGCGCGCAGAATGATGGTCGCAGGCAGTTTACGGCGACGGTCGATACGTACGAACAGGTTGTCCTTCGGATCGAATTCGAAGTCCAGCCAGGAACCACGGTAAGGGATGATGCGCGCGTTATACAGCACTTTACCCGAAGAGTGGGTTTTACCTTTGTCGGAGTCAAAGAAGACGCCCGGACTACGGTGCAGCTGGGAAACGATAACACGCTCAGTACCGTTGATAACAAAGGTACCGTTGTCTGTCATGAGCGGAATTTCGCCCATGTAGACTTCTTGTTCTTTAATGTCTTTTACGGTGCCTTCCGGCGCTTCGCGCTCATAGATCACCAGACGCAGTTTAACGCGCAGCGGTGCGGAATAGGTCACGCCACGGATTTGACATTCCTGGACGTCAAACACCGGTTCGCCAAGGCGGTAGCTGACGTATTGCAGCTCGGAATTACCGCTGTAGCTCTGAATCGGGAATACGGAACGGAAAGCAGCTTCCAGACCATACTGCCCTTCAGGATCTTGCTCGATAAATTTCTGAAACGAGTCAAGCTGGATAGAAAGGAGATAAGGTACATCCAAAACTTGTGGACGTTTACCAAAATCCTTACGAATACGTTTTTTCTCGGTATAGGAGTAAACCATAGGGTTCCTCAGCTCGCTGACAAGTCGACCCATCTGTCCATTGAGCGGACAGTTTGTGCAACACTATTTTGTTGACCGGAAAATGGAACACTTTCCGCAATGCCTGTTGCTATCACGCTTAAACCATTTCATTGCGATTTACACAGAACGGGCGTCCTGTCGCAGTATATTAAGTCGTCGATAGAAACAAGCATTGAAAGGCACAGCAGTAGTCAAACAGTGTGAAACGCTACTGGCGCCTTACAGCGCAAAAAGGCTGGTGACCAAAAAGTCACCAGCCATCAGCCTGATTTCTCAGGCTGCAACCGGAAGGGTTGGCTTATTTAACTTCAACTTCAGCGCCAGCTTCTTCCAGGGATTTTTTCAGTGCTTCTGCGTCGTCTTTGCTCACGCCTTCTTTCAGAGCAGCCGGTGCAGATTCTACCAGGTCTTTAGCTTCTTTCAGACCCAGGCCAGTTGCGCCACGTACTGCTTTGATAACAGCAACTTTGTTAGCGCCAGCAGCTTTCAGAATTACGTCGAATTCAGTTTTTTCTTCAGCAGCTTCAACCGGGCCAGCAGCTACAGCTACAGCAGCAGCAGCGGAAACACCGAATTTTTCTTCCATTGCAGAGATCAGTTCTACAACGTCCATTACAGACATAGCTGCAACTGCTTCAATGATTTGATCTTTAGTGATAGACATTTAAATTGTTCCTGAATATCAGAATAAGTTTATACGTAAGCGAATGCGTTAAAAAGATAACTGCGATTAAGCAGCTTCTTTCGCATCGCGTACAGCAGCCAGAGTACGAACCAGTTTGCCAGCCGAAGCTTCTTTCATGGTTGCCATCAGGCGTGCAATTGCTTCTTCGTAGGTCGGCAGAGTTGCCAGGCGGTCGATCTGAGACGCCGGGATCAGCTCACCTTCAAAGGCAGCGGCTTTGACCTCAAATTTTGCATTCGCTTTCGCGAACTCTTTGAACAGACGAGCAGCAGCGCCCGGGTGTTCCATAGAGTATGCAATCAGGGTCGGACCAACAAACGCGTCTTTCAGGCACTCGAACGGAGTACCTTCAACAGCACGGCGCAGCAGGGTGTTACGAACAACACGCATGTATACGCCAGCTTCGCGACCTGCTTTACGCAGTTCAGTCATTTTATCTACAGTTACGCCACGGGAATCCGCAACTACTGCAGACAGCGCGCCTTTGGCTACTTCGCTGACTTCAGCAACAATCGCTTGTTTGTCTTGAAGATTTAAAGCCATTAGCTTTGCTCCTGGATGTTTGCCAGAGAAAATCTCTGGAACTCACTTCACTCCTCCAAACGGAGAGAGCGTCTTAATTACGGTGAGCAGAAACAAGCCAGAATATAAAAGAATAATCTTAGCGTTCTGTCACCGTCTACGCAGGGGATTAAGTTTCTTGCGAAACTCCTGCGGTCTTCGACGGAGGCCTGGATAGGCCAGGCTCCAACGAACAAATCTTTTCTATCCGTCGCTATTCAGCTTGTGGCGGCGTTGCCTTCCTTTGTTCGCACCAGTTACATAGTTAGCTATGCTCCTGGCGACTCACTCAGTTGCCGCCTTGCCACAACCCGAATATCTCGGATATACGTCTGCATTAAGCATTATACGTGGGGGTAAGATTGTAGACAAAATCACCGCCCACGTAAAGGCATTAGTTTACAGAAGCGCTCAGGCCAGCCTGGTCAACTGCAACACCTGCACCCATGGTGGTGGAGATGCTAACTTTCTTGATGTACACGCCTTTCGCCTGAGTCGGTTTTGCTTTTTTCAGCGCAACCAGCAGAGCTTCCAGGTTTTCTTTCAGTTTGTCAGCGTCAAAGTCCACTTTACCGATGGTGGTGTGGATGATGCCGTTTTTGTCGTTACGGTAACGAACCTGGCCAGCTTTAGCGTTTTTAACCGCTTCAGCAACGTTCGGCGTTACAGTACCCACTTTCGGGTTTGGCATCAGGCCGCGCGGACCCAGAACCTGGCCCAGCTGGCCAACAACGCGCATTGCATCCGGAGAAGCAATAACAACGTCAAAGTTCATTTCGCCTTTCTTGATCTGGTCAGCCAGATCTTCCATACCTACCAGTTCAGCACCTGCAGCTTTAGCAGCTTCAGCGTTTGCACCCTGGGTAAATACGGCTACGCGAACGGAACGGCCAGTACCGTGCGGCAGTACAGTTGCACCACGTACGTTCTGGTCAGATTTACGAGCGTCGATGCCGAGGTTAACAGCAACGTCCACGCTTTCTACGAATTTAGCAGTCGCCAGCTCTTTCAGCAGAGCGATAGCTTCGTTGATGTCGTACTGTTTGGTTGCATCAACTTTCTCGCGGATAACACGCATGCGCTTGGTCAGTTTAGCCATTTCTTAGTCCTCCACTACCAGGCCCATGGAACGTGCAGTACCTTCGATGGAGCGAGTCATCGCTTCAATGTCGGCACCAGTCATGTCGGCAGCTTTGGTCTGCGCGATTTCCTGCAGCTGAGCGCGGGAAATTTTACCCACTTTGTCTTTGTTCGGCTTACCGGAACCAGACTTGATACCAGCCGCTTTTTTCAGCAGAACTGCTGCCGGCGGAGTCTTGGTAACGAAAGTGAAAGAACGGTCAGCGTAAACGGTGATTACTACCGGAATCGGCAGACCTTTTTCGATGGAATCAGTTTTTGCGTTGAACGCTTTGCAGAATTCCATGATGTTTACGCCCTGCTGACCCAGAGCCGGACCTACTGGCGGACTCGGGTTAGCCATACCAGCTGCAACCTGCAGCTTGACATAGGCTTGTACTTTCTTAGCCATTATAAATTCCTCAAGTTGGGTAATAACGCCTCTGAGAGGCTCCCCGTGATATAAAAAATCGTTTTACGGGCAAGGCCCATAAAAACAAAAGGCGCGAAATTGTATTCCAATCTCGCGCCTTGTGCAACGATTAAATCGCCGCTTTTTTGATCGCTGGGTTAGGCTTTTTCAACCTGGCTGAAGTCCAGTTCTACCGGGGTCGCACGACCGAAGATAGAAACAGACACTTTCAGACGAGATTTCTCGTAATCCACTTCTTCAACAACACCGTTGAAGTCAGCGAACGGACCATCATTAACACGGACCATTTCACCCGGTTCAAACAGCGTTTTCGGACGCGGCTTATCACCAACCTGCTGCAGGCGGTTCATAATCGCATCGACTTCTTTATCGCTGATTGGCGCAGGACGATCGGAAGTACCGCCGATGAAGCCCATCACACGCGGTACGCTGCGCACCAGGTGCCAGCTCGCGTCGTTCATCACCATCTGAACGAGGACGTAGCCAGGGAAGAATTTGCGTTCGCTTTTGCGACGCTGACCGCCACGGATTTCAACCACTTCTTCGGTTGGTACCATGACTTCACCAAACAAATCTTCCATGTTGTGTAATTTGATATGCTCACGCAGCGATGTTGCTACGCGGCCTTCAAAACCGGAAAACGCCTGAACGACGTACCAGCGCTTTTTAGGAGCTTCAGACATCTCAGAACCTCAGGCCAGTGATAAAGGATACCAGGCGAACCAGAATACCATCCAGTCCCCACAGGATCAGTGACATTACTGCGGTAACCGCAGCCACAATCAGCGTGGTGTGCAATGTTTCCTGGCGAGTCGGCCAAATGACCTTACGGACTTCGGTACGCGCTTCACGGGCAAAAGCAACGGTTGCTTTACCTTTTGTCGTTAACAGCGCGACACCACCCGCTGCAGCAATCAGAATTACTACGGCCAGCGCACGCAGCGGCAGCATAATGTCGCGATAAAGGTAGTTGCCGACAATTGCCACCAGGAGCAATGCCACCACAACGACCCACTTCATCGCTTCCAGGCCGCGCCCGCTTCCTTGAGCTTCGGTATTCGCACTCATAAACCAACCTGTCAGAAGTATTCTACAAACATTTTCACCCCGCGATCGCGAGGCAAACCAAATCGAAACGCGTATTAGCTTTTCGGATTATACGCCCTCAACAGAGCCTGTCTCAGCAATGATTATGACAAAGAAAATCACTGATGAGCCAGGTTCTGGTACGAAAGCGTGCAAAAAGGGCATCAAATGATGCCCTTTTAGTGCGCATTGCGTCAAATGTTATCGGCAATTAGCTCAGAACTTTTGCTACAACGCCCGCGCCAACGGTACGACCGCCTTCACGGATTGCGAAA
>NZ_VATQ01000012.1:0-5157 GCF_005781135.1 Escherichia sp. E3659 | reverse complement strand
CCATGGCAGTGTTCTGGCGATTGCGATGAACTCCAGAGTGAAGCTGATTTATCGTCCATCCGGTCTTAAGAACGGGAGGGAAAATGCTGAGAAGAAACTGACCATGGAGCAAAGGGGAGATAAAACCTGGATTAAAAACCCCACCCCCTACTATATGGCAATTGTCGGTGTGCAAACCAATGGCAGGGAGCTGAAACTCAGCGATAAGGTTACAAAAGAATTAACGCTGCTGGCACCCTTTAGCAGTGTATCTCTGGGGGTTAGTGTCCGTGGGAACCTTAACATTGCCGCGATAAATGACTGGGGGGGAGTACAGAATTATGAAATTCATTAATCCTGTGCTGATAGCGGCATTATCTGTAAGTTTTGCCGGGTTTTCTGCGAATGTCCGGAGTGCGGATACCAAAACGGCCACATTTACCATTAATGCAACATTCACTGCCCCCAGTTGTGATATATCCATCCCAACGCAATTTTATAGCCTGGGAACATTAACACCGGGAGCGGCGAAAAAACACTCACCACTTGAAATAAAGTGGACATGTGCAGGGAATATACCAGTAAAGACGGCAATTAAAGGTTCTGTTTCACAGGGGCAACTGGAATCGTCGAATGATAAGCTGCAAATGTTGTTAACAAAGGACGGTAAGCCAAATGGAACATATTTATGGCTGGAGAACAATAATACGCCTGTAAAACTGACAGGGCTAGATTCTGATGCATTCTGCAGTGACAGTACCGCCGCAACCGGTGAGCGCCAGTGTGTCATTACACCGGTAACGGAAGTCCATAACACAGATCAGTTTGGTCCGGTTAAGGCTGCAGTGACATTTGAAGTTATATATCCATAATGTATTTATGATACAACAACGAATCATTATAGATGGTTTCTGTGAGTATGAGATGCTGGGGTTAAGCGCACTGCTGAAAGCAGAAAATTATGATGTCAGACTCAGGAAAGAAACCGAACCGACCAAAGGAGATATTCTGATAATAGCGCTGAGTGCAGTGCCACTTTTGAACTGGTTGTCTTTATTCTCAATGTTCAGAGCATCTGATGATGTGCGCTACTGCAGGACAATATTTCTGGTTCCCGGACAGGTGAAAGAGATGCAACGATTATTTTCAACAATAAATATTGTCGACGGTTCCCTGCCGCTGGCAGTGTTGAAAGACAGTATTATAAAAACAGCAGGAGGGGGGCGGGATGAAGCGCCCACGCCCTTTTACATATATAAGAAAGAGTGTATGGACAGAATAAGTTTTCTTCAGAAACTATCCCGAAAACCATCAGCAAACAAAGACCGGAAGCATTATTACTGGCGCTCTCGCCTGTGTTCTCTTATGGGAGTTCCGAATGTTCATATATTATCCGTCATAGCACCGACCTGCACGACGTCATTTTTGATGAATATTCATGAAATGTGAGAGTTTCCGTCATGAATGATAAAAATGCATATCAGAGATATCCATGAATACGCAAGATTCGTGACTGTTGCTTTGATACAGAATAGTCAGGCATTACACCAGTCGATTGGATTGCTATTCAGAACGGGAGATTTTAATGAAACTCATTTCAGCAAAAGAGTCCATTATAATGTTAAAAAGATGCTTTGTTATTTTTGCGCAAATCGCGGTAAAAGTACGGAACTTTAACTTTACGTTTAAGCCCTGTTTTTTGAATGTATTCACATTCCTTTTTTTATGTGTGGGGATCATCTCTTCATTACCGGTTTTTGCGACTGTTATATACGAAAAAAATCTTATAACACAATCGTCTTACAGAAAAACCAGTAAAATATATAAGCTACAGTTTAACAACCAGGATAACAATTATGAGGTCAGTAGTGTTACTGGTGACTGTGCATTCAGCAGTGGTGTTATTACTTCAGCACAAAATAATGTCGACTGGAATGTGCAAATGGGGTTAACATCTCATTTTAATGGAAATCAGACATACCTCGAAAACGTGCCTGTGACAGATTTTAATGGGATTGCATCACAGGTTGGTAGGAAGAGTGACTGGGGGGGGAAATTTGGTCAATGGCTTCCCTCAGGACAGAGCTGGCGTAAAACAGGAATTGGGACGGGATGGTATGGTTCACAAGCCGTGAGCTTTCCTACTCCGGTGACCGTGGATGGGGGACCTGAAAGATTTGATATAACTATTCGTATGTGTCGTGGTGAGGATGGTTCTTATATTAATGCAACGGGACATTACGTAACCAGTGCTGTCAATTCGATGTCAGTAACGCCGACATCTGCAACGCTACAATCCCCGATGGGAACTATCGCTGTCGATCATGCCGAGCTCACACTCAATGGGTTTATGCCATCGAAAATAGAGTTCACATCAAATGTTGCGAATACCACAACGGACTATACCCTCACATTACCGGAACTTGTGAATCCGAACTATGCAGGGCAAAGTTACGATGCGACATTTCAGTTTGAATACCGAGTAAATGCGACTAAACCCGGGAATTTTGTTATACCAGTGAATATTTCTGCCACATATCCGTAATAAAATGAGCAGAGTGCCAATCAGATACAACAGGAACTCTGCCATAAAGAGATTACTGAACACAGGTCCTGAATGAGAAAAAGTAATCTCTTTATTTATGCACCGAATAACAATATGGTATACAACTACTTTAGTCTGCAGCTATCCTTTAGCAGGGGTGGACATGTACAGTAACTCTGACTGTTATAATATATTTTCCAGTAAGCTACATATGGCTGAGGAATGTTTGCCATTTTTTCAGCCCGTAGTGGATGCTGACTCTAATTTATGTGGTGTTGAAGTTCTGGCACGCTGGAATATGCCAGATGGCAGGGTGTTATCTCCCGACCTGTTTATTTCTCAGGTGGTTCATGCCGGGCTATCCGGATTTATGACAAATATACTATTAAGAAAGACCGCCGATATTTTACTGTCTTTAAAACCATTTTTACCGGTTGGTATGTTAATCACTTTTAATGCGGGGGCGCCAGACAATAATTCAGCGGAAATGATTTGTGCATGTAAACTGCTCCAGAAGCGTCTTATTCAACTCTGCCCTGTGCTGGTTTGTGAATTGACGGAGCACAGAGAATGGGGGAACTCTTCAGAAGATAATATATTTCTTGATAATCTGGACAGAGAAAATATATCTGTGGCACTGGATGATTTTGGAACAAAATATTCAAATCTTGATATGTTATCCAGGGTTAATGCAGAGTTTATGAAAATAGGGAGTTCATTCATTTATCGTGTGGATGAAGCTCTATCATCACACCGTCTGGCTGAATGTGTTATGTTTGCTGCAAACAAGTTTTCTTTGCGAGTGATTGCAGAAGGTGTTGAAAATAAATGGCAGTATGAGTGGTTAAAAAAACAGGGGGTAAAATTATTTCAGGGGTATTATTTCTCCCCCCCATTATCAGCTGACCAGTTCGCTTCATTTGTAAAGAGTAAAAAAACTAGATGTGATAAATACGGTTTGCGTTCTGAATGATTCAATATTGTATGATATTTCCCATAAAATAGCTTTCCGTAAAAATTTATGGATTTCTTTTTGGTGTCATGTTGATTTTGTTATCATATTGAATTTTTATTTGAGTGCTTCCCTTAGATGAACGAAGATGTTTATTCCTGGTAGACAGTCTCTCCGTAATTCGGAGGAGACGCAACTTCTGCCCTGTAAAGATAACTTCGTCTATCAACTTCTATTCTGTTATTACAAAGGTTAATATAGATGTTTTCATTTGAGAGATTATCATCAGTTAAACTAAAGACAGTATTTGCAATATTGGTAACATTTTTAGTGCTTGCGTTAGTTGTTGTCTCAGTGTTAAAAAGACCAAGATATTTGGATATAAAGCAGGCATGTGAAATTAGTAAGAGATACCCTACCATTCTTATAATAAGACACGGAGAAAGGTGTGATCGTTCAAAAAATCAATGTTTTTCTGAACCAGATGGAATAACTGTCAATGGCACGCAAAAAGCAATTCGGCTGGGTAAGGATTTGAGTGATATAACCGGGAGCTATAATCTCTATTCAACAAACGCAACCCGAACCAGACAAACAGCTTGTTTTTTCTCAAATGGAGTCAGTCCCACCATAGTAAGTTTATCAAATAATGGTGAATCACCTGTGAGGAAAATTTTAGATTTATCGTATCAGAGTAAAAACGCTGTTGTGTTTACTCATAATCATTGCCTCTCTCGCATTGCAAAAGATATGAGATGGTGGAAGTTAAAACCAGGATATCTCGAGACATTAGTTTTGCATCGGGAGGCGAACAATCTTATTTTAGATGGTGTATTAAAGTATCAACAAAAGTAAACATTGTGTATTTGCACCTCTCATCCATTCTGACAACCTGGAACTTAGTATCTAACCATTTTTTTAGCTTTCCCTGTCAGGGGATTTGTCCTCATTGACGTCCTCTGAATATTGGCAGTCCGTTTCTTTGCGACTGCAGGCAGCATAACAAATGTGGAAATTCGTAGTCACCACCGGCACTCCGGCTCTTCTCAACTCCGGGATATCAGCCGCAATACACTGATTGCCAAATCAGAATAGGCTGTCTGGCGCGGTCACCCGTAAACCTGCCTCCGGCATATACTTCAGCCGTTCACGGGGCGTTTTCAATTCCTGGGCAATCTGCTGATATGGCAATGATGTATTTTTTATTCACCCCCCCCGGCGAAGACGGTGCGATTCATTTGTTCTGTAAAACAGTTTTTATCCGTCAGACAGTCAATTCGTGTACGCATACAGAAGTAAAATTCGTATAAAAAATCAGTAGGCGAAACTTTATCAATCGCTGATAAATAGGGAAAGCATAAATCGCCCGGTCAGATACTCTCGTCGGCTTCTCCACTGCAATATATCTTCGTTAATCACTCACTGTTGTCATCTTGTTTTCGGCATATTTCATGCAGCCAGATCTTTCCGCCGCCGTACAGTATACGTGAACGGAAACAGCATTTGTTGTTCCGGTGGACATCGTCCCGCAGCGTTATCCAGTATGGGTAATTAAAGTACCACTTATTCATTATAGTGATAACAAAAATCTGTTTTTTCCGTTGTTACTGTTAACGCTTTAGCGTTAGCGTAAAAGACATCGTTATTTTCTCAAATATAACCTTCACTGACAGGTAATGGA
>NZ_VATQ01000011.1:1046-4605 GCF_005781135.1 Escherichia sp. E3659 | reverse complement strand
CCATGGCAGTGTTCTGGCGATAGCGATGAACTCCAGAGTGAAGCTGATTTATCGTCCATCCGGTCTTAAGAACGGGAGGGAAAATGCTGAGAAGAAACTGACCATGGAGCAAAGGGGGGATATAACCTGGATAAAAAACCCCACCCCCTACTATATGGCAGTTGTCGGTGTGCAAACCAATGGCAGGGAGCTGAAACTCAGCGATAAGGTTACAAAAGAATTAACGCTGCTGGCACCCTTTAGCAGTGTATCTCTGGGAGTTAGTGTCCGTGGGAGCCTTAACATTGCCGCGATAAATGACTGGGGGGGAGTACAGAATTATGAAATTCATTAATCCTGTGCTGATAGCGGTATTATCTGTGAGTGTTGTCGGGTTTTCTGCGAATGTCCGGAGTGCGGATACCAAAACGGCCACATTTACCATTAATGCAACATTCACTGCCCCCAGTTGTGATATATCCATCCCAACGCAATTTTATAGTCTGGGAACATTAACACCGGGAGCAGCGAAAAAACACTCACCGCTTGAAATAAAGTGGACATGCGCAGGGAATATACCAGTAAAGACGGCAATTAAAGGTTCTGTTTCACAGGGGCAACTGGAATCGTCGAATGATAAGCTGCAAATGTTGCTAACAAAGGACAGTCAGCCTAATGGAACATATTTATGGCTGGAGAACAATAATACGCCTGTAAAACTGACAGGGCAGGATTCTGATGCATTCTGCAGTGACAGTACTGCCACAACCGGTGAGCGCCAGTGTGTCATTACACCGGTAACGGAAGTCCATAACACAGATCAGTTTGGTCCGGTTAAGGCTGCAGTGACATTTGAAGTTATATATCCATAATGTATTATTGCTTGCGCTCTCGCCTGTATTCTTTATGGGGTTTCCGAATGTTCATATATTATCCGTCATCTTTGATGAATATTCATGAAATGTGAGGGTTTCCGTCATGGATGATAAAAATACATATCAGAGATATCCATGAATACGCAAGATTCGTGACTGTTGCTTTGATACAGAATAGTCAGGCATTACACCAGTCGATTGGATTGCTGTTCAGAACGGGAGATTTTAATGAAACTCATTTCAGCAAAAGAGTCCATTATAATGTTAAAAAGATGCGTTGTTATTTTTGCGCAAATCGCGGTAAAGGTGAGGAACTTTAACTTTACGTTTAAGCCCTGCTTTTTGAACGTATTCATACTCTTTTTTTTATGTGAGGGGATCATTTTTTCATCACCGGTTTTTGCGACTGTTATATACGAAAAAAATCTTATAACACAATCGTCTTACAGAAAAACCAGTAAAGAATATAAACTACAGTTTAATAACCAGGATAACAATTATGAGGTCAGTAGTGTTACTGGTGACTGTGCATTCCGCAGTGGTATTATTACTTCAGCACAAAATAATGTCGACTGGAATGTGCAAATGGGGTTAACATCTCATTTTAGTGGAAATCAGACATACCTCGAAAACGTGCCTGTGACAGACTTTAATGGGATTGCATCACAGGTTGGCCGGAAGAGTGACTGGGCGGGGACATTTGGTCAATGGCTTCCCTCAGGACAGAGCTGGCGTAAAACAGGAGTTGGGACGGGATGGTATGGCTCACAGGCCGTGAACTTTCCTACTCCGGTGACCGTGGATGGGGGACCTGAAAGATTTGATATTACCATTCGTATGTGTCGTGGTGATGATGGTTCTTATATTAATGCAACGGGGCATTATGTAACCAGTGCTGTCAATTCGATGTCAGTAACGCCGACATCTGCAACGCTACAATCCCCGATGGGAACTATCGCTGTCGATCATGCTGAGATCACACTCAATGGGTTTATTCCATCGAAAATAGAGTTCACATCAAATGTTGCGAATACCACAACGGACTATACCCTCACATTACCGGAACCTGTGGATCCGAACTATGCAGGACAAAGTTACGATGCGGCATTCCAGTTTGAATACCGGGTAAATGCGACTAAACCCGGGAATTTTGTTATACCAGTGAATATTTCTGCCATATATCCGTAATAAAATGAGCAGAGTGCCAATCAGATGCAACAGGGACTCTGCCACAAAGAGATTACTGGACACAGGTCCTGAATAAGAAAAAGTAATCTCTTTATTTATGCACCGAATAACAATATGATATACAATTACTTTAGTCTGCAGCTATCCTTTAGCAGGAGTGGACATGCCAAGTAACTCTGGCTGTTATAATACATTTGCCAGTAAGCTACATATGGCTGAGGAATGTTTACCATTTTTTCAGCCCGTAGTGGATGCTGACTCTAATTTATGTGGTGTTGAAGTTCTGGCTCGCTGGAATATGCCCGATGGCAGGGTGTTATCTCCCGACCTGTTTATTTCTCAGGTGGTTCATGCCGGGCTATCCGGATTTATGGCAAGTATCCTATTAAGAAAGACCGCCGATATTTTACTGTCTTTAAAACCATTTTTACCGGTTGGTATGTTAATCACTTTTAATGCGGGGGCGCCAGACAATAATTCAGCGGAAATGATTTGTGCATGTAAACTGCTCCGGAAGCGTCTTATTCAACTCTGCCCTGTGCTGGTTTGTGAATTGACGGAGCACAGAGAATGGGGGAACTCTTCAGAAGATAATATATTTCTTGATAATCTGGACAGAGAAAATATATCTGTGGCACTGGACGATTTTGGAACAAAATATTCAAATCTTGATATGTTATCCAGGGTTAATGCAGAGTTTATGAAAATAGGGAGTTCATTCATTTATCGTGTGGATGAAGAACCATCTTCACACCGTCTGGCTGAATGTGTTATGTTTGCTGCAAACAAATTTTCTTTGCGAGTGATTGCAGAAGGTGTTGAAAATAAATGGCAGTATGAGTGGTTAAAAAAACAGGGGGTTAGATTATTTCAGGGGTATTATTTCTCCCCTCCATTATCGGCCGATCAATTAGCTACATTTGTAAACGCCGCGCGACCGGAAAAATACCTTTGAGCCTCAACTGATTAAGAAGAATCAGACCCGCATCACGCAGTTGGACAGCCAGATTTTGTCTCTGTACGCCAAGGGCATGATCATGTGGGAAATCGTCGATACGTTCTTCGGCTATCCGCCTGAGCGATCACCTTTAACAAGGTGGCAGTTACACAGAATTATTTACAGGGTCGAAGAAAACTACATGCACTGTTTGCTACTATAAATGGTTGCGTTTTACAGACACAGCATCAGGCTGCTGTTCTTCGACAACCACAGGAATATACAGTGTGCACATCACCTTACCCTGTTCATATTCAAGGACCAACACTTCAGGCTCTGCCCTTCTGACAGCCCGCATTTCCGGCAATATATTCAGATACAGATAGTACATCTGTTCAATATGTGTCTCCCGTTCAGTCTCAAACCGAACCTTCAGATATTTTCCTTCACTGTACGGAAACACCTTACCTTCCTGCCCTCCGGGAATGCCAATACCATTAACAACCCGATAGTGATACTTTTTATCCGATACAGGCGTTGCCCGGGTCACAACCCACAGCTCTCCCTGACGTTGTGATTT
>NZ_VATQ01000011.1:0-890 GCF_005781135.1 Escherichia sp. E3659 | reverse complement strand
ATCGAACCTGACAGAGGAAAAAACACCCACTCTGGTTTTTCACGATACTGTGTCGGGGTCATTCCGGTACTTTTCCTGAATTCCCGGTTAAACGACTGCTGGGAGTCAAACCCCACACTGAGCGCAATATCCTGATATCCCCGTTGAGAAAAGCGCAGTAGCAACGCAGCACGATTCAGTCGTCTGCGTCGGATATATTCCCCCAGCCCCATCCCCGTCACGGAATGAAACAGGCGCTGCAGATGTCGTCGACTGTACCCCGAATAAGCAGCAAGCGTACCGATATCTGTACGACGTCCACTCTCCACTTCTGCATCAACATATTCCAGAATTTTTTCTGCCGTCATTCTGTGGAACTGATTTGTCATTTCCTTTCTCCTGCCAGGGGGAATGTGATACAGAATTTCGCCATCCTGCACACTCTGTTTTACATGATAATCATGTTTGCCGGAAATAACTTATTCCTGGAATTACATGAATGCCGTGATTTTTCTCCGGATACATATATCCCGATTTATATAATAAGAGAACTATATATCTCAGGAGATAACTGAACAGGCCTGTAGCAACCACTGACACAGGCTCATGATGACAGTTCCGACACTCAAACTGATATGGATAGGATAAAGATATAATTCCGAATAATAATATAACGGCGCTCAGGCATTTCCGGCTCTGTCAGTATCAGGCTGTTTGCCACAAAAATCAGATTATTACAATTTCTGTTATGTTCCCGGCGACATATAATATCAGATGATGCATAGCTGAACTATTATCCTATACTCGTTGTGAATATTAATTCTGGTGATAAAAATATGCAGGCACCGTTAAAAACATTTTTTATTTCCCCTCCGGAAATACCGACACAACACGGCCCCGACAACATCCTG
>NZ_VATQ01000010.1:0-124997 GCF_005781135.1 Escherichia sp. E3659 | reverse complement strand
CAGGCTGATGGTTTCAGTAACCTTCTCACCCTCTGCCGATACCGCTCCCGGATACTTCTCGACATCAACTTTGATGTTCAGATCCCACCAGGAACGCCCCAGCATCAGGCGCGTCAGCGGTTTTTCCATATAGTTGAGCGGATAGCTCGGATTCATCATGCCCGCTTTGCTGCCTTCACCGTAGATCATCTTGTTATCGATCAGCGATTGTTTCAGCTCTGCGGAGCACAGCGTACCTTTGGTGTAAGCATCGTTGGCGTAGCAGTTCAGGAACTCGGTGAACGTTTTAAAGCCCAGCTCGTCATCCTTGTTGCTGTCATAGCTATATTCAATTTCATTCCACAGCCAGACCGACATGTTCTGGTACAGACGTTCCAGATCGACGCTGCTCAGACGCTCACCTTTGCGACCATTGGTCCGGAAGTAGAGCTCATGCTGATACAGACGCTGAATGTTGGTGCCTAAATCCGCAGCCTGCACCATCGCTTTCGCAGTGTCGGCGCTGAGATTCAGTTGCGTATAGCGCGGAACAAACATGCCAGTATTATTCTCTGGCGTTACAGGAACTCCCGTGCCCGGGCGGTATTCCAGACAGTTGACCTCATAGTGATATGCCGGGTCCTTACATTCCTTTAATCCAGGAAACGCCTCAAAGATTTTTGCCTTTGCCGCCTCCAGAGACTCTTTTGTTTTAAACTCCGCCTCATCGATAAAGGCATAGCGTTTGACCTGTTTGCCATCGACATCTTCCTGCCAGCTGGCAACTTCCAGTTTCGGTTTCTTATCAGGTTTGTTATCAATCTGATATTTCCAGGTAACTTTTCCTGTTTGGGAATCAATGGTGTACGGCAGTTCACCTTCCACAACCGGATAACGTTCATAAACCCAAATGCCAGTCGCTCGACGCTGGCGCACGCGGTCTGGATAACCCTGCGGATCGGTATTCACCACCGATTTGTTAAGCGCCATCGACAGACCTGCGGCATCAAGCAGACGTACAAAGCCTGATGCGCTCTCTTCCTTAAGATTGCTCATCACGTTTTCCATGATCAGCACCGAACCGCCTTTGTTCAGATAGGCGATCAGATCGGTCACATCCTGCTGGCTCAGCTTCGGTTTGCTGGTATCTGCACGCAGAGGCACTGCATAGGGATCGCCAGACCACTGAGTCACATACTCAAAGCCATTGAGGATCAGCAGAGGAACTTCATCTGGATTCAGATTGCCATAACTGGTCAACGGTTTAACCGTGATACCTGCGAAATCCTTATGGAAAGCAAACGGAGCACTATTTCCTAATACCTGACCCGCTTTTTTGAAATAAACCGTATCCAGGTTAGTGCCCACGGTCATACTGCTCTTCGCATCCGGCAGCCAGCGTTCATTTGACAGATAGCGCAGTACGTTCTCCATGAAGTTCTTCATGTCGTCCGGATCGCTGTCGAGCGTACACTGTCCGTCTTTATTAACGCTCCCGTTCCAGCTGTAACCGTTCGGGCAACGTAAAATGCTGTTGTAGTGCGGGTTACCGATAACCATCAGTTTGCCCTCACCGACTTGCCCCAGCGAAATAAACGGCAGGTTGAAGGTCGCGGTATCGCGCGTGACGTTTTCTGGCACCACAAGAGAAGGCGCTTCCGTAATGTACGCCAGCTCGTTTTTATCCCAGGCGCGTTTTTCGCCAAACGCCAGCCAGTAGTTTTTATCATTACGCGCCATCAGAATCGGGAACGCCGCGTTGGAGATATTCACCACTGCCTGACCGCGCGCATTACCGGTGCTGCCATAGAAGTTGGTGGAGTCATGGAAAACATGGAACTTGCTGACAGATTTGTAGCTCTGATCCACGCCCCACAGCTTGTTGATAACGCCCTGAATCTGACCTTCATTAATGCTGCGCGCGGTCAGCGAGAACCAGCGCGGAGAGTTACAACCGTCGGTTTTCGCACAGATTGCAGTATCGATCTCTTTGGCCTGACCCGTTTCAAACTGTTCGATAAATTCGTTAGGCAGCGTAACAACTTGATCACCTTCACCCAGCGTCGCACCGTTGGATAAAGAGAGATTGATAATCTCGTTGATCACGTTGGGATATTCAGCAAAGACCTTGCGCACATCGTCCGGAACGACACGGGTATTATTTTGCCCGGCTTTCGAATAGCGGTGGATCAGCTGATCGATATTTGCCCCGCGAACTTCATCGCCCAGTTCCGTCAGTGCAATAGTCGACTTGTTACCGCGCACTGAGCCAAGTTCAAAGGTGTCGATGCCAAAGGAGATGGTTTCCCCCCAGCTAAAGGAAAACTCGCCGTTTTCTCCGGTTACACCACGCCCTGAATTGGTGTAGTAGTTGACGCCAACAACGCCATTCCCCTGGCTATCTACCAGTCGGCCTTCAGAGAGAATGATTTCCGTAGGTTGATACTGATAAAACTGTTCCGCGTTAGCCGACACGAAGGAAGCGTTCAGATCCGGTTTTGTTCCCGGCGTGGTGACTGGCACGACCGGTGAAGTATGAGTGGATGGCGCTTTATCGGTCGCGGCATTGTTTTCCACCTCTTCATTGACCAGCTTTTTGAACTCTTCCGGTGCCAGATCGATTTGCTTATACAGCGAGTCGAAGCGTTTACTCTCGATCACCGAGGAGAACGTCAGGCAAACCTGTTCTGTATCCGCCGGACAACTGTTCATGGACGTTACCAACGAGAGCGCATTGCTTTTCTTGTCGTCGGAGCCCGCCAGTTCTTGCGCATCCTCAAGGCTAAACGACACTTTTTCAACCGCACGCAGGCTACGCGCAGCTTCTGACTGAGTGTTGAAGGTGGCAATTGTCGTGTTACCTGCCACGCAAGTAACGTTCTCGCCAGGTGTAAAAGTAAAGCCGTCGCTGGATTCACCATTACATTTAGCACCGATTACCCGCTGGCTTCCGCCCAGGGTCAGATAACCTGTTTTCGTAGGAACAGGTTCTGGCTCCGGTTCTGGCGTTGGCTCTGGCTCAGGTGTCGGATCCGGCGTAGGTTCCGGGTCCGGCGTCGGCTCCGGGGTTGGCGTTGGATCGGGTTTCACTTCCGGCAAAGACCCGGTTCCAGAATCTACAGGCGGGTTATCGGAGGAAGAACCTGAACCGCCGCCATCACAACCGGTTAATAAGGTTGCGCTTAAAATAGCCGCTAAAAGCGATTTTTTATATTTAAATTTCTTATTCATTAATAACGCAAGTGACAAAATATAGTTAAAAAATTCGTAACTGGGGAAATAGTTTTATGTTTTATCTTCTCTAATAACTTCCTCCATTCTTAAAAAACTGCATTATTGATAACGAAACAGGTGAAATTTATAAGAATATCCCCTATTCGATGTCAGACGGGGTATTTATAAAAAGATTCAACAAACAAAAAAGTAACAATTATTCACAATGTAACTATCCCAAGTTGTTGATAGTTTTAACGATTGCGATTGCAAAAGCAACAGATAGCACGGTGTTTGCTCATCAAGCGAACACAATTAATACAGACTTGTTTTGCGTGACAAAAAAAATAGATATTCTCACCCCCTTAATTATTTAGTGAGTTATCTGAACATGAAATATTATTTATGCATGGATAATAAACCATGAAATGATTTTGCAATTATTTAGCCAGGATAATGAAACGAGAATAGAAAGAAGCCGGATGATATTGACGATCATCCGGTATTATTGACTTACGAAACTAACATCCCGGTAAACACATACGCCTGCAGCAGGGTGATAATGCCGATAACGCTGGCAAAAATCAGACTGTGCTTCACGGTGTAGCGGAACAGTTCAGATTCTCGGCCCACCATGCCCGTCGCGGCGCAGGCCACGGCGATAGATTGTGGGGAGATCATCTTGCCAGTTACGCCGCCGCTGGTATTTGCTGCCACCAGCAGAGTGTCAGAGACGTTGATTTGCTGCGCCGTGGTTGATTGCAGTGAACCAAACAGAGCGTTCGAGGAAGTGTCCGAGCCGGTAAGGAATACCCCCAGCCAGCCGAGGAATGGCGAAAAGAACGGGAACATCACACCAGTACCCGCCAGTACCAGCGCCAGCGTGGTAGACATACCGGAATAGTTGGTCACGAAGGCAAATGCCAGCACCATGCCAATCGACAGTATCGGCCACTTCAGGCTAATTAGCGTTTCGGCAAAGACACCAATACCTTTCTTGATCCCCACGCCGAGGATGAAGATAGAGATAATCGCTGCAATGAAAATAGCGGTGCCACCAGCAGAGAGCGGGTCGAATTTAAACACCGCGTCCATTGGCGTCGGTTGGGCGACAATGGGTGCCGCTTTCAAGACTTGTTGATGCAAATGAGGGATCTGGAAATTAATCACCAGCGAATAAAACGCGCCGCCCGGAGCAAATAACGCTTTAAACGGTTTCATGGTCCAGATGGTGACCAGCACCGTTAAGATTAAAAACGGTGACCACGCGCGAATGATTTGCCCCAGACTATATTCTGAAGGCACGGGACCGCCAGAAGACGGTTTATTTACCACCATCGCACCTGCGGATTGCCCCATGCTGATTGCCGTTTCGGTATTTTTTGGCCGCCAGACTTTAAGGAATAAAGAGAGTGAGACGATACTCACCAGCGCCGAAGTAATATCCGGCAGTTCCGGACCAATATAGTTAGAGGTAAAGAACTGAGTGACGGCGAAGCTTCCCCCTGCAACCAGCGCCGCTGGCCACGTCTCTTTCACCCCTTTCCAGCCGTCCATCATTGCTACCAGCCAGAACGGCACCAGTACCGACAGGAACGGCAACTGGCGTCCTGCCATAGCACCAATGTCGAACGGATCGATTCCGGTCACCTGACCGGCGACCAGAATTGGCACGCCCAACGCACCAAACGCCACCGGCGCAGTGTTGGCTATCAGACACAGCCCCGCCGCGTATAACGGTTTGAAGCCCAGCCCCACCAGCAGTGCGCCAGTAATCGCCACCGGCGCACCAAAGCCAGCCGCCCCTTCCAGCAACGCGCCAAAGGAGAAACCAATCAGTAACACCTGCAAACGCTGATCGTCGGTGATGGAGATAACCGAGCTGCGGATAATATCGAACTGACCGCTGGCAACGGTTAATTTATACAGGAATACCGCCGCGACAATAATCCAGGCAATAGGCCATAATCCATAAATAAAGCCATAGCCCGCAGCAGCAAATGCCATATCAATCGGCATTTTAAAGGCGAATATCGCAATCAGGATAGATAATATAAGGGTTATTGCTCCGGCGACATGCCCTTTCAGACGTAATACCGCGAGTGCAACGAAGAAGAATATTATTGGGATCAGAGCAACCAGAGCGGATAGCCCCAGTCCTCCCATCGGCATATACATTTGAGTCCAGGTAACCATATTGTTCAGTCTCTTATTATCTTTATATGCTTGATATGATTAAGGTTGTAATAAGCAAAAGAGGACTGAACTGTAAAATATAGGCGTTATACTTTACAGCAACAGTACGCTGCTAACGCAATTGCTACCTCTGGCATAACAAGTATATCGGGTAAGGGTTTCTGTTCCGCACACGCAGGTGCAGAGTATCGTTAAGATGTCCATATTGTTGTTTTAGGCCCGCTAGTAATGCGCTGCGGGTATTTAATTTTTTTAAACCCTGATAATCGCTCCGGTTATTTCCGGGATAAATGTACTACCGCAGTTACTATAATAGCCCCGACAATAAAACTTGCCGGGGCTTTTTTTGACGCTATTAATGACTTTCTTTTTCGCGTAAACGCCAGGCGTGTAATAACGGTTCGGTATAACCGTTTGGCTGTTTCACGCCGAGGAAGATCAAATCGCTGGCAGCTTTAAAAGCACACGAGTTAGCGAAATTCCCCGCCATCGGACGATAAGCCGGATCGCCAGCGTTTTGCTGATCCACCACTTTCGCCATATTCTCCAGCGACGCCTGCACCTGTTCTTTAGTCAGAATACCGTGACGTAACCAGTTGGCAATATGCTGGCTGGAGATGCGCAGCGTTGCACGGTCTTCCATCAGCGCCACGTTGTGAATATCCGGCACTTTTGAACAGCCAATCCCCTGCTCCACCCAGCGCACCACGTAGCCCAGAATTCCCTGCACGTTGTTATCCAGCTCTTGTTGGATCTCTTGCGCCGACCAGTTAGCATTTTCAGCAACCGGAATGGTCAGCAGATCGTCCAGCAGCGGTTCAAATTCAGCATTGAACTCGGTCTGGGCAATGTTGGCTTGCACGCTCTGTACGTTGGTTTGGTGGTAGTGCAACGCATGGAGTGTAGCGGCAGTTGGCGACGGAACCCAGGCCGTGTTTGCCCCGGCACGCAGTTGGTCGCCCTTCTGGCTGTACATGTCTGCCATCAGGTCCGGCATTGCCCACATGCCTTTACCGATTTGCGCTTTACCGCGCAGCCCACAGAACAGGCCGGAAAGCACGTTATTGCGCTCGTAGGCTTTGATCCACGGCGTCGATTTCATCTGGTTTTTACGCAGCATAGGGCCCGCTTCCATCACCGAATGCATTTCATCGCCAGTACGGTCGAGGAAACCGGTATTGATGAACGCTACGCGGTTGCGCGCCTGAGCGATACAGCTACGCAAGTTCAGCGAGGTCCGGCGTTCTTCATCCATAATGCCCATTTTCAGGGTATTCGGTGCCATACCGAGCATTGCCTCAACGCGGGAAAACAGTTTGTTGGCGAACGCCACTTCCTGCGGACCGTGCATTTTCGGTTTCACAATATAGACGCTGCCAGTGCGCGAGTTTTTCTGCACTTTTAAATCATAGAGGGCAATCGCGCCAGTCATGACGCCATCAAGAATGCCTTCCGGGATTTCATTGCCTTCGCTGTCCCAAATCACAGGAATGGTCATCAAATGACCCACGTTGCGGATAAACAGCAACGAGCGTCCGTGCAGAGAAATTTCAGAGCCATCGGCGGCGGTGTACTGACGATCGTCATTCAGTTTACGCACGATTTGCCGACCGTTTTTCTCCATTTTCTCTTGCAGAGTCCCCTGCATCAAGCCCAGCAAGTTGCGGTACAGCAGGATTTTATCTTCCGCATCAACCGCAGCGACCGAATCTTCACAGTCGAGAATGGTACTGATGGCGGCTTCAACGATAACATCGTTGATGTGCGCCGGATCGTCTTTGCCAATCCGCCCGTTGGCATCGATTTGCAGCTCAATATGCAGGCCGTTATTTTTCAGCAAAATGCAGGTCGGCGCAGCGGCATTGCCACGGTAACCGACAAACTGTGCCGGAGTACGTAACGTGGTTTCTTTACCATTTTTCAACTGGATGCGTAATAGTTTATCGACCACCTTAAACGCCACCACATCCTGATAGCTGCCGTTTTCCAGCGGTAGTGATTCATCGAGGAAACGCCGAACCCAGGCGATAACCTGCTCACCGCGCTGCGGATCGTAGCCGCTGACCATCGCCCCTTCCTGCGGGATGATGTCGCTGCCGTACAGCGCGTCGTACAGTGAACCCCAGCGGGCGTTCGCCGCGTTCAGCGCATAGCGGGCGTTCATTGCCGGAACCACCAGCTGTGGCCCCGCCTGACTGGTGATTTCACTGTCGATGCCCGTGGTTTCCACCGTAACGTGGTCAGGCTGCGACACGAGATAGCCCAGTTCCCGCAGGAAAGATTTATAAGCCGCTTTGTCTTTTACCGGCCCAGGATTGCTGCGATGCCATTCGTCCAGCGCCGCCTGAATGCGATCGCGTTCTGCCAGTAATTGACGATTTTCTGGCGCCAGATCGTGAACGAGCTCATCAAAATTGCGCCAGAACGCCGCAGCGTCCAGCCCTGTTCCCGGTAAAACTTCTTCATCCACAAAACGTTTAAAATTGGCGTCAATGCGTAAACGGCCCTGGGTTATGGTTTGACTCATTGTTTATCTCCTCGTTTTCGCTTATTTCGCCAACACCGCTGCTGCCGCTTTCGCGACCTGCGCATCCTGTGCTCCGGTTAAACCAGAAACGCCCACGGCACCAATAATTTGTCCATCAACAACAACCGGTACGCCACCTTCCAGCGACGTCAGTAACGGCGCAGTCACGAACGCGGTACGTCCGTTGTTCACCATCTCTTCATAGCCCTTAGTTTCACGACGCCCCAGCGCGGCGGTACGCGCTTTCTCCTGGGAGATGTAAGCCGCAATCGGCGCGCAATCGTCCATGCGACTTAACGCCAGCAGATGACCGCCGTCATCGGCAACAGCAATGGAAACAGACCAGTTATTTTTCTGTGCCTCTTCCTGACCTGCGGCAATAATTGCACTCGCCATTTGCTGGCTAAGAATGACTTTAGTTTTCATTTTGTTATTCCTTTTCAAGGGCTTGTTCTACAATTTCAATCCAGTGACGCACAGAGGTACGACCGGCGCTCGCCAGATGCGTCTGGCAACCAATGTTGGCGGTGACGATCATTTCCGGTTTGCCGCTTTCCAGCGCATTCATTTTGTTATCCCGCAGCTGGCGCGCCAGATCGGGATGCGTTAATGCATACGTTCCCGCCGACCCGCAGCACAGATGGCTGTCGGGAACGTCGGTTAAGGTAAATCCAAGACGAAGTAACACTTTTTCCACTTCGCCATTGAGCTTTTGCGCATGTTGCAGGGTACACGGGCAGTGGAAGGCCAGCTTTTTATCGCCGCGAATTGCCAGTTTTTCCAGCGGTTCCTCGCGCAGAAGCTCGACTAAATCGACCGCCAGCTCACTGACCTGACGCGCTTTATCGGCATACAGCGCATCGTTTTTCAGCATCTGCCCGTACTCTTTGACAAACGCACCGCAGCCGCTGGCAGTCTGCAAAATTGCCTCGGCACCTGCTTCAATCGCAGGCCACCAGGCATCAATATTATTTCGCGCCCGCGCTAGCCCTTTCTCTTGCGCATTAAGATGATAGTCCACCGCGCCACAACAGCCTGCTTCATTAGCTGGCGTCACGCTGATCCCCAGACGATCCAATACTCGCGCAGTTGCCGCGTTGGTGTTGGGCGAAAGCGTAGGCTGGGCGCAGCCTTCCAGCATTAAAACCCGGCGCTTATGGCGCTGCGGTGGACGCGGTTTGGCTTTCACCATTTCAGCGGGCAATTTTGCTCTGACCTGTTCTGGCAAAAACGGTCGCAGCACCAGCCCTACCTGCGTCAATGCGCGGAAGACCGCCGGACGCGGCACTACCTGGCGCAATCCTTCTCGCAGCATTCGCTCCGGCAGTGGGCGTTTCACTTTCTGCTCGACAATATCACGCCCGATATCCAGCAAATTGTGATAGCGCACACCAGAAGGACAGGTGGTTTCACAATTGCGGCAAGTGAGACAGCGATCGAGATGCTCCTGTGTTTTAAGCGTGACTTCGTTGCCTTCCAGCACCTGTTTGATCAGATAGATGCGCCCACGCGGCCCGTCCAGTTCATCGCCCAATAGCTGATAAGTTGGGCAGGTTGCGGTACAAAATCCGCAGTGAACACAGGCGCGCAGGATGCTGTCGGCTTCCAGCGCGCGCGCGTTCTGGCGCATCTCTTCGGTTAACCGGGTTTGCATAGTCTGCTCCTTAAAGTTCCGCGTACATGCGACCGGGGTTAAACACGCCGCAAGGATCGAGCTGCTGTTTAAGCTGCTGGTGATAGCGGAATAAAGGAGCCGGTAACGGGGCAAAGCCACCATCTCCGGTGCTAAAACGGGTCGCATGACCGCCAGCGTTGCGGGCGATGCGATGGATTTGATTGTCATCGGCTGTCGATTTCAGCCAGCGTAACGCCCCGCCCCAGTCGATCAGTTGTTCGCCGGGTAAATCCATCATCGGCGCATCGCTGGGTAATGAAATGCGCCATAAGGTACCTGGTAACGAGAAGAACGGCAGTTGTTGTTCACGCAATTGCTGCCAGAACTGACCCACAACCTCTTCGCCACCCAGCAGTTCACGCGCTGCTTTTACCGATCCTTCGCCGCCCTCAAGGCGGATCCACAACGCATTGTCGAAGTAACATAAGCCACTAATGGGTAATGGCTGGAGTTGCCACTGGGCGATTTCGTCCATGGCTTCTTGCAGGCTGATTTCCCGACGCAGGCTCAAGGTGGCTCGCGGTCGCGGTAACACTTTCATCGAGATTTCAGTGAGCACGCCAAGACAACCGTAGCTTCCGGCCATTAACCGTGAGAGATCGTATCCGGCAACGTTTTTCATCACTTCGCCACCAAAACGCAGATGTTTTCCTGTGCCGGTAATGATGCGCGTGCCGAGGACAAAATCGCGGACCGAACCGCTCCACGGGCGACGCGGCCCCGCCAGCCCGCAGGCGACCATCCCGCCCCAGGTGGCTTCTTCACCATAATGCGGCGGCTCGCAGGGGAGCATTTGCCCGGCGCTCTCCAGCGCCGCTTCAATCGCCACCAGCGGCGTTCCGGCACGCGCGGTTATCACCAGCTCGGTCGGGTCGTAATTAACAATGCCGCGATGACAACGCACATCCAGCGTTTGCCCGGTGACAGGGCGGCCTAAAAAGGCTTTGCTATTGCTGCCCTGAATCACCAGCGGCGTTTTATCGCTCATTGCCTGATTCACCTGCTCCAGCAGCGCCTGGCTGTAATCACACTCGCGTAGCATCAGAAACGCTCCAGTTCGGGGAAAGGTAAATGACCGTGATGCACGTGCATGGCACCAAATTCAGCACAGCGGTGTAGCGTGGGAATATTTTTTCCTGGGTTCAGCAAACCATCGGGATCAAACGCCGCCTTGACTGCATGGAAGGTCGTGATTTCATCGCTGTTGAACTGGGCGCACATTTGATTGATTTTTTCGCGCCCGATGCCATGTTCCCCACTGATGCTGCCGCCAACTTCAACGCAGAGTTCGAGGATCTTCCCGCCCAGCACTTCCGCACGGGCAAATTCGCCGGGTTCATTGGCATCGAAAAGGATTAACGGGTGCATGTTGCCGTCTCCGGCATGAAAGACGTTGGCAACGCGTAAATCATATTGCTGCGATAAACGGGCAATGCCTTCCAGTACGCCAGGCAGCGCGCGGCGTGGGATGGTGCCGTCCATGCAGTAGTAATCGGGAGAGATGCGCCCCACCGCCGGAAAGGCGTTCTTGCGGCCAGCCCAGAAACGTACGCGCTCTGCTTCGTCCTGTGCCAGACGGACGTCAGTCGCGCCCGCTTTCAACAAGATGTCGTTAACCCGCTCGCAGTCTTCCTGTACATCAGACTCCACGCCGTCCAGCTCGCATAACAAAATCGCTTCGGCGTCGACGGGATAACCGGCATGAATAAAATCTTCCGCCGCGCGGATCGACAGGTTATCCATCATCTCCAGCCCGCCGGGGATAATGCCATTGGCGATGATGTCACCAACCGCAAGTCCGGCTTTTTCTACCGAGTCAAAGCTGGCTAACAACACGCGCGCCACGGGCGGCTTCGGCAGCAGTTTTACCGTCACTTCGGTGGTCACGCCGAGCATACCTTCCGATCCGGTGAACAGCGCCAGCAGGTCAAAACCAGGCGAATCCAGCGCGTCCGATCCCAGCGTCAGCGCCTCGCCGTCCAGCGTTTGTACTTCAATTTTCAGCAGGTTATGTACGGTCAGACCATATTTCAGGCAGTGGACGCCACCGGCATTTTCCGCCACATTGCCGCCAATCGAACAGGCGATTTGTGAGGAAGGATCCGGCGCGTAATAGAGATTATGCGGCGCAACGGCCTGGGAGATCGCCAGGTTACGCACGCCCGGCTGCACGCGCGCACGGCGCCCGACGGGGTTAATGTCGAGGATCTCTTTAAAGCGCGCCATCACCAACAACACACCTTTTTCCAGCGGCAGCGCTCCGCCAGAAAGCCCGGTGCCTGCGCCACGGGTCACCACCGGCACACGCAGGCGGTGGCACACAGCCAGAATCGCCGTCACCTGTTCCATCTGCTTAGGCAGAACAACCAGTAATGGACGCGTGCGATACGCGCTCAACCCGTCACACTCGTAAGGAGTGATCTCCTCATCGGTATGCAGGATCTCCAGTCCAGGGACATGCTCACGCAGTGCCATCAGTACCGATGTGCGGTCGACATCGGGTAAAGCGCCATCAAGACGCTCTTCGTACAAGATGCTCATGAGTAGGGTTCGCTTTGTTGTGTTGTGTGGCAGCTGATTTTTGCGCGCTGCTTCTGTGAACAGTTATTAAGCGGGCTTTTCGTTTTCGTCTATCTCTTTAGTTACCGGTCAGACCATTTTTTTTCCAGCTCTGTGACTTCGCATTGGTTAACTTAATGTTAAATTGATGTAACATAATCACTTACGTGATGTGCGTGTTTTGCGAGTTAAGAACAGAAAAATTGGTCCTACCTGTGCACGAGGTCCGGGAATGAAAGATGAACGTCGCCCTATTTGCGAAGTAGTTGCTGAAAGTATCGAACGGTTAATTATCGACGGCGTGCTGAAGGTCGGGCAGCCGCTTCCTTCAGAACGTCGACTGTGTGAAAAGCTCGGCTTCTCACGCTCCGCACTGCGTGAAGGGCTGACCGTGCTGCGCGGGCGCGGGATTATTGAAACAGCACAGGGTCGCGATTCTCGTGTCGCACGGCTTAATCGGGTGCAGGACACCAGCCCGCTAATTCATCTGTTCAGCACGCAGCCGCGAACGCTGTACGATCTGCTTGATGTTCGCGCATTGCTGGAAGGCGAATCGGCAAGGTTGGCGGCTACGCTGGGAACCCAGGCTGATTTTGTTTTGATAACCCGCTGTTATGAAAAAATGCTCGCCGCCAGTGAGCACAACAAAGAGCTTTCGCTGATCGAACATGCACAGCTGGATCATGCTTTCCATCTCGCCATTTGTCAGGCTTCCCACAATCAGGTGCTGGTGTTTACGCTGCAATCATTGACCGACCTGATGTTTAATTCGGTGTTTGCCAGCGTGAATAATCTCTACCATCGACCACAGCAAAAAAAGCAGATCGATCGCCAGCATGCGCGGATCTATAACGCGGTGTTGCAGCGACTCCCGCATGTCGCCCAGCGCGCCGCCCGCGATCATGTGCGGACCGTGAAAAAGAATCTCCACGATATCGAGCTGGAAGGCCACCATTTGATTCGTTCAGCGGTGCCGCAGGAGATGAACAAAGGGGGGATGTGAGCAGCGTTTTCCCCCTATCCCCGAGGCGAGGGGGCTGTCTGTGCGCTTAATGGGATCTGGAGTTAAATCTGCTTTTCATACAAGCGGTAACGCTTGTACGGCTCCGCCCCAATGCGTTCCAGCATGTTATTCATGCCTGTATTGGTTTCGAGGATCCATGACATTTCCAGCGCATCGATCTTCCGGCGGGCAAACGGATCATGTAAGGCTTCAATCAATAACAGAGCAATCACCGGGCCGATGCGGCTGAACTGATACTCGTCGCGAACTCCCATTAGCGGCACTCGCGCGGTCCGTACACCGCTGACTTTCAAACGCCACAGCAATTTTGCCCAGCCGAAGGGAAAGAGCGATCCGTTCAGATCGGCAATCGCCTCGTTGATGTTCGGCAAGCCGACAATAAACGCGCAGGGTGCAGAATCAATCTCGGCGATGTAGATCATATCGTCCGGCACCAGATACTTAAGTTGATCGCCCATGGTCGCGAATTCATGTTCGGTAAACGGCACAAATCCCCAGTTGTGCTGCCAGCCGGAGTTGAAAATCTCACGCAGGATCTGCATCTCTTCGGCAAACCGCTGACGATTAATACAGCGAATGGTCACCTTTTTGCGCACCTGATCCATCAGTTTTTTTAGCGCCGGAGAGAAAGTGAGATCGGTTCGCTGCATCCACCACGCCAGTAAATCAATACCTTTGTGATAACCCAGTTGTTCAATATGCGCGGCATACCACGGTTTACCGTGCGGCATCATCGCGCAGGGAGGTGTATCGAAACCTTCAATCAGTAATCCACTTTCCTGATTGATATTCAGGCTAAAAGGTCCGCTGATCTTGCTTGCACCTTGTGACTTCAACCACGCTTCCGCTGCGCCAAACAACGCGGCAAAAACCTGCGAATCATCAATGGCGTCAATCATGCCGAAATGACCGGTATCTTCGCCGTAATGCTTGCGGTGTAAGGTATCGATTTGCGCGGTAATGCGCCCTACTACCTGACCTTCTTTTTTCGCCACCCATGCCTGCCAGATGATATGGTCCGTCCCCGGATTCTTCGCTGACAGATGCTCGCTGCGTTCAATGAATAAAGGAGGGATCCAGTTCGGATCATCGGGATAAAGTGACGACGGAAAAGCGATAAATGCTTTTAAGTCGTTTTTATTTATTACTTTTTCAATTTTAATCATCAGCAGATCGCATTCCATATCTTAGTGGATAACAAATAATTAATGCTGAAAATAAACAGCAACGGACGGCACCTTAAAAATCCATTCGGTGAATACAAGAAAAAATAAAATAATATTTATGAATAATTACGATAAACCAGAGCTACCATTAGCCGATCAACATGACTATTGTGGACTTAATGCGACCCGCCAGGGCATTATCTTAATATATTCATAAATTAAATATTATTCACAATAAACAGAGTTAAGATTTAAAGCATTATTTAAATCAATGTTCAATATCACACCAATGAAAATACTATCTCATTTATCTTTTATGCATATATAATCCACCGCATTATTGTCACTTTATTTTTGATATCCAATTTTTTCGTGGTGTATATGTCCAATAAAATTTTTACGCATTCCCTGCCTATGCGCTATGCCGATTTTCCAACGCTTGTTGATGCTTTGGACTATGCCGCGCTGGGAAGCGCCGGAATGAGTTTTTATGACAGGCGTTGCCAACTTGAAGAAAAATTGGAATATCAGACACTAAAAGTGCGCGCCGAAACAGGAGCAAAGCGGCTGCTATCGCTGAACCTGAAAAAAGGCGATCGCGTGGCGCTGATTGCCGAAACCAGTAGCGGGTTTGTCGAGGCATTTTTTGCCTGCCAGTATGCTGGATTAGTTGCCGTACCATTGGCGATTCCAATGGGCGTCGGTCAGCGTGATTCCTGGAGCACCAAACTGCAAGGTTTACTGGCAAGCTGCCAACCAGCCGCGATAATCACTGGCGATGAATGGTTGCCGCTGGTCAATGCCGCGACGCATGACAACCCCAAATTACATGTTTTAAGCCACGCCTGGTTTAAGGCATTACCAGAAGCCGATGTTGCGCTCCAGCGTCCAGTTCCAGACGATATCGCCTACCTCCAGTACACCTCCGGCAGCACCCGTTTTCCCCGTGGCGTTATCATCACTCACCGCGAAGTGATGGCTAATCTACGCGCCATAAGCCACGATGGCATTAAATTACGCCCTGGCGACCGCTGCGTCTCCTGGCTGCCTTTCTACCATGATATGGGGCTGGTCGGTTTTCTCCTGACACCTGTCGCCACGCAGCTTTCGGTGGATTATTTACGTACCCAGGATTTTGCCATGCGCCCGCTGCAATGGCTTAAATTGATCAGTAAAAATCATGGCACCGTTTCCGTTGCGCCGCCGTTTGGCTATGAATTGTGCCAGCGCCGCGTGAATGAAAAAGATCTCGCTGAACTGGATCTTTCCTGCTGGCGCGTTGCGGGTATTGGCGCAGAACCCATCTCAGCAGAACAGCTCCATCAGTTCGCTGAATGTTTCCGTCAGGTTAACTTTGACGATAAAACCTTTATGCCCTGCTACGGACTGGCAGAGAACGCGCTGGCCGTCAGCTTCTCCGATGAAGCCTCGGGGGTTGTGGTTAACGAAGTGGATCGCGACATCCTTGAATATCAGGGTAAAGCCGTCGCACCGGGTGCTGAGACACGCGCCGTATCGACTTTCGTCAACTGCGGTAAAACGTTGCCGGAACATGGCATTGAAATTCGTAATGAAGCGGGTCTGCCAGTAGCAGAACGCGTAGTGGGCCATATTTGTATTTCTGGTCCTAGCCTGATGAGCGGCTATTTTGGCGACCAGACTTCGCAGGACGATATCGCGGCGACGGGCTGGTTAGATACCGGCGACCTCGGTTATCTGCTGGACGGTTATCTGTATGTCACCGGACGCATTAAAGATCTGATTATTATTCGTGGCCGCAATATCTGGCCACAAGATATTGAATACATTGCAGAACAGGAACCAGAAATTCATTCTGGCGATGCCATTGCTTTTGTTACCGCCCAGGAAAAAATCATTTTGCAGATCCAGTGCCGGATCAGCGACGAAAATCGTCGCGCCCAGCTAATCCACTCTCTGGCGGCGCGGATACAAAGCGAATTTGGCGTTTCGGCGGCTATCGACTTGTTACCACCACACAGTATTCCGCGCACATCTTCCGGTAAACCTGCCCGCGCAGAAGCGAAAAAACGTTATCAGAAAGCCTATGCCGCCAATCTTCATGTGCAGGAATCCCTCGCAGGTTTTGCGCAATGAATCAAACGGTCGCGGTGACGGGCGCTACCGGGTTTATCGGTAAATATATTATCGATAATCTGCTCGCCCGCGGCTTTCACGTCCGCGCATTGACGCGTACTTCCCGTGCTCACCATAACGATAACGTTACCTGGGTGCGCGGTTCGCTGGAAGATACGCATTCACTTAGCGAGCTGGTTGCCGGAGCCAGCGCAGTGGTCCATTGCGCCGGGCAAGTGCGCGGACACAAAGAAGAGATTTTTACCCGCTGTAACGTTGACGGCAGCCTGCGCCTGATGCAGGCGGCAAAAGATAGCGGTTTTTGCCAACGTTTTCTGTTTATCTCTTCGCTGGCGGCGCGCCATCCCGAACTCTCCTGGTACGCGAAATCCAAACACGTCGCCGAACAACGACTGGCAGCAATGGCGGACGAAATTACGCTGGGCGTTTTTCGCCCAACAGCAGTCTATGGCCCCGGCGATAAAGAGTTAAAACCACTGTTTGACTGGATGCTGCGTGGCCTGCTGCCACGGCTGGGCGCACCAGATACACAGCTCTCTTTCCTGCACGTCACCGATTTTGCGCAAGCCGTGGGTCAGTGGTTAAGCACCGATTCCGTACAGACGCAAACGTATGAATTATGTGATGGTGTCGCCGGTGGCTATGACTGGCAGCGCGTGCAACAACTGGCCGCCGCCGCCCGTCAAGGAGCTGTACGGATGGTCGGCGTTCCTCTGCCGTTGCTCACCTGCCTTGCAGATGTCAGTACCGCGTTGAGTCGCCTGGCAGGTAAAGAACCTATGCTGACCCGCTCAAAATTGGGTGAATTAACTCATGTTGACTGGTCGGCAAGTAATAACCGTATTTCTGAAGATATTAATTGGTTTCCCGGGATTAGCCTGGAACACGCATTACGCAACGGGCTATTTTGATTGTCTTGTTTAAAGGTGTGTTAACGTTTCTATGGTAAATCGTGAAATAGTAATGGATTACATCCTTTCCTGTTTACAGGATTTGGTCGAAAACGGTGTGGAAATTAAGCCTGACAGCGATCTCGTCAACGATCTCGGCCTGGAGTCGATTAAAGTGATGGATCTCTTAATGATGCTTGAAGACAGATTTGATATTTCCATTCCTATTAATATTCTGCTGGATGTCAAAACCCCTGTGCAATTAATGGAAACACTACTTCCATGGCTGGAGAATAAATAATGGGGCTATACGATAAATATGCGCGTCTTGCGGGCGAGCGACTGCAATTTAGCGATAACGGGTTAACGCCGTTTGGCACCTGTATTGATGAAGTGTATTCCGCCACCGAAGGGCGTATCGGCAATAAAAAAGTGATTCTGGCCGGGACCAATAATTATCTCGGTTTAACCTTCAATCATGATGCCATCGCCGATGGCCAGGCAGCGTTAGCAACGCAAGGCACCGGCACCACCGGTTCACGTATGGCTAATGGTAGTTATGCGCCGCATCTGGCGTTAGAGAAAGAGATTGCCGAGTTTTTCAATCGTCCTACCGCTATCGTTTTTTCAACCGGTTATACCGCTAATTTGGGCGTCATCAGCGCACTCGCCGACCATAACGCCGTGGTGTTGTTGGATGCCGACAGCCACGCCAGTATTTATGACGCCTGTTCTCTCGGCGGCGCGGAAATTATTCGTTTCCGCCATAACGATGCTAAAGATCTGGAACGGCGCATGGTTCGCCTCGGTGAACGGGCGAAAGAGGCGATTATCATCGTTGAGGGCATCTACAGCATGCTCGGTGACGTTGCGCCGCTGGCGGAAATTGTTGATATCAAACGTCGTCTCGGTGGATATTTAATTGTCGATGAAGCTCACTCGTTTGGCGTGTTAGGCGCAACGGGGCGCGGACTGGCTGAAGCCGTTGGCGTTGAAGATGATGTGGATATTATCGTTGGTACCTTCAGTAAAAGTCTGGCCTCGATTGGCGGTTTTGCTGTCGGTTCGGAAGCGATGGAAGTGCTGCGCTACGGCAGCCGCCCGTATATTTTTACCGCCTCTCCTTCTCCGTCCTGCATTGCGACCGTGCGCTCGTCGTTAAGAACTATTGCCACACAACCAGAGCTGCGGCAAAAGCTGATGGATAACGCCAACCATCTGTATGACGGTCTGCAAAAACTGGGTTATGAGTTAAGTTCACATATTAGCCCGGTAGTGCCGGTAATAATCGGTTCGAAAGAGGAAGGTTTACGCATCTGGCGCGAGCTTATTTCGCTAGGCGTTTATGTGAATCTTATCCTGCCACCTGCCGCGCCTGCAGGCATTACGCTGCTGCGCTGTAGCGTAAACGCTGCCCACAGTCGTGAGCAAATCGATGCCATCATTCAGGCATTTGCTACTCTGAAGCAGTAATGTGAGCCCGCCGTGGTGTTGCGCCACGGCGGGTTTAATGTTGACTGTCATACCAATACACCAGGCTCAACGCCACCAGCACAAACGCTATCGGTAAACCGAGCGCGGCAACGGGTGCGCTCAACGCAAATAGCAATCCCAGATTGACCATGATTTGATAGCTGATCCAGGTGAGTAAGCCAACGATGACGCCTACAGCGAGACGGCTACCCATCCCTGGCGAGCGCGGAGCGCTAAAAGTAAACGGAACAGCCAGCAAAATCATCGCCAGGGTCAGGATGGGTTGCCCCAGTTTTTCCCACAGTGCAAGGCGGTATTCGCTGCTGGGTTGCCCGGTTTCCTGCAAATAATGGATGTAATGATTAAGCTGACGGACAGAAAAAGTATTCCCCGGCATCGATAACTCTTCAAGATTCATACTGGTGAAGGCCGATTGCCAGGCAAGATTATCTAATGTTTCCAGCGTTTCTTTGCCTTTCAGCCATTTTTTATGATTCACACCATGCAGGATCCACGTTTTGTCGTCTTCAATGGTGGCACTGCGTGCATAAATGTAGGATTCGAGCGAGAGATCGTCGCGGTAATGAAATATCTCCACGCCCACCGGTTGCCCCTGCTCGTTTAGCGATTTTACCGTCACAAATTCATTACCGCGCCTGGCCCACAGCATATTGCCGGTAATGTCATCGTCCTCCCCCAACGCGGTGGCAGTCGATTTGATTTGCAGCGCCTGTTGCTGCAATGGCGACGCTACCCACTCATCTATCGCGCCTAACGAAGCAGTCCACAGTATCCCGGCAACCAGCGCCACCAGTGCAATACGGAAGATAGAAAACCCCGTGCTGCGAATGGCGGTAAGCTCACTGTTTTTCGATAACTGCCCAAGACCAACAATCCCACCCAATAAGGCGATAAACGGCGAAAGTTCGACCAGTGTGCGCGGTAAGGTCATTAGCACCACCAGCACCGCCTGAGTCCAGCGATAACCGCCCGGGCTGACATCATCCAGTTCGTTAATCAGGTTGAAGGTGGTAAAAAGCGGCAGCAATAGCCCTGCGGCGGCGGCAAAACCGAGAAAGAGATGACGGATTAAATAGCGACTGAAAACATTCATCGGGAAAATTTCTGCAGCAAGGAGAAGTCGCGTGCGACCAGCATCAGCAGGCCCATTAGCATGAGTGCGGGCACTAACCACAAACCAGGAATGAGGGGAATAGCGCCGTTAGCCACCAGCGTACGGCAGACGTCGCCGCCATAAAAAATGGCAATAAACAGCAACGTCAGTGGCAATAACGTTGAAAATCGCCCTTGCCGCGGTTTTACCCGACTTAATGAAATGGCCAGCAGCGCCATTAACAACGCTGTCAGGCCACGGCTTTGTCGCCATTGCAGTTCGGCATGATCGGCAGGAAATACAGAGCGCGCCAATTCCGCGACCGATTTCGCTTTACGTTTGACGTTGGCACTTTGATCCAGTGGATTGAGATGTAATTGCAGATTACGGTAGATCTGTTCGTTGTCGTCACTGCCCTGATGATCGAGTATATAAGCCGTGCCGGTATGCAACATAACGGTTGGCTTCTCCGGAGAGGGGTCAACAACATCAAGCGAACGGGCGCGGAAAACGCGGGTTCGATTGGCGGTAGAGGTGTAAATCAGCGCGTCAGTCAGGCGATTATTGTCTTGATCAACCGTCTGCGAAAGGATCATTCGTCCGTTATCGTTAGTGTTAAATTTCTTTGCCCGCAACTGGCGAACATCCAGCTCCGACTGCGACTGTTGTTCCAGTTGATAAATCTGCGCATAAGCCCAGGGCCGACCATACATCGACAACAGCGTGACAAAAATGCTTAATGGAATTGCCAGATACAGAACGGCTTTATACAAACGTGTGGGACTGGCGCCCGCCGCAGAGATAGCGGTAATTTCCGAGTCGGTATACATCTGCCCAAGTGTCACACCAACCGACACATACAGGCCCACTGGAAGTAACATTTCAAGCGCTATCAGCACTTTGTAGAAAACAACATTAAGTACTACATCAAGCGCTAAAGTCCCATTGGCTGCTTCGGTCAGGTAACGCTGTGCAGAGTAACTGGCGAAGATAAAGATCAAAAAACCAACGATAATCAGCACCAGACGGCGTGTACCACGCATGATGTAGTGTTCAACCAGCTTCATCTCACTAACGCCCTCAATCCTTTGAGTTTTTTATTCATCGATCAGCTTCTGCGCCAACGCAATGACCTGATCAACTTCTTCTGGCGTCAGGCTGCCGTCCTTCGCCCACTGAATTTGCCCGTATTTATTCAGCACCAGAATGGTTGAACTCTGTTCCGGCAGTTGCCAGGCAACGCGCCCCAGACCGCTGCCGTCGATTACGAATTGCGCCCACGGATAACGACGTTTATTTTTTTCAATTTTACCTGTCACAAAATAGCCGGTGCCAAAGATGGCATCATCGGTGTTCACAATGGTGGTGGGCTGAAAACGATCCTGAGGAAAGTTTGCTGTTTCTACTGCTTTGATTAACAGAGAGTTCTTCTTCTTCGCTGACTTTCGCCCGGCGATATACTGAATAATGCGGACTTTTCCTTTCAGTTGCGTGCTGTTCCATTTTTGGTAGTAAATTTCGTCATTTTTGAGCAGTAATTCGCCACCGTCCTGAATATAAACAGGTGTGACCGGTTTTCCGATGACGAAATTGTGCGCAGTAGCGCAGAACGAGAAGAGTGAAAATATCAGCGCAGTAATCAGACGAGAGGGCATCATTACTCCGGTTATAGCGGAAAACGCGAAATCAGCAGTTCTAAGCGCTGACGAATATCGCTGTCGAGTGCCACTGGCGCATCATACGATTGGCGATTTTCCAAATCATCCGCCACCATGTCGTCGTGCTTATCCCCCATCAGGCCATTAATGGCCGCCAGGAAGCGGGAAATCTGCAACGCCTCTGTATTTTCGGGATCAATCGATCTTAGAGTGTCGTAATACGAAACCTGCTGACTGATGATTTTTCGCACATCATGAAATTCCCTGCCGGTTAGCTGCGGCCTGGCAATAATTTCTTTCAGGATGTGCATTTGCTTCTGACGATAAGCGATAAAACCATTAACGCTTTCTAGCTGGCTATGGCGTAATGAATAGTTCACCAGCCACCAGACAGGAGAGCTTAAATAAATACGTAACAGGTTGCCGTAATACGACACAATATTTTTCTTACCGTTACGAAAACCATCCTGAAAACGCCCCAGAAAAACGGTCGTTTTGCCAAATAAAAAACCAGCCTGATGCTTCTTTAAATACAGCCGTTGCGCAAAACGCAGATGCTTGTAGCGCGCTCGCATGTATTTATACTGTTTGCGTTCTTCGTCGGTAAGAGAGTCACCTTTAGCCTGCTTCAGGGTCAGGTGGAGTAACGCCTTGCGATTGACGCCGTCCAACCAGAATCTCAGGCATAATGCATAATTATCATGAATAATTTCCGATGAACAACGCAGTGCGATCGTTGGTGGTAAGCTAACTTGAGCGTCAACAACATCATCTTCTTCGACCGCGATAAATAAACGCTCACTGACCTCAAGTGGAAAATATTTTTTCATCATTGGGATTTTTCTCCCACTGCGTTATAGGCCAATAAATGGCGTTGAAAGAACGCCTTTAATGTCGGAATTAACGAGAGCACCACATCAAGACATTGCCCACCGAAGTAAGCAAATGCTGCCCCCAGCACGCCAAACAGATGGCAGAACATGAACAGCAACACGATGTAGCCGATAGAGGCGATGGTTTGCGCCACGAGAAAAGCACGCTGTTTCCCCGCCATTAGCAATAATGACTCCTGTGGGAAGCCCAACATCGAAATAACAATTGCGCCCAGCATCACCTGAATCAGGTCATACGCTTCGAGATACTTAACGCCAAACACCAGTGAAATAAGTGGCTTGCCAACGATTAACACGGCCAGCGCCACCAGAATGCCAATCCCACCTGCCAGCAATCCAGACTTCACGCCCAGGAGCCACGGTCTGGTAGTTCGTGGATCTAAGCGCATGACTTCAGGGTAAAAACTTTTACCCAGCAAACCCGCTGGCGTCCCGGCGGCATCGAAGAATGTCATGGCGATTTTAAATAACCCGGCAGCAGCTGGCCCTAATACGATCCCCACCAGCACCGTGCTACATGAATTACGCGCCGACCAAATGGAATGGGCAATGTTGGTTGACCAGACAAAACTCCATGCGCCTTTGATGTGTCGGGCAGACTCAAACAGATTCAATTTGAACGCGTTATGGATATTTCTGCGGCGTAATTCGCGCGCGGCAAACCACCAGTACATGGTGCCACCAACCAGATTCGATGCGTACCAGGCGATAACAAATCCGGCAAAGCCAAAGTTAAAATACCAGGCGATTACGCTGCCCGCCGCACGCAGAAAAGGTTTCGTCGCCTGCTGTACAGCAATTAAGTCGAAGCGATCAACCGCACGCAAAATGCCAGTCGGCGTGGAGGAAGCCATTGAAGGAATGAGCGTGCAATAGAGCGCCGCCAGCCAAAAGCTTTGGTTATCCAGACCTAATGAATGGGAAAGGAATGGCAGTAAGGCAATGCCGCCGACAATCGCCACCGCACCACTGACGATATCCAGCGAGAAGGAAAATGAGACGACATTACGGAATTGCTGGGGATTATTGTTGGTTAATGCTGGCGTTCCGTACTGCACCACCAACTGCCATGTCTGAAACTTAATAAAATCACTAATCGACTTGGCATAAGACTGTATGACGACAAGTACGCCAAACATCGCTGGCGTCATCCCTTTACCGGCGCACGAAAGCGCCAGTAAGCCCAGCAAGGCACTCACGACATTGCTGGAACCTAACCAGGCGCTGTTACGAATAATGGTGCGAAAGGCTCCATCTGCAAACCAATGTTTGATGTTAAAACCTGCCAATTCAGCCTGACCTTATCGTTGAAAAATGAAAAATATCCCGTCTGCCTTAAGTCAAACTTCGGCGGTCAGAAACGATGGCAACCAGAGAAACCGCTTTCAGTGCCTGTTCCAGTACTTCGCTGTAGGGCGCTCTGGAATCAATCTCTAAAATTTTTGTGCCGTTATAGCCAATCTTCGACATGACGCCGATTTTGTCCTGCAATTCGGCATAGTCATGGTCAGGCTTGCGGGAGATGGCAGTATCAATATCAATCCCCAAACGGATGATTAATTCAGGACGGTACTGCGCCATTTGTTGGTATAACTGTCGCTCGCGCTGCGCCAGAAACATGCTGATTTTCCCGGTCGCACGTTCGACGCCAATCCCCGGTCCGTCATAATAAAAACCGGAAATTTCCGCCTGCGGAAAGCGATCGCTGACCACCAGAACGCCGCTTTGCGCCAGTCGCTGGACCTTACGAAGGTTCGCCATTCTTCGCAGCGAGAAACAGTACATAATCACTGCCGCCCATAGCGCCGGAGATTTGGTTTTCATGCTTTGGGTTTTCGATGATTTGGCCGCCAGTCGCCGTTCCAGCCAGACACCAACCAACGGTAATCGTTTGATTTTGTCGCCATCTTCGCCCGAGAGCAGCCCCAGATAGCGCCGCTCGGTTTGCCAGTGCTGTTGCAATGATTTCACCAGATCGGTGGTCAGCGTGGATTTACCGGTGCCATCGCACCCGACCACCGCAATTAGCCCCGGAATGTAGCTGGGCTGCGGCGCGGTAGTGCTGTTAACAGCTTGCGTTTGTAGTGCATCCATTCTTTAAATCATCCCCTATCCATTTTGGTGATCAGGAAAGTGCGGCGTGAATTGCACGTAGTGACGCTTGCAGGATTTCATCGGCTGGTTGCCGACCATCCAGTTCAAGGATCCTGGCGCCGTTGAAAGTCAGTTGCGGCGTAACGGCGATTTTTTCCTGTAACGCCGCCAGTTGATGGTCAGGTTTACGCGAAAACGCGGTTTGTTCATCAATGCCAAGACGAATCAACAATACGGGCAAATAAGACGCCATCCATTGGTACAGCTTCAACTCGCGCTGCCTTAACATTTTTACCCAGCCATTACCGCCTTTAGTTTTAGCCAGTTGTGGGCCATCAAAACGAAAGCCAGGCACTTCAACCTGCGGGTAGCGGTCGGTAATCAACAAAAAACCATGCTGGCTTTTTCTCAACATTTTGCGAAACTTGTACGCACGCCAGCAGGAAAGCAAATAGATAACCAGCGCGGTAATATTGCCGGGCGGTGTTGAGGGCTTTTCGTGCACATGAGCTGCCTTACCCCGCAGATAACGCCCAAAAGGGGCGCCAATTATAGGGAGCTGTGAAATCCATTCGCCAATTCGTCCGGAAGACTGCCCAAGATAAATTTGTTCTGTTGGCATTATTGCTGCCAGTTCATTCACCAGGCTTGCCGTGAGGGTCGATTTACCTGAACCATCACATCCCACAATGGCAATAACACGCACTGGCATGGAATTAATTATTGACATATTACGTTGATTCACGAAAAACCCGGCAGCAAATAATGTATTGAATATTACGTGGTCCGTGCTCAGAATATCCGTTCAACCTTATTGTGACAATGGTTAATTGTGACATTGACCTGAATTACGCTTTCATAAAAACATATTAACCAAATAAATATTTTTAATGGATATTTAAATTAAAGGATATATTCATGCAGTCAATAACACCTCCATTAATAGCCGTTATTGGTAGCGATGGTTCAGGCAAGTCAACGGTGTGTGAACATCTCATTACCGTTGTCGAAAAATATGGTGCTGCCGAAAGAGTTCATTTAGGAAAACAGGCCGGAAATGTCGGTCGTGCAGTGGTAAAACTGCCCTTAATGGGAAAATCGCTTAATAAATCTATTGAACGCAATAAAGTGAAAACAGCGAAAAAATTGCCTGGGCCAGTTCCGGCGCTGGTAATTACAGCGTTTGTCGCCCGCCGCTTACTGCGCTTTCGTCATATGCTTGCCTGTCGTCGTCGCGGGTTAATTGTTTTAACCGACCGTTATCCGCAGGACCAGATTCCTGGCGCTTACGATGGTACGGTGTTCCCACCTAACGTTGAAGGTGGTCGTTTTGTCTCATGGCTGGCAAGTCAGGAACGTAAAGCATTTCACTGGATGGCGAGCCATAAGCCTGATCTGGTCATCAAACTCAATGTCTCCCTGGACGTGGCCTGCGCGCGTAAGCCTGACCACAAAAGGGAATCGCTGGAAAGGAAGATAGCCATAACGCCACAGTTAACCTTTGGAGGCGCGCAACTGGTTGATATCGATGCCAATCAACCGCTGGAACAAGTGCTGGTTGATGCGGAAAAAGCGATAATGGATTTCATGACAGCGCGAGGTTATCACTAGTCAGAAGTGATAATGCCCGATCGCAGGACCGGGCATTAACAGGAAGGTTAGATAAGCTGCAATGCAATCCAGTACAGACTACCAGACAGAAAAATTGCCGCCGGTAAGGTAAACACCCACGCCATCAGGATACTGGTTACCGTTTTACGCTGTAACCCACCGCCATCTACCACCATCGTCCCCGCCACCGCAGAAGAGAGTACGTGAGTTGTGGAAACAGGCATCCCAATATAGCTGGCAAGACCGATTGATACCGCCGCCGTCATCTGCGCCGCCATCCCTTGCGCATACGTCATGCCGCGCTTACCAATTTTCTCACCGATGGTCATCGCTACACGGCGCCAGCCAATCATGGTGCCTATACCCAACGCCAGTGCTACCGCCATGATGATCCACACCGGAGCGTACTCAATGGTGCTTAACATATCGCTGCGCAGTTTTTTCAGCAGGCTCTGGTCTTCTTTGCTAACGCCTGGCAGTTTCGCCAGCTTCGCGGAGGTATCAGAGATGCAAAGCATAATACGGCGTAGCTGACTGCGTTGACTTACGTTTAACGGCTCGTAGCTTTCCATATTACCCGGCAGCATCGTTTTGACGCGCGCAATCGCATCAAAGGTATTTGCCGGATGACAGTGAAACTCCGTCGCTTGCGTGCCATCAGTCGATGCCGCAGGCAATGGAGGTTCCATCGCGATCAACTTCTGCGGCAGTTCAGGATGCTGTTGCAGATAGTGTTCGAAGTTAGTCACTGCATCGCGGGTACGGGTAATTTCATAGCCGGACGCATTCATATTGACGACGAAACCAGCGGGCGCTATCCCCACCAGCACCAGCATCACCAGGCCGATCCCTTTCTGCCCGTCGTTCGCACCGTGCGAAAACGCCACGCCCGCAGCGGAAACAATGAGGGCAATACGCGTCCAGAATGGTGGCTTACGTTTGCCTTTTTTCTTTTTGCGATCTTCAGGAATGCGGTGAATACGGTCACGCTTTTTCGTCCCGCTCCAGAAACGGCGCAGCAGGAAAATCAGACCACCCGCAATGACCAGGCCGACGATGGGGGAGACAATTAACGAGGAGAAAATCTTGGTCACTTCACGCAGGTTTAACGCATCCATCACCGATGAGCCGGTTAACAGCGCGTTGGTTAAACCGATGCCGATAATCGCACCAATCAATGTGTGCGAACTGGAGGCCGGTAAACCAAAGAACCACGTTCCCAGGTTCCAGATAATCGCCGCCAGCAGCATGGAAAAGACCATCGCCAGACCGTGGGTTGACCCCATATTCAATAGCAAATCGGTTGGCAACATATGGACGATGGCATAAGCGACACTAAGTCCGCCCAATAACACGCCAAAAAAGTTAAAAAATGCCGCCATCACCACGGCAAGCTGTGGCTGCATGGCACGAGTATAAATAACGGTTGCCACCGCATTCGCCGTGTCATGAAAACCATTGATTGCTTCGTAGAACAACACAAATGCCAGAGCAAGTAATAACAAAAGCCCTGTGTATATATCAAGGCCAACAAATAAATTTAGCATATATTAGATTACGCCATTTTGAATTTACGAACGGACGCATTATCAGTGAGTTTAACGGCGTGGGCAAAGTGAAATATCATTTTTTAACGATAAAAAGAGTGTTATTTCTTTAGTATCAGATAATAAGTTGCTATTCAAAATTTTAAGAAATAATTAATGGCGAATCATTTCAATCATTAATACATTCATATTGTGAATTTATTAAGTTAATGTATTTCAATATTCAATATTTTGAGCATTCCATGAACGATTATCCGTGCTGATTATTTTTGATAATCAGCACGGGTTTGCGAAAAAGTCTATTACTCTTTCAGCACAATTAACGGTTCAATATCACTCTCTTTTTTGATGACCAGAGATTCATCGCCGCGCAAACACGTCCCGCCGTAGTTGCCGCCCACGGTGAAGGTACATACCTGAATGTATTTACCGTCCACTTTTGGCAGGCACCACAGTTGCTGGTAGATATTTTTCTGCTCGGCAAATTTACCGCTGGTTTGGTCGAGCACCTCTTCATGATGGCTGACCAGGTCGATATTGCTACCACAGCGACCAGCAATCGGTTTCACGGCGTAACCGGTTTTCACCAGTTCATCATTAACAGTGAAATCGGTATCCAGCAGATAACGATGATGCGGGAACAGCGACCAGAGAATTGGCAGAATCGCTTTGTTGCCAGGGATCACCGTCCATAGCGGTTCAAAGACCAGCACTTCCGGGCGTAGCAGAACGTCGATCAGGCGCACTTCATTTTGCGGGTGACCAGTGCGAATCGGCACCGCAGCAAATTCACGGTCACTGACTTCACGAATCTGATCAAACGCCGTTTCCCACGCCCAGGTCTTCCACACGCAGTTAACCTGTCGCCCTTCCCCATCAATCAGTTGTCCGGCAGCATCCCAGCCCAGTTCATCTAGCCCGCGCAAGATACGCGTTTCAAAGCCCGCCTGTTGCAGCGCCTGCTCCATAAACTGAGCGTGGTAGTTCTCTTCAATATCTTTGTCCTGCATGATATGGACAAACGGACGCGCGCGACTGTGTTTCCACGCGCCAGCCAGTTCGTTAATTAGCCCTTCCGCCGGATTGAAGCCATTGCCTTTATAGCCCTGCTCCGCCCAGCGTTCGAGGATCAAGCCCGCTTCAGTATGACAAGAGGCTGAATCGGCGTTGTATTCATAGACCTTCAGGCCACGTTCATCCATACAGAAATCCATACGACCAGTGATCATATGGTGGCGACGACGCTGCCAGGAGAGGCGCAAACGCGGCCAGAGGATTTTCGGAATGTCAAACAACGCCAGCAGGTTGTCATCTTTCAGCACTTTATCGGTGGCGTGAAGATACATCAGGTGCAGCTCGTTGGTGGCTTTAACCAGTTCCTGTTCGGCACTCTCCGTAATGGTGTAGTAATGATACGGATCCTGATTAATCACCTGACCGTTCGCCTGCACGTAGGCGTTTTGCAGCGGATCTTTTTCATCCAGCCATTTACCGTCAAACTGGCCTTTGTTTTCCAGTCGCGCTCCGCTGATCTTCAACAAATCGCCTGCAATTTCCGGCTGTGGCAAGCTGTATTCGGTATCTTCCGTCTGAATCATCCAGCCCAGAATGGTGGTGTCATCGAAGGTGTCTTTGAGGGTATAGCAGCCGTTTTCTACCACCATCTCCAGCTCGCGCGTCCACTGTTGCCCTTGCGGCAACGGGGAATGAATCACGTTCTGTTCCGCAATACGGACTTTGTTGCCATGTAATTGCGTAATGATGGCGACATGGCCGGTGTCTTTAAATTCACCGCCTTTATCCCAGATAAGAAGCGCGCCCGCGACCGGCGCACGCGGCGAACCGTTAGGAAATGCCTGCAATGGCAGAATGTTGTCATTAACCACTTCACGCAAGAAGCGCAGCGAGAAAATCTCCCACGCCATGCCCACGTCAGTGAAGACCACACCGTAGTTCAGAAAGAGAAAACGGCGAGCAAACTCAACGCATTGCCATTTGTGGCCCATATATTCGTCGTCGATATAGCTACGGAATACGGCGTCATCTTCGTATTCCTGCGGATCGAGAGAACTGTAATCTGAAGAGTAGATTGCTACACCACCGGGGGCGTAGCCCAATAACGTCCCGAACGGGGCATCCTGGCTGGTCGTTCCTTTGCTCATCACTTTACCTTTAACAATACAACCTAAGCAGTTGGCGTAATTGTTGTGCTCTGATTACCTGCTCAGCGACATTAACCGGACAGAGGTTAGACTTATCATACACCTCAACGCAGCGGCTGGCGCAAAGGGTTAAAAAATTCACATTCTGTACAGCAAGTGACCTGCTACACTGCTTCAACACTACCACTCAGAAGGCAACTCACTATGGCAGACAATACTTATCAGCCCGCGAAAGTCTGGACGTGGGATAAATCCGCTGGCGGCGCGTTCGCCAATATCAATCGCCCGGTTTCTGGTCCGACACATGAAAAAACGCTGCCCGTTGGCAAACACCCATTGCAACTCTATTCGCTGGGAACGCCGAACGGTCAGAAAGTAACGATTATGCTTGAGGAGCTGCTGGCGCTGGGCGTTACCGGCGCAGAGTACGACGCGTGGCTGATTCGCATTGGCGATGGCGATCAATTCTCCAGCGGTTTTGTCGAAGTGAACCCAAACTCGAAAATTCCCGCTCTGCGCGATCATACACATAACCCGCCGATCCGCGTGTTTGAGTCAGGATCGATTCTGCTTTATCTGGCCGAGAAATTTGGCTACTTCCTGCCGCAGGATCTGGCGAAGCGAACTGAAACGATGAACTGGTTGTTCTGGTTACAGGGCGCTGCGCCGTTCCTCGGCGGTGGTTTTGGTCACTTTTATCATTACGCGCCAGTGAAAATTGAGTACGCCATTAACCGCTTTACCATGGAAGCCAAGCGCCTGCTCGACGTGCTGGATAAGCAACTGGCGCAGCACAAGTTTGTTGCGGGCGATGAGTACACCATTGCGGATATGGCGATCTGGCCGTGGTTTGGCAACGTGGTGTTAGGCGGCGTGTATGATGCCGCAGAGTTTCTTGATGCGGGCAGTTATAAGCACGTGCAACGCTGGGCGAAAGAAGTGGGCGAACGTCCGGCAGTGAAACGTGGGCGTATTGTTAACCGCACCAACGGGCCGCTGAACGAGCAGTTGCATGAGCGCCATGACGCCAGTGATTTCGAGACAAATACGGAAGATAAGCGTCAGGGGTAATGGTTAGCGTTCGTCGCAGCAAGCCATCCAGACCGATATAGGCCGGATAAGGCGTTCACGCCGCATCCGGCAATCGAGCACAATGCCTGATGCGACGCTCGCGCGTCTTATCAGGCCTACGACAGCATCCGGCTTTAATCATCACGCGCTGGTAATGTCGTAATCCATTTGGCGCAGTGCGTCTAATGTGGCTTTGGCTTCATCTTCGTCGATGATACTCATGGCAAATCCGACGTGTACCAGTACCCACTGGCCCAGCAGATCGGCAGGGTTACCTTCGCAAATAAGGGCGATATTCACGTCGCGCTTGATACCACATACTTCAACCTGCGCAAGCTGGTGAATATCTTCACCGACAGCCAGCACCTGGCCTGGAACGCCAATACACATTATTAACTCCGGTTATTCAACTTCAATACTTTTGACGATCAGCGAATCGCCGGTATCGACACGCAACCGCTCGCCGTGACAGAGCGGACACTGCGCATCGTGCTGATGAATCTCCACCACCTGGCTGCAATCCCAACACCAGGCCTGGGCGGGTTTATAGACGATATGTAAATCGCACCCTTGCGCCACCGTTCCCTGGCAGACAATTTCAAAACTAAAACGGACGGCGCTCTCCTCAACGCAGGAGAGCGCACCAATTTCCAGCCACACGGCGGTGACGCGCTTAACATCGTGCTGCTCCGCCTGCCGTTGGATAATCTCAACGGCGCTCTGGCAAAGCGACAACTCATGCATTTTCGCCACTCCTGCGACCAAACAGCAGGGCGCGACGCCCTGCGTGTGGTACATCCGGATTCGTGACTGGCAGCGAAAGGATCATTCGTGCGCAGTCATCCGTCAGGCGTTGGCCCTCTTCAATCGACATGCTATGCGAAAGCGGCGACATCAGCGAACAGGAGAGATATTGAGAAACACCGTCCAGTTCACCAACGGTAAAGGTCATAGTGCCATACGGCAGTTGCAGACCGATTTTTTCACTCACTTTGCGCAGCGGCCAGAGTTGATCCGGGCCGGGGAAGATAACTGCACTCAGCATCCACGGGGTGATCACACACCCCGTCCACTGACCTTCGAACAGCGTAAAGTCGGAAACATACACCGGCATTGAAGGATGCAGAAAAGAGAGATCGTGCATCGAACGCCGGGCAATTTCTTCAAACGCTGCCTGTACTTGCGCCTTCGGGGAGGTCTGGAAACCTGCTATCTCTTCAGTCATGAGTCGCCTCCCGTGGGATAGCTTCCACACCTGATTCGCGCAGCGCAGCCAGAACCTGCTCAAGCGCAGGTTCAATCATTGCTTCAACCGTCGGCGTTAAGCCGATGTGCGGCTCCAGCGATTCCGGGATCACACCGACCAGGGTCAACTTTTTCGGAAACTCACCGGTGAAGCGCAGGGCCGACAAGACGTCGGCCAGGCCAAGCTGATGCGGAGAGATTTTGTTGGTAAACAACGCCGGAACTTCTTCATCCCGCAGGATCATCATCGTTCCCGGCGCGCTCTTCTTCGACACAATGGCATCCGCAATAATCAGATGATCGCGATTTGCCATGTCGCCAAGCAGCTCCATTCCCGCCGTGCCGCCATCGAGGATCTCAACATAATCCGGCAGAATGTATCGTTGCTCTAACGCTTCAACAATCCGCACACCGATGGCTTCATCGGTCAGCAAAATATTGCCGACCCCTAAGACTAAAATACGCATTACAGAACCTTCACTGAAACCACTTCGTTGCCGTCGGCATCCACTACGTGTACCGCACAGGCCATGCACGGGTCGAAGGAGTGAATGGTACGTACCACTTCCAGCGGTTTATTCGGATCGGCAACCGGTGTACCCACCAGCGACTGCTCGTAAGGACCGACGTCATCATTGAAGTTACGCGGGCCAGAGTTCCAGGTTGATGGAACAACTGCCTGGTAGTTGCTGATGATACCGTCTTTAATAACCATCCAGTGAGAGAGCATACCGCGCGGCGCTTCGAGGAAGCCAACGCCTTTGAACTCGCCCGTTGCCGGAATGTTCGGCTTCACAAAGGTGGTGTGATCGCCTTTGCCGATATTGGTGATCAGTGCACTGTATTGGTTTTGCAGGATATCCTGCAATTCGCAGCAGTGAACGGTACGACCAATAATACGGCCCAGCGTAGAGTGCAGCTGCGCCACTTCCAGCGTGTTGCCAGTCAGTTTCTGATAAATCGCAACGATTTCATTCAGTTTGTTCTGGGTAGACTCGCGACCTGCCGCCAGTTTCACCAGCATATTAGCCAGCGGACCCACTTCTACCGTTTTGCCGTAGAAAGTCGGTGATTTCACCCAGGAATATTTACCGTCGTCAGACCAACCATCATAAGCCGGAATGGTGGTGCCTTCCCACGGTGCCTGCGGCGCTTCGTCCTTATACCAGGAGTGCTTCGCGCTTTCCTGAATTCCTTTGATCAGGTATTCATCGGAATGAGAAGTGATCGGACGATACGAGGACAGATCCGCATTCTCAATGTAGCCGCCCGGGAACAGGAAGCTGCCGTTTTTGCTGTCGGTCGGGAATTCCGGCACGCTCAGGTAGTTCACCGCACCTTTACCGCGCGTCAGCCATTCCGGGTAGAACGCGGCGATAACTGCGGTATCAACCTTGTAAACCTGCTCAACAAAGTCGCTCAGCTTGTCGATGAAGGACTTGATGTACATCAAGCGCTCAAGGTTCAGCACACCCAGACCGTCGAGGTTGATCGGGTTCGCGACACCACCTACCGCCAGGTTCTGAATGTGCGGCGTTTTACCGCCCAGCAGCGCCACGACGCGGTTAGCGTCACGCTGGCACTCCAGCGCTTGCAGGTAGTGCGCTACCGCAATCAGGTTCACTTCCGGCGGCAGTTTCATCGCCGGGTGACCCCAGTAGCCATTGGCGAAAATACCCAACTGACCGCTGGCAACCAGATCTTTGATCTTGTTCTGAACTTTGGTGAACTCTTCCGGGCTGTTCAGGTGCCAGGTCGAAACACCTTTCAGCATTTCGGAGGCTTTGGTTGGGTCAGCTTGCAGTGCAGAAGTGATGTCCACCCAGTCCAGCGCCGAAAGCTGATAGAAATGAACGATATGGTCATGCGTGGTGTGCGCAGCCAGAATGATGTTACGGATGTATTGCGCGTTAACCGGAACGTCGATATTCAGCGCACTTTCAGCCGCACGAACGGAAGACAGCGCGTGAGTGGTAGTACATACGCCACAGATACGTTGCACAATCATCCATGCATCGCGCGGATCGCGGTTTTTCACGATCTCTTCCATGCCACGCCACATGGTACCGGAAGCCCATGCTTTCGAAACGACGCCATTTTCGATTTCGCAATCGATGCGTAAATGCCCCTCAATACGGGTTACCGGATCAATAGTAATTCTCTGGCTCATGCTTTGCTCGCCTCATGACGATTATGATCGTTTTGTTTTAAAGGAGGAAGTATCGGCAGTAGACGAATGAGTACGATGTAAGCGCAAATCTCAATAGCCACAAAACCAATAGAAATCAACAGTTCTTCCCAGGTTGGGAAGTAGGCGTAACCGCCGCCCGGGTTGAATGCCACCAGCGAATAGGTCAGACGCCAGGTTGCACAACCTAACAGCGCGCTCAGTGCCGACAGGAACAGCATGCGGGAATCATTACGCAGCTTCGCCACACGCAGAACCACCAGCGGGAAGAGCATCAGCAGGACTTCAATCCAGAACATCACGGAGTAGAAGTCACCGGCAAACGCCAATGACAGCTTGTCGCGATAGATAAGCTCGCCAAAGCGCAGCACGATGAAAATCGCCAGCAACACACTGATGGTGTTGGTCAGCTTGACGAACAGGCTCTTTTCATCCGGACCGTTGCCACGCAGACCCGCCTGCACCAGCGAACCTTCAAAGATGACAATCGAGAAGCCCATGATGAACGCCGTCAGCAGCGAGAACAGCGGCAACATTTCATAGCTCTGCCACAGCGGATGCACCTTGTAGCCCGCCGAGATCATCAGCGACCCCATTGAAGACTGGTGCATGGTCGGCAGCAGCGCACCGAGCGCGATGATGAAGAACATCACCTTGTTCAGACGCTTGAGCGACACTTTCCAGCCCAGACGTTCAAACAATGCCGGAGCAAACTCCAGTGCCATCACGCCGATGTAGATGGTCATACAGACCGCCGTCTCGAACAGTACCGAGTTCACGTTGAAGTGACCCGGAATGTAGAAGTACGGCAGGTTCCAGTAACGACCAACGTCGATGGTGATCGACAAACCACCTAGTGAGTAACCAAACAGACTCGCCAACAGCGCCGGACGCACCAGCGGATGGTATTGCCCACGGTTAAAGACGTATACCGCCCACGCCAGCGCCCAGCCGCCACAGGCAAAGCCGGTGCCGATCAACAGGTCAAACGCGATCCACACGCCCCACGGGAAGCCGCCGTTCAGGTCAGAGACAGAGCCCAGGCCGAACACCAGACGCTTCACAATCAGGAGCATACAGATGACGATTAACGGTCCAAAAATCATGACCGGTTTACTGATGATTTTGCCGCCCAGCGGTTGTGGATCATGACTCATGATCGTCTCCTCCGTCGTGATGGTCGTTTTTGGTGTTGCGACGAACCAGCACGGTTAAGCCCGCCAGCACAGCCAGTGGTAGCATCATGCCTTTATACAGGGTGTGTTGAATATTTTCGGAACGCGCACCGGTAGAAAGATCGTCCAGTTTCGGCAGGTCGAGATTTTCATAAGGCACACCCGTCAGTACCAGAACCTGAGTACCGCCGCCCTCTTTCTCGCCGTACAGATGCGGATAATATTTCGGCACCGTATGCAGGTAAGTGTCGCCAGATTTCAGCATCTGACGCGGATAGTGGTATTCGCTGCCAGGCTTCAGCGCCAGACGTTTTTTCGCCTCCGCCATCAGCTCTTCACGCGTACCAAAAATCACCGCGCCCGCCGGGCATACTTCTACACAGCCAGGCAGACCGCCTTTATCGAGACGTTCCACACCTTTCTGGTTGCACAGCTCGCACTTATGCAGCGCACCAAACGGGTTGTTGTAGTCGTACTTCGGCACGTTGTACGGACAGGCAACCATGCAGTAACGGCAGCCGGTGCACACGTCTTTGTCGTAATGGACAATGCCGGTTTTCGGATCTTTTTTCAGTGCAGAAACCGGACACACGGAGACACAGTTCGGATCGACGCAATGCATACACTGTTTCTTAATGTACGCGTAGCCGTTCTCCTCCTGGTCTTTGTTGACGCCAGTGCCGCTGGTCCACACCTGAATGATGTTATTGGTATACGGCGACAGTTTGTCGTTGTTCGACCAGGTCTGTTCCCCTTGCGGGTTACGCTCAGGGAAGTTGATATCCTGACACTTGGTGACGCAAGCCTGACAGCCTACGCACAAGGTCGAGTCGTACAACATCCCCAGCGATCCCGGAATTGGCGGGCGGTTTTCAGCAGCCGCATGACTGACAGACGGCAGTGCGCCCGTCAGCAATGCCCCGCAGGAGGCTGCTTTAATAAAATTACGTCTGTTCACGGTTATTCTCCCCGTGAGTCAGCGTTATCTTTCTTTTGCTGACGACCCAGTTCACGCACCGCCATCACGCTGACACCGGCAACCAGCCCAACCACACCGCCGAGCAAACCGATAGCGCCCGCAGAGACGTTGCCGCCTTCTTTAGCGTTGACGTCCGGTTTTTGTGAACGCGGAGTCTGGTTTTCGACGTTGGCAAGCTGATGGATGCCTTTATGGAAGCCGATACCTTCTTCGTTACAGCCATAGCATGGGTGACCAATTGCCACCGGCCACACGCCGCCAACGTCGCAGAATTGCAGCGTTGAGCAGTTGCCGTAAGTTTCTGGCCCTTTACAGCCGAGGTGGTACAGGCACCAGCCTTCACGGTGGCCTTCATCACCGAACTCTTTGGCAAAACGACCAGCATCGAAGTGCGGGCGGCGTTCGCAGTGTTCGTGAATCAGACGACCATAGGCGAAGGTCGGACGGTTTTTATCATCCAGCTTCGGCGGTTTGCCGTAAGTGATGAGGTGCGCAACGGTCGCGAGGAAGTTGTGCGGGTTTGGCGGGCAGCCAGGAATGTTGATTACCGTTTTGCCTGGCAGAACTTCTTGCAGGCTGACTGCGCCGGTTGGGTTAACCCCAGCCGCGGCAACACCGCCCCACGCGGAGCAGGAACCGATAGCGATAATTGCTGCTGCGCCTTCTGCCGCTTTGCGGATGTGATCCACAATCGGCTCACCGGCAACCATGCAATAAATACCGTTATCTTTTAATGGGATGGAACCATCCACCACCAACACATACTGCCCTTTGTACTTCTCAAGTGCGTTGTGTTTGTTCTCTTCAACCTGATGGCCGAAGGCGGCAGAAAGCACTTCGTGATACTCCAGAGAGATAGTCTCCAGCACGAGGTTTTCTACCGTTGGATGCGTCGCACGAAGCAGAGATTCCGTACAACCGGTGCATTCCTGCGCGCCAATCCAGATAACCGGCGGGCGCTGCGGGTTAGTGACCGATTCGGCCATCTCTGCGGCGGCTTTGCTACTTAACCCCATGGTGGCGGCTAATGCTGCACAAAGCTTCATGAAATCACGACGATTAATGCCGTGAGAATGGATGAGGGTGTTATCTCCAGTCATTTATTGTTATTCCGTTGCGAAGACCTGGCATATATTTTGCCTCAACCGCAAAATCAATAATGCGATCGATGCGCCATTTACCACACATTTATTATGGTTATCATTACAATGATACTGCGGCGGGGCGCTAAAACGAAGGGAATAAGCATTAGTGTAATTAATTAAAGCAAGATAATACGTATGTTTGATCAATTTTCGAGGCGATAACCAGCCATAAAAAAGCGCAACGTAGAACAGGAATTATTCTCACGAAAGAAATCCATTACCATCTCTTTATCCAGCCCATAACGGCGCGTCAGAATACCCGCTTCCCAGGCGCTGAGCTGGCGATCGCCGGTCTTTTCATACATCCGGTGCGAGTAGCCTAATACAAAACCACGTTTATAATCGGCGCAAAATTTAGTCACATTAACTGCACTGTCGGCATGCGTTGCTTTTAATCCCGCCATTAAGCCTTTACCGAAATGGTTATTCATCGTTTACCTCAAACGCTATATATCAATATATATAGCGATATTTTAGGCAAACTCCGACTTTTACGCACGCTATTTTTTCCTGCACATGTAGGACGTTATCCTTTAAGGGATAAACACATCAGGAAAGATATTTATCGAACCATGTCAGCGTCCTTTGCCAGGCAAGATCGGCGGCTGATTTGTCATAACGTGGCGTGGAATCATTATGGAATCCATGGTTAACCCCCGGATAAATATACGCTTCATAGACTTTGTTATTGGCCTTCAACGCCGCCTCGTAAGCGGGCCAGCCCTCGTTGATTCGGGTATCCAGTTCCGCGTAGTGGAGCAGTAAAGGCGCTTCAATCTTCGCCACATCGGCAGTGGGTGCCTGACGACCATAAAACGGCACCGCGCAGGCCAGTTCCGGATACGCCACGGCAGCCGCGTTCGAGACACTACCGCCATAGCAAAATCCGGTTATGCCAACTTTGCCCGAGGCTTGGGGATAGCGTTGCATAAACTCAATTGCGGCAAAGAAATCATTCATCAGTTTGGTTGGATCAATCTGCTGTTGCAGTTCGCGGCCTTTATCATCATTTCCCGGGTAACCACCAACGGAACTTAAACCGTCGGGTGCCAGAGCAATGTATCCCGCTTTAGCCACCCGCCGTGCTACATCTTCGATATACGGATTCAGCCCACGATTTTCATGCACGACCACCACAGCGGGTGTTTTGTCGCTCATCTTCGCAGGCTTCACCAGATAACCACGTACCTCGCCGTGACCATTTGGCGAAGGATACGTGATGTACTCAGCGACAATCTCCGGGTCAGTAAACTCCACTTGGGTCGCCCACGCGTAATTTGGCTTGAGCAAATCAAACAACGCTAACGCCGTCATCCCGCCCACCGCGTACTTCGCTGCCAGGTTGAGAAACTCACGTTTTGATATTTTCCCATGAGCGTAATAGTCGTAGTAATCCAGCAACTCTTGCGGAAAATCTTTGGCGGTCAAACGCGGCATCGTTTTACTCCTCAACTGTTGTTTTTTTAAGCAAAGCATAAGCGTGTGTTTTTGCCCAGTTTTTCGTCACTCTGTGAGCGATGCTACGGGATACGTCCTGGTAAATCGCTAGACTAGAAACATTGTTTCGAAATTGAATGGTGGAAAGGAGATGTCATGGTCTGGTTAGCGAATCCCGAACGTTACGGGCAGATGCAGTACCGCTATTGCGGAAAAAGCGGTTTACGCCTGCCCGCGTTATCGCTCGGTTTATGGCACAATTTCGGTCACGTTAACGCGCTGGAATCACAGCGTGCGATCCTGCGTAAAGCGTTTGATTTAGGCATTACGCACTTTGATTTAGCCAACAACTACGGCCCGCCTCCAGGAAGTGCAGAAGAGAACTTTGGTCGTCTGTTATGGGAAGATTTTGCGCCTTATCGTGCCGAGTTAATTATCTCCACCAAAGCTGGCTATGATATGTGGCCTGGCCCGTATGGCTCTGGCGGGTCGCGTAAATACCTGCTCGCCAGTCTCGACCAAAGCCTGAAGCGTATGGGGCTTGAGTATGTCGATATCTTTTACTCGCACCGTGTCGATGAAAATACGCCAATGGAGGAAACCGCCTCTGCGCTTGCCCATGCGGTGCAAAGTGGTAAGGCGCTGTATGTTGGGATCTCTTCATACTCGCCAGAGCGGACGCAAAAAATGGTCGAGTTGCTGCGCGAGTGGAAAATTCCGCTGTTAATTCATCAGCCTTCATACAATTTACTGAACCGCTGGGTGGATAAAAGTGGCCTGCTGGATACCCTGCAAAATAACGGCGTGGGCTGCATTGCCTTCACCCCACTGGCCCAGGGATTGCTGACCGGAAAATATCTCAACGGTATTCCTGAAGATTCACGGATGCATCGTGAAGGGAATAAAGTTCGTGGCCTGACACCGAAAATGCTCACCGAAGCCAACCTCAACAGCCTGCGGTTATTGAATGAAATGGCACAGCAGCGCGGTCAGTCTATGGCGCAAATGGCGTTAAGCTGGTTGCTAAAAGATGAGCGAGTGACGTCGGTATTGATTGGTGCCAGCCGTGCGGAGCAACTGGAGGAGAACGTGGAGGCGCTGAATAATCTGACGTTTAGCACCGAAGAACTGGCGCAGATTGATCAGCATATCGCCGATGGCGAGCTAAACCTGTGGCAAGCATCTTCCGATAAATAACAAGTTCATACCGGGCGCGAGAACCGCGCCCGCATAAGATCAGTGATTATGACGAGTTAGTCGGTCAAGATAGCCCATCACAAATGCAGAGAGCACAAACGTCAAATGGATAATGACGTACCACATCAGTTTGTTATCCGGGACATTTTTCGCATCCATAAAGACGCGCAGTAAGTGAATGGAAGAGATTGCCACAATCGACGCTGCCACTTTGTTTTTTAGCGACGTTGCGTCCATTTTCCCCAGCCAGTTCAGTTTCTCTTTGTTCTCGGAGATATCCAGCTGCGAAACGAAATTCTCATAACCGGAAAACATCACCATCACCAGCAAACCGCCAACCAGCGTCATATCCACCAGCGACAGCAACACGAGGATCAAATCTGATTCCGCCATCGAGAAGATATTCGGCAGTACGTGAATAATCTCCTGGAAGAACTTCAGCGCCAGGGCAACCAGCGCCAGCGAAAGGCCAAAGTACACGGGGGCAAGCAGCCAGCGAGAAGCATACATTGCATTTTCAAGAAAACGTTCCATACATTCCTGTCGTGTAGTTAAAACGGGCAACAGTATATCGCAATTGAGTAAACAGCGCGCAACAGCAAATCAACATATACGTTAAACCGTTGTCGCATGATTCTGAGATTTAGGGATCTTCCTGGTTCACTGATTACCGTGGTGCGTGCGTCTACCCTTAAAGGACGTTGAACCTGAAGGGAGAAAAGCGATGTCTCATTTAAAAGACCCGACCACACAGTATTACACTGGTGAATATCCCAAACAGAAACAACCAGCGCCCGGCATTCAGGCGAAGATGACGCCCGTGCCAGATTGCGGCGAGAAAACCTATGTTGGTAGCGGTCGCCTGAAAGATCGTAAAGCACTGGTGACAGGGGGCGATTCCGGAATCGGTCGCGCTGCCGCCATCGCTTACGCGCGTGAAGGGGCTGACGTGGCGATCAGTTATCTTCCCGTGGAAGAAGAAGACGCTCAGGATGTGAAAAAGATCATTGAAGAATGCGGACGCAAAGCCATTCTGCTGCCGGGCGATTTAAGCGATGAGAAATTTGCCCGTTCACTGGTTCACGACGCGCATAAGGCGTTAGGCGGGCTGGATATTATGGCGCTGGTCGCCGGGAAACAGGTTGCCATTCCTGATATTGCAGACCTCACCAGCGAACAGTTTCAAAAGACCTTTGCCATTAACGTTTTCGCGCTGTTCTGGCTAACCCAGGAAGCAATTCCCCTGCTACCGAAAGGTGCCAGTATCATCACCACTTCGTCAATCCAGGCCTACCAGCCAAGCCCGCATTTGCTGGACTATGCGGCAACGAAGGCGGCGATTCTGAACTACAGCCGTGGTCTGGCAAAACAGGTCGCGGAAAAAGGTATTCGGGTGAATATTGTCGCGCCAGGCCCTATCTGGACAGCTCTGCAAATTTCCGGCGGACAGACGCAGGATAAGATCCCGCAGTTTGGTCAGAAAACGCCGATGAAACGTGCGGGGCAACCGGCGGAGCTGGCCCCTGTATATGTTTATCTGGCAAGTCAGGAGTCGAGCTATGTCACCGCAGAAGTGCACGGCGTGTGTGGCGGCGAACATTTAGGCTAAAAAAATGCCCGGTTGTGTGATAGCAACCGGGCATCATTGTGCTTCTAACCTTGCCGGATGCGGCGTAAACGCCTTATCTGGCCTACAAAATTATTAAAAATCAACACGTTGCAATAGATTTTGTAGGCCTGATAAGCGTAGCGCATCAGGCAATTCTCTTTACTTCGCTTTGGCAGTTTCTTCGCCGACCAGACCAATCTTCAGGTAACCTGCCTGATGCAGCTTATCCATTACCTTCATCAACATCTCGTAGTCGACGGTCTTATCTGCACGGAAGAAGATGGTGGTGTCTTTCTTACCTTCGGTTAACGCATTCAGCGCCGTAACCATCGTTTCATCGGTGACCGGATCGTTACCGATAAACATTGAGTTGTCCGCCTTCACCGACAGATAAACCGGTTTTTCCGGGCGCGGCTGCGGCGTGCTGGTAGAAGCAGGCAAGTTCACCTTCACATCTACCGTCGCTAACGGTGCCGCCACCATAAAGATAATCAGCAGAACCAACATCACGTCGATAAACGGCGTCACGTTGATATCATGCATTTCGCCGTTATCGTCGAGGTTTTCGTTAAGATGCATTGCCATCGGACATTATCCTGCGCGTAATTTTTGTGCAACACGAACCGGATGCGCAGCGGCGCTGGCTTCCAGGTCCAGGTCACGGCTTTGCAGCAACAATACCTGCGCTGCGACATCGCCAAGCATCGCTTTAAAGCCGCCAATCTGGCGTGCAAATACGTTATAGATAACGACCGCCGGAATCGCTGCCACCAGACCGATTGCCGTTGCCAGCAACGCTTCTGCAATACCCGGTGCAACCACTGCCAGGTTGGTAGTTTGCGTTTGCGCGATACCAATAAAGCTGTTCATGATGCCCCAGACCGTACCAAACAGACCAACGAACGGCGAAATTGCACCGATGGTAGCAAGATAACCGTTACCGCGGCCCATTTGACGACCTACTGCGGCGACCCGACGCTCAAGGCGGAAACTGGTACGCTCTTTAATACCTTCGTTATCGTCGCTGCCTTCCGACAGTTCCAGCTCATTTTGCGCTTCATTGAGCAAATGCAAGCTTAAGCTTTTGCTACCAAAATCAGCGGCGATATCGCTGGCCTGGTTTAAAGAGCGTGCTTCAGCCAGCAGTTGCTGCTCGCGCTTCAGGCGACGCTTCTGGTTGAAGAACTCTACGCTCTTACTGAAAAAGATTGCCCAGGTGACTACGGAGGCCAAAATAAGCCCAATCATCACGCACTTAACGACAATATCGGCGTGCTGATACATACCCCAGACGGAAAGGTCCGTCTGCATTAAATTATTACCCACTGTGTATCTCCAGGACGCAAGTCACAAAATCTGCGCACAATAATATCAAAACGACGTCGAATTGATAGTCGTTCTCATTACTATTTGCATACTGCCGTACCTTTGCTTTCTTTTCTTTGCGTTTACGCAGTAAAAAAGTCACCAGTACACCTTTTGCGAAATTTTTCTGCTTTATGCCAATTCTTCAGGATGCGCATGACCTCATTCGTGCTAGTTTAGACATCCAGACGTATAAAAACAGGAATCCCAACATGGCAGACAAACAACTTGATACTCAACTGGTCAATGCAGGACGCAGCAAAAAATACACTCTCGGCGCGGTAAATAGCGTGATTCAGCGCGCCTCTTCGCTGGTCTTTGACAGTATGGAAGCCAAAAAACATGCGACGCGCAATCGCGCCAATGGCGAGTTGTTCTATGGACGGCGCGGAACATTAACCCATTTCTCCTTACAAGAAGCGATGTGCGAACTGGAAGGTGGCGCAGGTTGCGCACTGTTTCCTTGCGGGGCGGCAGCGGTTGCCAATTCCATTCTTGCTTTTGTTGAACAGGGCGATCATGTGTTGATGACAAATACCGCCTACGAGCCGAGCCAGGATTTCTGTAGCAAAATCCTCAGCAAGTTGGGCGTAACGACATCATGGTTTGATCCGTTGATTGGTGCCGATATCGTTAAACATCTGCAGCCAAACACCAAAATCGTATTTCTGGAATCACCGGGCTCCATCACTATGGAAGTGCATGATGTTCCAGCAATTGTTGCCGCCGTACGCAGTGTGGTGCCGGACGCCATCATTATGATCGATAACACCTGGGCTGCCGGAGTACTGTTCAAAGCTCTTGATTTTGGTATTGATGTTTCTATTCAGGCCGCCACCAAATATCTGGTAGGGCATTCAGATGCGATGATTGGCACTGCAGTGTGCAATACCCGTTGCTGGGAGCAACTGCGGGAAAATGCCTATCTGATGGGGCAGATGGTCGACGCCGATACCGCCTATATGACCAGTCGTGGCCTGCGTACACTGGGCGTGCGTCTGCGCCAACATCATGAAAGCAGCCTGAAAGTGGCTGAATGGCTGGCCGCACATCCGCAGGTTGAGCGAGTTAACCACCCTGCTCTGCCAGGCAGTAAAGGCCATGAGTTCTGGAAACGAGACTTTACAGGTAGCAGCGGACTATTTTCCTTTGTCCTGAAGAAAAAACTTAATGACGAAGAACTGGCGAACTATCTGGATAACTTCAGTTTATTCAGCATGGCCTTCTCATGGGGCGGGTATGAATCCTTGATCCTCGCGAACCAGCCAGAACATCTCGCCGCCATCCGCCCGCAAGGTAAGATCGATTTTAGCGGCACCTTGATTCGCCTGCATATTGGTCTGGAAAACGTCGACGATCTGATTGCCGATCTGGACGCCGGCTTCGCGCGAATTGTGTAACATTGCCAAATTTGGACAATTTTGCAGACATTTAATTGTGAATAGTCTTAAATTGTTGCGTCCGGGATCAAGGCGTCCCGGACGATTCAGGAGTACAATAGTCAAATTAAGGCTTAAACGCTGTTCCACAGGAAAGTCCATGGCTGTTATTCAAGATATTATCGCTGCGCTCTGGCAACATGACTTTGCCGCGCTGGCGGACCCTCACATTGTTAGCGTTGTTTACTTTGTCATGTTTGCCACGCTGTTTTTAGAAAACGGCCTGCTGCCCGCCTCATTTTTGCCTGGCGACAGCTTGTTGATTCTGGCTGGCGCATTGATTGCCCAAGGGGTTATGGATTTTCTGCCAACAATCACGATTCTGACTGCCGCAGCCAGCCTGGGTTGTTGGTTGAGTTATATTCAGGGGCGCTGGCTGGGTAATACCAAAACGGTGAAAGGCTGGCTGGCACAGCTTCCGGCCAAATATCACCAGCGCGCCACCTGTATGTTTGACCGCCACGGTCTGCTGGCGCTGCTGGCTGGACGTTTTCTCGCCTTTGTCCGCACGCTGCTGCCAACCATGGCGGGGATTTCCGGACTGCCAAATCGCCGCTTCCAGTTTTTCAACTGGTTAAGCGGGTTGTTATGGGTCAGCGTGGTAACCAGTTTTGGCTATGCCTTAAGCATGATTCCGTTCGTTAAACGCCATGAAGATCAGGTGATGACGTTCCTGATGATCCTGCCGATTGCCTTGCTAACCGCTGGCTTGTTAGGCACGCTGTTCGTGGTGATTAAAAAAAAGTACTCTAGTGCCTGACGATTTCCTCCGTTCCCGGTGGCCATGCCGGGAACGCATTTAACTCCCCTGCATCGCCCGCATTCTGGCTGCATCTTCTCCCGGCGTCACACCGAAATAACGTTTAAACTCACGGCTAAATTGCGACGCGCTTTCATAGCCGACGCGCATCGCCGCCGCGCTGGCCTTCATGCCGTCGTGGATTATCATCATTCGCGCCTTATGCAGACGGTAATTCTTCAGATACTGCAACGGCGAGGTACTGGTGACAGACTTAAAATTATGGTGGAACGCTGAAACGCTCATATTGGCCTCTGCTGCCAGTTGCTCAACGCTCAGGTTTTCGGTGTATTTATTCTCAATTCGTTTCAGCACGCGGCTAATCAGGCTGAAATGCGTCTGGCGACTTACCAGTGCCAGCAACGCGCCGCCGCAAGGCCCCGTCAGCACATAGTAAAGAATTTCGCGGATAATCTGTTTACCGAGAATGCGCGCATCCAGCGGTCGTTCCATCACATCCAGTAACCGCTCCGCCGCGCATAAAATCTCTTCGGACAATGTAGCGGAATTAATACCGCTGGCAGCCATCGACGGCTGGAAATGTTCATCTTCGCCAATGTCCATCAACAGCTCTTGTAACTGTAAAATATCAACATTGAGACGCACCCCCGCCAGTGGCACCTCTGGCGTGGCATAAGTTTCGCACTCAAACGGCAACGGCACCGTCAGCAGCAGGTATTCATTGGCGTCATAGCGAAACACGCGTTCATTGATATAACCGATTTTATGCCCAGAAAAGAGAATTATGATGCCAGGTTCATACATCACTGGCGTACGCGCACCGGGGTTCTCGCCATACAATAAGCGCACATCAGGCAACATATCTGACAAACTATTTTCTTTATCTTTCAGTCTATTAATTTTATCCGTCAGTAGGCGGCATATCTCTTCACGTTTCATATCGCGTAATTTCTTAGGAATAATGCGGCAATTTGATTGTGCGCAATTTTGTACCATTTCTCCAGTACTCTGGAGAAATAGGCAAGACATTGGCAGAAATGAGCATTGAGAGCCACGGCGCTGGCGACCACAATGAAAAACATCAGGCAGACCGATCTCTGCCCTCATATTGACCCAGCAAAGGGAGCAAGTAATGAACAACTTTAATCTGCACACCCCAACCCGCATTCTGTTTGGTAAAGGCGCTATCGCTGGTTTACGCGAGCAAATTCCTCATGGCGCCCGCGTATTGATTACCTACGGCGGTGGTAGTGTGAAAAAAACCGGCGTCCTCGATCAAGTTCTGGATGCACTGAAAGGCATGGACGTGCTGGAGTTTGGCGGTATCGAACCAAACCCGGCTTATGAAACGCTGATGAACGCCGTAAAACTGGTTCGCGAACAGAAAGTGACTTTCCTGTTGGCGGTTGGCGGCGGATCCGTGCTGGATGGCACCAAATTTATCGCCGCAGCGGCAAATTATCCTGAAAACGTCGATCCGTGGCATATCCTGCAAACTGGCGGCAAAGAGATTAAAAGCGCTATCCCGATGGGCTGTGTGCTGACGCTGCCTGCAACTGGTTCAGAATCCAACGCAGGCGCGGTTATCTCCCGTAAAACCACTGGCGACAAACAGGCGTTCCATTCTGCCCATGTTCAGCCGGTATTTGCCGTACTCGATCCGGTTTATACCTATACCCTGCCGCCGCGCCAGGTGGCTAACGGCGTAGTGGACGCCTTTGTGCACACCGTAGAACAGTATGTGACCAAACCAGTTGATGCCAAAATTCAGGATCGCTTCGCAGAAGGTATTTTGCTGACGCTGATCGAAGATGGCCCGAAGGCCCTGAAAGAACCAGAGAACTACGATGTGCGCGCCAACGTTATGTGGGCGGCGACCCAAGCGCTGAACGGTTTGATCGGCGCTGGCGTACCGCAGGACTGGGCAACGCATATGCTGGGCCACGAACTGACCGCTATGCACGGTCTGGATCACGCACAAACTCTGGCTATCGTCCTGCCTGCACTGTGGAATGAAAAACGCGACACCAAGCGTGCGAAACTGCTGCAATACGCTGAACGCGTCTGGAACATCACCGAAGGTTCCGACGACGAGCGCATTGACGCCGCGATTGCCGCTACCCGTAACTTCTTCGAGCAATTAGGCGTGCCGACACATCTTTCCGACTACGGTCTGGACGGCAGCTCTATCCCGGCATTGCTGAAAAAACTGGAAGAGCACGGCATGACCCAACTGGGCGAAAATCATGACATTACACTGGAAGTCAGCCGCCGCATCTACGAAGCCGCCCGTTAAGCTTTTTACGCCTCAAACTTTCGTTTTCGGGCATTTCGTCCAGACTTAAGTTCACAACATCTCACCGGAGCCTGCTCCGGTGAGTTCATATAAGGAGGAACGTATGGCTAATCCAACCGTTATTAAGCTACAGGACGGCAATGTCATGCCCCAGCTGGGACTGGGCGTCTGGCAAGCAAGTAATGAGGAAGTTATCACCGCTATCCAAAAAGCGTTAGAAGTGGGTTATCGTTCAATTGATACCGCCGCAGCCTACAAGAACGAAGAAGGTGTCGGCAAAGCCCTGAAAAATTCCGCACTTAACAGAGAAGATCTGTTCATCACCACGAAACTGTGGAACGACAACCACAAGCGCCCCCGCGAAGCCCTACTCGACAGTCTGAAAAAACTCCAGCTTGATTATATCGACCTCTACTTAATGCATTGGCCCGTTCCCGCAATCGACCATTATGTCGAAGCATGGAAAGGAATGATTGAGCTGCAAAAAGAGGGATTAATCAAAAGTATCGGCGTCTGCAATTTCCAGATCCACCATCTTCAGCGTCTGATTGATGAAACTGGCGTGGCGCCTGTCATTAACCAGATAGAACTTCACCCGCTGATGCAGCAACGTCAGTTGCATGCCTGGAACGCCACACACAAAATCCAGACCGAATCCTGGAGCCCATTAGCCCAGGGCGGGAAAGGCGTATTCGATCAGAAAATCATTCGCGATCTGGCAGATAAGTATGGCAAAACCCCGGCGCAGATTGTTATCCGCTGGCATCTGGATAACGGTCTGGTCGTAATCCCGAAATCGGTCACCCCTTCACGAATTGCCGAAAACTTCGATGTCTGGGATTTCCGTCTCGACAAAGACGAACTTGGTGACATTGCAAAACTCGACCAGGGTAAACGCCTCGGCCCCGATCCCGACCAGTTCAGCGGCTAACGCACAAATTCTCCCGGTAGCGGTAATGTTCCGCTACCGGACTTTTCAGAAATCATTTATTCCCCTCGCCTCCCGCCCGTTGTTACTCTCCCCTGTTCAGGAACACCAAATATAAGGACATCATCATGCGGAGCTGGAAGCTCTTAAAGGAACAACTCATCTACACCAGGGATAAACGCGATGGAGAGGTGAAAAACAGATGAAAATAATGATTCTGTTTTTGGCAGCCTTTTTAAGTTTTACCCTCCAGGCGCAATCCCCCTCGCTAACCGCTGAACAAACAGTCAGGCAGATTTATCAATACTATACCGGTGGGGCTAGCGCTCCTTATTTCGCTGATAACAGTGAGCAAGCAATAACATCAACGCGAATGCAAAAGGCGCTAACCTTGAATGACAATCTCACACTGCCGGGTAATATTGGCTGGCTGGATTACGATCCGGTTTGCGATTGTCAGGATTACGGCGATCTGGTGTTAGAAAGTGTCGCGGTTACTCAAACGGATGCCGATCACGTGGATGCCCTTGTGCGCTTTCGTCCCTATAAAGACGATAAAGAAAAGACCACGCAAACACTGAAGATGGTGGCAGAAAATGGTCGTTGGGTGATTGATGATATTGTCAGCAATCATGGCAGCGTCTGGCAGTCGGTTAATGGTGAGAATGAAAAAATATTGGCGGTACTGGCATCGCTGCAAAAAGAGCAGCCTGAAGCCTTTGTCGCCGAGTTGTTTGACCATATCACTCATTATAGCTGGCCCTGGACGTGGGTTGTTTCCAACACCTATCGCCAGGCTGTTAATGCCTTCTATAAAACCACCTTCAAGACTGACAGTAACTCCGATGAAAATATGCAATTAGAGCGGCAATTTATCTACGACAACCCAATCTGTTTTGGCGAAGAGTCGTTATTTTCACGCGTTGATGAAATTCGTGTGCTGGAGAAAACTGCCGACTCCGCTCGTATTTATGTTCGTTTTGCATTGACCAATGGCAACAGCGAAGAGCAAGAATTTGTTTTACAGCGGCGTGAGGGTAAGTGGGAGATTGCCGATTTTATCCGCCCGAACAGCGGCAGCCTCCTTAAACAGATTGAGGCGAAAACCGCCGCCAGATTAAAGCAATGAGCTGAATTAAATAACAATTAGCCGGAACAATAAATAAAAGGGAACACTATATGAAAACGATTTTCACCGTGGGAGCTGTTGTTCTGGCAACCTGCTTGCTCAGTGGCTGCGTCGATGAGCAAAAGGTCAATCAGCTGACAAGCAACGTACAAACGTTAAATGCCAAAATTGCCCGACTTGAGCAGGATATGAAAGCACTACGCCCACAAATCTATGCAGCCAAATCCGAAGCTAACAGAGCCAATACGCGTCTTGATGCACAAGACTATTTTGATTGCCTGCGCTGCTTGCGTATGTACGCAGAATGATAAAAAAATCCCCGGCAGCGTGTCAGTTGCCGGGGATTTTTTTTAACGTCCGACCGCTGCTTTAGGGCGTTTCTTCGCGCCAGCATTCACCGGACGAGATTGCGTAGACGACGCTTTTTTTGCCGTAGCAGGCGTCTGACGCTGGGTCGCCATCGGCGTATGTTTGGTCAACGCCGGACGGGTATTGCGGTTCTGACGGCGAGCTTCGCGCATCTCTTCAATGGTTGGCGCAGGCACTAAGCAATCGCGACGGCTGCCAATCAGATGCTTTTTGCCCATCGCTTCCAGCGCCTGGCGGATTAACGGCCAGTTTGCCGGATCGTGGTAACGCAACAACGCTTTATGCAAACGACGCTGTTTGTCGCCCTTCGGTACGAAGACGTCTTCACTCTTATAACCAATCTTCGCCAGCGGGTTTTTGCCGGTGTAATACATAGTGGTCGAGTTAGCCAGCGGCGATGGGTAGAAGTTCTGTACCTGGTCGAGACGGAAACGATGCTTTTTCAGCCACAGCGCCAGGTTCACCATATCTTCATCACGCGTACCGGGGTGTGCAGAGATGAAATAGGGGATCAGATACTGCTCTTTACCTGCCTGTTTGGAATAGGTGTCGAATAGCTCTTTAAAGCGGTCATAACTGCCCATGCCCGGCTTCATCATCTTCGATAACGGCCCTTCTTCAGTATGTTCCGGGGCAATCTTCAGATAACCGCCGACGTGATGGGTCGCCAGCTCTTTGATATAGCGCGGGTCTTCCACGGCAATGTCGTAACGCACGCCGGAAGCGATCAGGATCTTCTTGATACCTTTGAGATCGCGAGCACGGCGATAGAGATTGATGGTCGGTTCGTGGTTAGTGTCCATATGCGGACAAATATCCGGGTAAACGCACGACAAACGACGGCAGGTCTGCTCGGCGCGCGGCGATTTGCAGCGCAACATATACATGTTGGCAGTTGGCCCGCCGAGATCGGAAATCACGCCAGTAAAGCCAGGAACGGTATCGCGGATCGCTTCAATCTCATTAATGATCGAATCTTCCGAACGGCTCTGAATAATGCGCCCTTCGTGCTCGGTGATAGAACAGAAAGAACAGCCGCCAAAGCAGCCGCGCATAATGTTGACCGAGAAACGGATCATTTCGTAAGCCGGAATACGGGCATTACCATAGGCCGGATGCGGCACGCGCTTGTACGGCAGCGCAAAAACGCTGTCCATCTCTTCGGTAGAAAGCGGGATAGCAGGCGGGTTGATCCACACATAGCGGTCGCCATGTTTTTGCATCAACGCACGGGCGCAGCCTGGGTTAGTTTCGTGGTGCAGAATACGCGAAGCATGAGCGTACAGCACTTTGTCGCCCTTCACTTTCTCGAATGAAGGCAGCAACACGTAGGTTTTTTCCCACGGTTTCGGGCGCGGCGGCTGCACGGTAACGGCTTTGGCTTCTTGTTTTTTCGGCGCCACTGGTTTGTTATCCGCGCACGGCAGGTCTTCACCATACGGATGCGGGATCGGGTCGATTTTCCCCGGGGTATCGAGACGGGTGGAATCCACGCCGCTCCAGCCAGGCAGTGCTTCTTTCACGATAATCGCGGTATTACGCACATCGCGGATTTCACTAATCGGCTCGCCCATCGCCAGACGATGCGCCACTTCCACCAGCGGACGCTCACCGTTACCGAACATCAGCATGTCGGCTTTCGAATCCACCAGCACCGAACGGCGCACGGTATCGGACCAGTAATCATAATGCGCGGTACGGCGCAGACTAGCCTCAATACCGCCGAGGATCACCGGCACATCTTTCCACGCTTCTTTACAACGCTGGGTATAAACCAGTGTGGCGCGATCCGGGCGCTTACCCGCGACGTTATCCGGTGTGTAGGCATCGTCATGACGTAAACGGCGATCGGCGGTATAACGGTTGATCATCGAATCCATGTTGCCAGCAGTAACACCGAAAAACAGATTCGGTTTACCCAGACGCATGAAATCGTCTTTGCTGCTCCAGTCTGGCTGGGCGATGATCCCGACGCGAAAGCCCTGCGCTTCCAGCATACGACCGCAGATCGCCATCCCGAAGCTTGGGTGATCGACATACGCGTCGCCAGTAACCAAAATGATGTCGCAGCTATCCCAGCCAAGTTGATCCATCTCTTCACGAGACATCGGCAAAAACGGTGCCGGTCCAAAACAGGCGGCCCAGTACTGCGGCCAGGAGAACAGGTCGCGATCCGGTTGGATCAGGGAGATAGAGCTCATTTTGCTTCCAGAAATGGTAAAAAAATAATCAAAGGCCGGGGATTATAAGCCGGAACGAAAGAGAAATCGAAAGGTATTCCATACTCGCCCTCCTCGGGCGAGTATGAAGATTACGGTATCGGATTGACCAACAGTTGCCCAATCGAGCCACGGTCCGCCATTTCCAGCGTCTGGCTATTAAAGTAGAACGGGAAGTGCGCCCAGGAAGGCTGACCGAAATAGACAAGCAGCTCCACTTGTCCGTCGACCCAAACGGTATCTTTCCAGCCTCTGTCTTCCGGGAACGGCATTGCGCCGTTAACGTTGCGGATCTGGAACATCACGCCTTCAATATGGAACGCTTGCGGTTCGTCTGCTCGTACGGTCCAGCGCTCCCACGTTCCTTGCTGCGCGGTGACATCAATACGGTTGACGTCCCACAACTTCCCATTGATACCAGGATCGTCACCCAGGCTAATATCACGACTACGAATCGGTGAACCGGCCATAATTTCAGTCGGCAACAGGCGCATCGGCAGGCTGTCAGTGACCAGTGGCAGTAGCCCAGTTGGGCGCAGCGTTAGCACCAGCGTAGAAACCAGAATGCTGGATGGCTCAAAGAAGCCACGAATACGATCAACAATACTCGCCGCTTCGCCACAGGTGATAGACACTTCATCACCGTTGCTCATATCCACCAGAATCTCACGACGCTCGCCCGGTGCCAGCGAAAGTTGCTTCACCGATACAGGAGCAGGCAGGAATCCCTGATCGCCTGAAATTACATGCAATGGGCGTCCGTCGCTCATCTGTAGTTGATAGCGACGAGAGTTCGACGCGTTCAGCAGTCGCAAGCGCACCCAGCCACGCGAGACTTCAACGTACGGGCTTTGTACACCGTTAACCAGCAGCGTATCACCAACAAAGCCGCCGCTTCCCGGTTCGTTGTATTCTGGCGTACCAAAGTTATCCAGCCTTTTATCCTGGATAATGACCGGAAAATCATCCACACCATAATGGTTGGGGATAGGCAGCGACTTGCTGACTTCATCTTCCACCAACCACATTCCGGCAAGGCCGTTATAGACCTGCTGAGCCGTGCGGTTGGGAGTATTGGCGTGATACCACAGAGTAGCTGCGTTCTGGCGAATAGGCAGTACGGGCGCCCAGTCAGCATTAGGCGACATCATCCGTGCCGGACCGCCCATCAGCGGGCCAGGTACCTGTAGCCCGGCCACCGTCATTGAGACATTTTCTGTCAGGCGGTTGCTGTAAATAAGCTTAACATCGTCGCCCTTCCAGACGCGGATAGTCGGCCCCAGGTAACGGCCATTGATTCCCCAGACCGACGCGCGTGTCCCTGGCGTAAATGACCAGTGCGCACGTTGTACAGTCATAAACAGCGGTTGCCCACGGCGAGATTCAAGCAGCGGCGGAACGGGTAGCGGTTGCTGTTGCCCGGCTGCGCTGGCCTTCAGGGGAACAGCGCCTGCACAAAGTGCAATCCCCGATGCCTGAATGAACTGACGCCGACTGAGTGACATATTTGCTCCATGTAAAACTGGCTAAAGTAATACCGTGCAGGAAAGTGTTCCCGCAAAAATACAGATTGCCGACTTAAACTTTTCCGGCGGCTTCGCGTTCTGCGACTTCTTTATCGAGCTCGGCGATTTTTTGTTCCATTATCGAACGACAATGGGCAGCCAGCTCGCGAACCTGATCTTTACCATATTGACTGACATCAATTGGCGGCAGCATTTCGACAATCACCAGACCGTTGTGTAGCCGGTTAAGATTAATCTTATTCGAAGTTGTAGAGACGCACACGGGAATAATCGGCACACCTGCTGCAATTGCCGCGTGAAATGCCCCGGTCTTGAACGGTAGCAGGCCGCGACCACGACTGCGGGTACCTTCCGGGAACATCCAGATGGAAATACGGCGTTTTTTGAAGTGATTCACCACTTCCGCAATAGTGCCGTGTGCCTTAGTACGGTTGTTTCTGTCGATCAATAAGTTACCGGTTAACCAGTACAACTGCCCGAAGAAGGGGATCCACAGCAAACTCTTTTTACCTACAGTGACTGTCGGCGGCTGCACGATGTTTGATGCCGTCACCATGTCATAGTTGTTCTGATGGTTAGCAATATAGATAGCATTACCGTAGCTTTCGGCATCAGCAGGTTTGCGACATTCGACCTTCAGGCCGTACAGCGGCGCAAGACGACCAAACATATGCCCGAAGGTAGCCACATGCTTCGGATTACGCGGGCTGAAAAGGCAGTAAATGGAGCCGAATACACAGACTAAGATGCTGTAAATAACGGTAATAATAAGACGAAAGATATATAGCATAACACCCTCTGAAGATCTGAGAGACTGGCATTGTACGTCACCTGAAATCAGGTTAGGGCATTGTTAAAAGCCGCTCTCTGGAAAAACGTATTGTTAATCGCAACGCATGAATAAACAACGGTTTCAAGGGAATTTTTATTGTTTATACAGACTAAATGCGGCACCGGATGACGACTTCAACGTTTCATCCGGTTCACCTTTTTGACAGGAGAAGGTACGGCCCTCTCCTGCATTTTACTCTTCGCTGTCAGCGCGTCGCGGAGCGTCAATCTCGACGCGGTCGATACGCTGTAAACCACGCATCAAGGTGCCGCGACGGCCACGCTCACCGGTCACTTTCAGCAACTCTTCCGGGCGCAGTTTAATTTTGCGTTTCCCGACATGAATCGTCAGCGTACTTTGTGGGGGCAGGACATATAGATGCGCAAGACCATCCTCGCCACGAGCGGCTTCTGCCGACGGGATGTTAATGATCTTGTTGCCTTTACCCTTCGACAGTTGCGGGAGCTCACTGACCGGGAACATCAGCATACGTCCAGCCAGAGTAATCGCCAGCAACATATCGGAAGGATCCTGAATCACCACAGGCGGCATAACATGCGCGTTTTCTGGCAGAGTAATCAGTGCCTTACCTGCACGGTTACGCGCCACCAGATCGTTGAAGGTACAGACGAATCCGTAACCTGCATCGGAAGCCATCAACAGTTTCTGATCGTCGCTTTCCATTAGCATGTGATCAACGGTAGCGCCTGGCGGCAACGTCAGTTTACCGGTGAGCGGTTCGCCCTGACCACGCGCTGAAGGCAGCGTAATGGGGTCGATGGCGTAGCTGCGTCCGGTAGAGTCTACAAACACCACAGGCTGGTTACTCTTGCCTTTCACCGCAGCTTTGAAACTATCACCTGCTTTGTAGTTCAGACCTGGGGCGTCGATATCATGACCTTTGGCACTACGCACCCAGCCCATCTGCGACAACACAATGGTCACCGGCTCAGACGGCAGCATGTCGTGCTCGCTCATCGCTTTCGCTTCTTCGCGTTCCTGCAGCGGCGAACGGCGATCGTCGCCATACGCTTGTGCGTCGGCCTGTAGCTCTTTCTTCAGCAGGTTATTCATTTTGCGCTCGGAAGCCAGAATGCCCTGCAACTGATCGCGCTCTTTTTCCAGCTCGTTCTGCTCACCGCGAATCTTCATCTCTTCCAGTTTGGCGAGGTGACGCAGTTTCAGTTCGAGAATAGCTTCCGCCTGAGTTTCCGTAATGCCGAAGCGCGACATCAGCGCCGGTTTCGGTTCATCTTCATTACGAATGATCTCAATCACTTCGTCGATGTTGAGAAACGCCACCAGCAAACCTTCGAGGATATGCAGGCGCTTGAGGACTTTCTCCAGACGATAGTTCAGACGGCGGCGTACGGTATCACGACGGAACACCAGCCATTCGGAGAGGATTTCCCGCAGGTTTTTCACCGCCGGACGCCCATCCAGACCGATCATATTAAGGTTAATACGATAGCTCTTTTCCAGATCGGTGGTAGCGAAGAGGTGATTCATCACCTGCTCCATATCCACGCGGTTGGAACGCGGCACGATCACCAGACGGGTCGGGTTCTCGTGGTCAGATTCATCGCGCAGATCGTCAACCATCGGCAGCTTCTTGTTGCGCATTTGCGCAGCAATCTGCTCCAGCACGCGCGCGCCAGAAACCTGATGCGGTAGTGCACTGATAACCACCGCGCCATCTTCTTTCTTCCACACCGCGCGCATACGCACAGAACCGCGACCGTTCTCGTAGATTTTACGGATCTCGGCACGCGAGGTAATGATTTCCGCTTCGGTCGGGTAGTCCGGCCCCTGCACGATATCCAGTAACTGGTCGAGCGTGGTATTGGGCTGCTCAATTAAGGCGATTGCCGCCTGCGCGACTTCACGCAGGTTGTGCGGCGGAATATCCGTCGCCATGCCGACGGCAATGCCGGTGGTGCCGTTAAGTAAAATATTCGGCAAGCGGGCGGGGAGCATTTTCGGCTCTTGCAACGTGCCATCGAAGTTTGGCACCCAATCTGCCGTTCCTTGCCCCAGTTCACTTAATAAAAGCTCGGAATATTTCGACAGGCGGGATTCGGTGTAACGCATTGCTGCGAACGATTTCGGATCGTCCGGCGCCCCCCAGTTCCCCTGCCCGTCCACCAGCGGATAACGGTAAGAGAATGGCTGCGCCATCAGCACCATCGCTTCATAGCAGGCGCTGTCGCCATGCGGATGGTATTTACCCAGTACGTCACCGACAGTACGAGCCGACTTTTTAAATTTGGCGGTCGCATTCAGGCCCAGTTCTGACATCGCATACACAATGCGGCGTTGAACGGGTTTCAGACCATCACCAATAAACGGCAACGCACGGTCCATGATCACGTACATGGAGTAGTTTAAGTAGGCGTTCTCCGTAAACTCATGCAGCGCAAGGCGCTCTGCCATATCGCTCATTAATTCTGATTCCTCAACTTATTCGCCAGCCTTCAAAGGGGCAATATTGCTGGAGATACTACATTATCTGCCGCGTCGAGTCACAGGAGATCAGCGTCATTAGCGCCGCCGGACGTGCTCCGGCGGCGATAAAGGCATCAATGTGCCTTGATATACAACTCTTTGCTGTAGACATAATCCTGAGGATTATGCAGCGGGAAACCGCCAACGTAGGGTTTAAGCAGTTTGATCAGCGGTTGATAGTAGATGGGAATGAGCGGAGCCTGCTGGTTAATAATGGCCTCGGCCTGTTGATACAGCACGTTACGTTTCCCCGCATCGGTGGTTTGCGCCGCCTGATTCAATAACGCGTCATACTGCGTGTTTTTCCAGTGACCGACGTTCTCTTCACTATCGCTTTTAAGCGTGTTCAGGAAGGTGGAAGCATCATTATACGTCGCATCCCACGACTGCCGCGACAACATGAAATCACCGCTACGCCGGGCATCAAGATACGTTTTCCACTCCATCGTGCGCAGCGTCACCTGTGCGCCAAGCCATTTTTTCCATTCGGAAGACAAGGCTATCGCCGTTTTCTCATGCAGATCGTATTTGTTGTAGAACAGTTCAAAGCGTAGCGGGTGAGAGGCGTCGTATCCCGCCTGTTTCAGCAATGCTTTTGCCGTCGCCACGCGCTCACTCATCGGCTGTTGCAGTTCATCGAACATCGGCGCGTTAAAGCCTTCAACTTCTGGCGGCGTCAACGTAGTTGCAGGGGTTCGCAGCCCAAGTACCTTTTGCGCGATTAACTGTCTGTCGACCGTCAGGTATAACGCCCGCCGCACACGCACGTCGTCAAACGGCGTTTTCTGCATATTGAAGTTGTAATATTCGCTGTTCAGACGCGGGATAATCTGCAACTCGCCTGGCAACGATTTTTCGATAGCAGGAATTTGCTGCGCCGGAACCCAGGTCAGATCGACCTCTCCCGCGCGATAACGGTTATAGCCAGTGACCGAATTATCCAGCGCCAGATACTCGACCTGCTGCAAAACGGTATGCTCTGCATCGCGGTACTTAGAATTTTTGCGAGCAGTAATCTTTTCGTTAACCACCCATTTATCAAGCACAAAGGCACCGTTGTAAACCATATGTTCTGGCTTACTCCAGCTATCGCCATATTTCGCTATCACATGATGTGGAACAGGAAACAACGTCGGCCAGGCGAGCATCGTCGTGAACCACGGAACAGGTTGCTCAAGCGTGACTTCAAGGGTGCGCTCATCCGTCGCTTTCACGCCTAACAATGAGGCATCCGCTTTTCCCGCCACAATAGCCGCAGCATTTTTTATATGCGCCTGCGCCAGATAGCCAGCAAAAGGACTTGCTGTTTTGGGGTCAACTGCGCGCTGCCAGCCGAGGACAAAATCTTGAGCTGTCAGGGGCTGACCGTCAGACCACTGTAAGCCGTTACGTAAATGGAAAACATAGCGTTTGCCGCCATCTGACACTTCCCAGGACTCGGCCTGAGCGGGTTGCACTTTACCTTCGCCGTCCATCCATACCAGACCTTCAAACAGATCCAGCACAATCTGCGCGGCAGTATTCTCCTCAACCTTTTGCGGGTCGAGCGTGCCTGGATCGCTATGATTGTTGTAACGAAAGACTTGTTGCGAAGCGAGCGGAGTATTGGCGGGAACGTCAGCAGCGTAGAGAGGAGTCGCACTTACCAGGCTGACCAGCCATAATAAATTTCGCGTATACATGGTATTCCTTACCGGAGAAATTATAAGCCAGACAACAATACGCCTGTGGCATTGTTAGCTCAAACTTATCGCGAGTGATTTGGTTCACACTCCGGAAAAGATCCCCTTCACATTAACGGCACATAAACATCCGTTTTCAATTGCTGCTCTACCATTCCTTCGCCCAGGTTGGTGTAATGAAACAGAATTGGTGCTTTACGCATTTTCTCGCCGCTTTCAGGAAGCCAGTTGCGAATGATGGTCCAGATAGTGTGAGATATGTTATCCAGGTCGCCAACATGGCGGGCTACGGCATAACGTCCCGAAGTAAGTTCACCATTACTCACGCCATAACGATTATCCGGAATCGGTTCGTTAACGCTGCCACAGATATCAAAGCGAAATGCTTCAGGCGCGGTGGTGGCAGGATCGTCCCAGGCGACGCCAAAAGTCTGGCTTTGGTTAACAGGAGAAAGCCCCGTCTCTTTGCGCCACATGATAAATTTTGCCACGCTGTAGTTGAGCAACTCAGGGCTACAGCGATGTGGCAACATCGCCACAGGGATTGATGGGAAATCGATAATGTTTACATCCAGTGTCAGGTTTGTCATTTTGCCTCCCTGCGAAATTATTCCCGGGAACGCGTCCCGGGAGCGGTAAAGTTACGGGTTTACTTTGCGGATCTGTTTAACGTCAATTTCAACAGAGTTCCAGTCTTTATCCACTTCGCCCTGAATCTCAACCGTATCTTTCGGCGTTACCGTCACACCGTTCCAGCGTTTGTGGTCGATATCTACATTGATGGTGCCGCTGGCATCTTTGAACAGATACAGATCGTCAGAGATGCGCTCAACGATATTGCCACGCAGAGTTACCCAGGTGTCGTCACGCAGAGATTTCGCGTTTTCTACGTTAGTTACGCTGCCGTTCGGCCCCTGGAATCCTCCGGTCTGACTTTGTGTTGCCGATGGGCCAGAAAAACCACCCTGCTCTGCTGCCATTACCGGTGCGCTGCACAGGGCCATTACTGCAATTGCTGCTGCGAATTTTTTCATGTTTGTTACTCCCTTTAATGTCTGTTTCCGAGTATTAAACAAGATAGTCCTTAACAACTTCTTAAGGAAAAAAAAGAAAATTTAGGGCTGTACAGAGCACGTTACAACACGGTTTACTTGCAACAAATACAGTTATCGCAGGGATGAAAAGATGCGAATTTTACTGATAGAAGATGACATGCTGATTGGCGATGGCATCAAAACAGGTCTGAGTAAGATGGGTTTTAGCGTCGACTGGTTTACGGAAGGCCGTCAGGGAAAAGAGGCGCTTTATAGCGCGCCTTATGACGCGGTGATCCTTGATCTCACCTTACCGGGAATGGATGGTCGCGATATTTTACGCGAGTGGCGGAGTAAAGGTCAGCGTGAACCGGTACTGATTCTCACCGCTCGCGACGCTCTGGCCGAACGCGTGGAAGGTTTGCGCCTGGGAGCCGACGATTATCTATGCAAACCTTTTGCATTGATAGAAGTCGCCGCCAGGCTGGAAGCTCTGATGCGCCGAACCAACGGCCAGGCCAGCAACGAGCTGCGCCACGGTAACGTCATGCTCGACCCCGGCAAACGTATCGCCACGCTGGCTGGCGAACCCTTAACGCTGAAACCAAAAGAATTTGCCCTGTTGGAATTACTGATGCGTAACGCTGGTCGGGTACTGCCACGCAAACTGATTGAAGAAAAACTGTATACCTGGGACGAAGAGGTCACCAGCAATGCCGTTGAAGTGCATGTGCATCATCTGCGGCGCAAACTTGGCAGTGACTTTATTCGTACCGTTCACGGTATAGGCTACACATTAGGTGAGAAATGAAATTTACCCAACGCCTTAGTCTGCGAGTCAGGCTGACGCTAATCTTTTTAATTCTGGCCTCGGTGACCTGGCTGCTTTCCAGCTTTGTCGCCTGGAAGCAAACTACGGATAACGTCGATGAGCTGTTCGACACCCAACTGATGCTGTTTGCCAAACGGTTAAGTACGCTCGATCTCAACGAGATTAACGCTGCGGATCGCATGGCACGGACGCCAAATAAATTAAAACATGGTCATGTGGATGACGACGCGTTGACCTTTGCCATCTTTACCCACGACGGCAAAATGGTGCTCAATGATGGCGATAACGGAAAAGACATTCCCTACAGCTATCAACGTGAAGGATTTACTAACGGTCAACTGGTAGATGAAGATGATCCCTGGCGTTTTGTCTGGATGACGTCGTCTGATGGTAAATACCGCATCGTTGTAGGTCAGGAATGGGAATACCGCGAAGACATGGCGCTGGCGATTGTCATCGGACAACTGATCCCGTGGCTTATCGCCCTGCCCATTATGTTAATCATCATGATGGTACTACTGGGGCGTGAACTCGCACCGCTGAACAAACTGGCGCTGGCGCTACGTATGCGTGACCCTGACTCGGAAAAACCACTCAATACTACTGGCGTACCCAGCGAAGTACGTCCACTGGTCGAGTCGTTGAATCAACTGTTCGCCCGCACACATGCGATGATGGTCCGTGAGCGCCGCTTTACCTCTGATGCCGCTCACGAACTGCGTAGCCCGTTAACAGCGCTGAAAGTACAAACCGAAGTCGCACAGCTTTCTGACGATGATCCGCAGGCACGGAAAAAAGCACTGATGCAATTACATTCGGGGATCGATCGCGCCACACGCCTGGTTGATCAGTTGCTCACCCTGTCGCGGCTCGACTCACTGGATAACCTTCAGGACGTCGCGGAGATCCCGCTTGAAGACCTCCTGCAATCGTCGGTGATGGATATTTACCATACAGCGCAGCAGGCAAAAATTGACGTGCGGCTGACGCTCAATGCCCACGGCATCAAACGCACCGGACAACCGCTATTACTAAGTCTACTGGTACGAAATCTGCTGGATAACGCAGTACGTTACAGTCCACAGGGCAGCGTGGTGGACGTCACTCTAAATGCAGATAATTTCACCGTAAGAGACAACGGCCCCGGTGTGACGCCAGAGGCACTTGCGCGAATTGGTGAACGTTTCTACCGCCCACCCGGACAAACCGCTACCGGCAGCGGGCTTGGGCTATCGATTGTCCAGCGAATCGCCAAATTGCATGGCATGAATGTTGTGTTTGGGAATGCGGAACAAGGTGGATTTGAGGCGAAGGTGAGCTGGTAGTGGTGATATTTTTGCAATATTCGCAAAAGACTTTGCACATTTTGCTAATTTCACCGCACCGCTCTGTGACGTACTATAGTCGGCAAACGTCTCACCCTGAGGATAAAAAATGAGCAACATCCTGATTATCAACGGCGCGAAAAAATTCGCCCACTCCAATGGTCAACTGAACGACACCCTGACCGAAGTCGCGGATGGTACGCTGCGCGACCTCGGGCATGATGTCCGCATCGTTCGCGCCGAGAGCGACTACGATGTCAAAGCCGAAGTACAAAACTTTCTCTGGGCTGATGTGGTGATCTGGCAGATGCCAGGTTGGTGGATGGGCGCACCGTGGACGGTGAAGAAATATATCGATGATGTTTTCACCGAAGGTCACGGCACGCTGTATGCCAGCGATGGTCGTACCCGCAAAGATCCGTCGAAAAAATACGGTTCTGGCGGCCTGGTACAGGGCAAAAAATATATGCTTTCCCTGACCTGGAACGCACCAATGGAAGCCTTCACCGAAAAAGACCAATTCTTCCACGGCGTTGGCGTTGACGGCGTGTATCTGCCGTTCCATAAAGCAAACCAATTCCTGGGTATGGAACCGCTGCCGACATTTATCGCTAATGACGTGATAAAAATGCCTGATGTTCCCCGCTATACTGAAGAATATCGCAAGCATCTTGTAGAGATTTTTGGTTAACTAGGGCTCTGGCTTTAGAAGGAGTTAACCATGATTACAGTAATCGCAGAAATCCGTACTCGTCCTGGTCAACATCACCGTCAGGCGGTATTGGATCAGTTTGCTAAAATCGTTCCAACCGTACTGAAGGAAGAAGGTTGCCACGGCTATGCGCCGATGGTGGATTGCGCTGCTGGCGTGAGTTTCCAGTCTATGGCGCCGGACTCTATCGTGATGATTGAGCAGTGGGAAAGCATCGCGCATCTTGAAGCGCACTTGCAGACCCCGCACATGAAAGCGTACAGCGAGGCCGTAAAAGGCGATGTGCTGGAGATGAATATCCGCATCCTGCAACCGGGGATTTAACATTCCTGAAAAGAGGCCGGTGTTGCTACCGGCCTCAGGTCAGATTAGCCATTCTTTCTTCCCGTTTTCAAACCCCGATGGAAATCGTTAATTCGCTTAATGGTTTTAACCGCACGCTGCGGCATCGCGGAAGCCACCGACCAAACAATCATTTCCAGGCACAACAATACCGTACCATGTAGTGGCGTTTTCCCCTTTTCATCCCCGCGCGGAACATGAATCACGATACTGGCGTCTTTGCTAAAACGTGAATCCAGCGCGTTTGTCAGCAAAATAACAGGGATCCCCAGCCGTCTCGCTTCACGCAGCGTTGTCAGTCCTTCCCGGTGCGCAGATTTTTGCGCCATCATGATCAGAACATCGCCACGTTGAAGCGCGATCAGTTGCTCGGCAAGGCCAATACCCGTACGGTTTAGTGCCGTGGCAGGCAAGCCTATGCGGTTGAATAGTCGTGCGGTATAGTCCGCCAGAATACCCGAAGCGCCAATGCCAAAAATTGCGACTTGCCGTGCCTGCACCAACAACGCTACCGCTTGCGCAAGCGCGTAGCGGTTTTCAGGCTCTGACAGGACATTACAAGTATACAAATGCCCTTCAAGAACAAAGTCGATTGCGGTGTTAACATCGCTCGTCAAGTTACTCACCGTCGTAGACATCTTTTCGCTGGAACTAAGGGCTGGACCAAGCCACTGTTCCAGAGTGCGTTTCAGATCACGCAGCCCGGCAAACCCCAGGGCCTGTATAGCCCTGATAACTGTGGCATCGGAAGTGTTCAACGTGGCCGCAATTTCCATCGCCGTTTGCTCGAGAACCACTTCACGATGCTCATTAATGTAGCTGGCGACAGCTCTTAACCCAGGCGTTAACTGACTCGCGCGAGTGCGAAAACGCTCACCATAAATATCAACCCGCGTTTTGTCTTTCTGGATCATTTAGCCTCCGGTAGAGGTCGTCCCGCAATTTGTGATTGTATCTGCGCAGCCATCAGCCCCAGAGATGCAAAGGAGTTAGAAATCGCCTCTTCACGAGAAATCAGCACATAGCGCCCGGAACGACAGGCCGTCAGAAACTGACACCATCCCGGCATGACTTTTTCCATTGCTGCCTGCTCATCCTGAGGTTTACCACCGGTGTCACCACGCCAGGTTGCAAAAATAAAATCGGCATCCAGTTCAGGTAAACGCTCCGCGCTCACATCCATTCGCCCACCTTCAGGAATGCTCTCAATCAGCGGCGGAAAACGAAAACCAGCATCGCGTAATACCCGCCCCAGCGAATGATAGCTATGCATCACATTAATTTTTCCCTGATTTGCCTGAATCACCGATACCGTTATTTTTTGGCTGTCCAGCGTCGCCTTCAGCGCATTGATTTGTGCCTGATAGCGGCGTTCAAGTATCTCCAGCTGCGACTGCGTTCCTGTAAGTTCTGCCAGCTTGCGGTAGATTTCTGGCGCGCCCCCTTTGAGATGATCAATGCTCACCGTGGGCGCAATTTTTTCCAATTGTTCAATGGGCGTATTACGGGTCGGTTCTGTGATGATCAGGTCAGGCTTTGCCGCCACAATCGCTTCAATATCAATATCAGCGGTGCCAATAAAAGCGATCGATGAATTATCAAAGTCGACACCTGTCAATAACGCGCCTGATCGAATGAAATGGCTACCGTCAGGCCGAGTTCGCCCGTGGCTGGCGACAGGAGGTACACCGAGCTCAATCAGAGGAATAGTGATATCAAGATCGTGTAAAGAGACAATTCTCTTTGGATGAGCAGGAACAGTGACTTTGCGCCCTAAATCATCAGTAAAGACCTGAACAGGTTCTGTCGCGCGGGCAAAGAATGACAACAGTATCAGCAGAGAAAAAAATAAACGCATATAACTCCCATTAAAAACTGTTCCTGCGCTGCCAGAGCAGTAGCAAAAAGAATGGTCCGCCAATCAATGAAATAATGATTCCGGCAGGCAGTTGCAAAGGCAAAAAAGCCAAACGACCAATGCTATCCGCCAGGATGACTAACAACGCCCCCGATACGGCGCTCCCCAGCAGTAATGTCGTCTGCCCGCCACGTAGAATAAAACGTGATATATGGGGTGCTATCAATCCGACAAAACCGATGTTACCAACACACGAAACGCAGACGGCTGTCAGGATTATTGGTGCGGCGACACGTAACAACGCCAGACGAGAACTATTCACCCCTAACCCGGTTGCAACCTGATGACCAAGCAGAGCGATATCCGCCGTCCTGGCGGTGAACAGCAATAAAAGAGCGGCTGGCAACATCCAACAGGCTGAAATACCGACTAACATCCAGTTAGCTGCATGCAGGCTTCCCGATAACCACATCAATGCAGTTTGTACATCTCGAACATCTGCAGTGGTCATAAATACACCGATACCGGCGGCGAAAAACCAGGAAACACCAATACCAATCAGAACAAATCGCGGGCGGGAAATATCGCGCGCACAAAAAATCACGATTAAAGCCACCAACAAGCCACCAGCAAGACCAGCCACTGGACGCCAGAACATTCCCAGCATTGGAAACTGGAAAATCAGCCACAGCACCGCCACGCTACATCCTTCTTTGACGCCGATTAAACCGGGATCGGCAAGGCCGTTACGCGCAATGGATTGCATTGCGGCCCCCGCCATACCTAACATGGCCCCGCATAGCAATGCCATGATGGCTCTCGGCAAGCGAATATCCTGCACAATATAACGTGCGTCTGTGCTTACGTTTTCAGGAGAGAACAATGCTCGTCCTACTTCCGATGCCGGGACGGAGAAAGAGCCATGTATCAGACCGAATATCAGTATTCCAACCGCAAACAGAAACAGCCCACCAAGCAACAGCAGATTTTTAGGGCGAATCAGTGTCGAAAACTTACCAACACGTAGTGGGCGTAGCCCGATGTTCATTATCCGACTCATTTGAACATCCTCGTCGCCATAATGACAAAAACGGGCGCACCAACTAACGCCGTCATGATACCGGTCGCCAGCTCATGGGGCGTGAAAAGCGTCCGGGCAATAATATCTGCCAGTAATAGCAGTAAGGCACCGACACAAGCTGAAAGAGGGAGCAGAACGCGCAGATCCGTTGATACCAGACGCCGGACAATCTGCGGTACTAGCAAACCGACAAAGCCAATGGGGCCAGCAATCGATACGGCAGCACCGCAGAGCAACGCGATCGCGATCAAAGTGAATGTCCGCGTGCGTAGAACCGAGACGCCCAGCCCCTGCGCCATGCGATCGCCCAGTGCCAACATGTTAAGAGAGGGCGCAAGGTAAAGGGCTAACACAAATCCCCCCAGAGAAAACCAGGCGGACGTACCCAGCGTCTCCCAATCCTGCCCCGCTAAATCACCTGCTAGCCATGTCCGCATCGCCAGCAGCGTTTGTTCGTCAAGAATCAGGATTGCAGCCGTTATTGAGGACACGAACGCCGATAGCGCCACGCCGCATAAAGTAACTTTCATTGGCGTTAACCCTGAACGCCCTGCGGAGGAAAGCAGCAATATCAACAGGAACAATAACGCGCCGCCCGTAGATGCCAGCAGTGGGCGTCCAACCGGAAAGGCCAGTCCAAGCGCACTGGCAGCAACGACAGCAAGAGCGGCGCCGGCATTTAAGCCTAAAATATGTGGCTCCCCTAATGGGTTACGAATGACAGCCTGCAACAAAGCACCAGCAACACCAAGAGAAGCACCGGTAAGCAATGCTGCCGCTAAACGCGGCAAACGGAGTCTTACAATTACGTTGTGATCGAAGTTTTGCGGTTCAAAATGAAGAAATGCCTGCAACACCGTTTGTGGTGCAATAAATCGGGCCCCAATCCCTGGATATACCACGCATCCCACCAGCAGTAAGGCGAGGAAAATTACAGTAACCAGTCCCGTGCGCATCATACTTTTTCTACACCACGAAACGGCATGAAGAACGGTTTTCCCGTCAGAGGATTTATTGATGCGTGAACATCAACGTCAAAGACAGCTTTTACCAGCTCAGGCGTGCAATGCTCCCCCTCATTCAACACACGCACCACTTTCCCCTGGCGTAAAAATATCAACGTATCGCCATAATTGACGGCAAAATTCAGATCATGCAACACCACGACGACTGTACGCCCGTGATGACGCGTTAAGTCATGTAATAACTCAAGAATTTCAACCTGATAACGTAAATCAAGCCAGGTTGTGGGTTCATCCAGCAGGATATAAGGCGTCTTTTGCGCCAACACCATCGCAATCCAGCAACGCTGGCGCTGCCCACCAGAGAGTTTTTCAACCGGTAAATGTGCAAACTCCTGCGTACCGGTTAATTTCAGGGCCTCTTCTACCGCCTGCTCGTCGGCGTCGCTCCATTGACGTATGAAATTTTGCCAGGGAAAACGCCCACGCGACACCAGTTCATAAACGGTTAAGCCCTCCGGCAATAATGGCGACTGCGGCAAGATCCCAAGTCTACGGGATAACGCTTTCGTTGGTTGCTCGTGAATCGCTTTACCATCCAGCAATATTGAGCCGCCCATAGGTTGCAAGATACGTGCAATGGTGCTGAGCAACGTCGACTTTCCACAGCCGTTTGCCCCAACCAGAACGGTCATTTTTTCTGTGGGAACGGAGAAAGAAACACCATCAACAATGATTTTCTTGTGATACCCGGCAGAAACATTGTCGAGGATCAGCCCCTGCCCTTTTGCGTTATGTGCCACGTGTACGCCAACTTAATCAAAGACAAACAAAAATAAAACTCATTCTCCTTTGAGAGTTTGACGCCACAAAATGTAGTAGTCAAGAAGTTAAAAGCCATACAAAAACAAGGTAAATAACAGGTGAAATATTTTTAAAGATAAAAATAAAATCATTAAATATTAATAAGTTAACATCAATTGAATTGCATTAACCTCTCATAAAAACACATGTAGCAATTTTTTGTTATTTCTCATTTACTACTACATCACCGCATGATTGAATGATTCTCAATTACATATCCGATGGCGAAATAACAAACGGATAGTGCTTAGTGAGCAACAAGAAACAATTTTCACTCACGACAATCCGTGAGTTTTTGGGATAACAGACTAAATGGCTAAGTTCACACCTTCATTCTCAGGAATCAAAGGTCGGGCGCTCTTTTCACTGCTCTTTGCAGCACCAATGATTCATGCAACCGACACTGCAACGACCAAAGATGGCGAAACAATCACTGTTACAGCGGATGCAAATACCGCAACTGAGGCGACCGATGGTTATCAACCTCTGAGCACCTCCACGGCGACATTAACCGATATGCCGATGCTGGATATCCCGCAAGTGGTCAATACCGTTAGCGATCAAGTTCTGGAAAATCAGAATGCGACGACGCTGGATGAGGCGCTTTATAACGTCAGTAACGTGGTACAGACCAATACATTAGGTGGAACCCAGGACGCCTTTGTACGTCGTGGGTTTGGTGCTAACCGGGATGGCTCCATCATGACCAACGGTCTGCGAACCGTACTTCCTCGCAGCTTCAACGCTGCAACAGAACGTGTGGAAGTGCTAAAAGGTCCGGCCTCCACGCTGTATGGCATTCTCGATCCTGGCGGACTGATTAACGTCGTGACAAAGCGCCCGGAAAAAACATTTCATGGTACTGTCTCAGCCACGTCCTCCAGTTTTGGCGGAGGCACTGGGCAACTGGATATCACAGGTCCCATTGAAGGCACTCAGCTGGCATACCGCCTGACGGGGGAAGTGCAGGATGAAGATTACTGGCGGAATTTCGGTAAAGAGCGCAGCACATTTATTGCCCCATCACTCACCTGGTTTGGTGATAATGCAACAGTAACCATGCTCTATTCACATCGGGATTATAAAACGCCGTTCGATCGTGGAACGATTTTCGACCTTACGACGAGACAGCCCGTAAACGTTGATCGAAAAATACGTTTCGACGAACCGTTTAATATTACAGATGGTCAGTCCGATCTGGCGCAACTCAACGCAGAATATCATCTCAATAGCCAGTGGACAGCGCGCTTTGATTACAGCTACAGCCAGGATAAATACAACGATAATCAGGCTCGTGTTACCGCGTATGATGCAACGACAGGAACGCTGACACGGCGTGTTGATGCAACTCAGGGATCTACACAGCGTATGCATTCTACTCGTGCGGATCTGCAAGGGAATGTTGATATTGCTGGGTTCTATAATGAGATTCTGGGTGGGGTGTCATATGAATATTATGATCTTCTGCGCACAGATATGATTCGCTGTAAAAACGCTAAAGATTTCAATATCTACAACCCGGTTTATGGCAATACCAGCAAATGCACAACTGTCTCGGCGTCGGACAGCGATCAGACGATCAAACAGGAGAGCTACTCAGCTTATGCACAGGACGCACTCTATCTGACAGATAACTGGATTGCCGTCGCCGGGATCCGCTATCAGTATTACACGCAATATGCGGGTAAAGGCCGTCCTTTTAATGTCAATACTGACAGCCGCGATGAACAATGGACGCCCAAACTGGGGTTAGTCTACAAACTGACGCCATCGGTATCCTTATTTGCCAATTATTCGCAAACATTTATGCCGCAATCGTCAATTGCCAGCTACATTGGCGATCTTCCACCGGAATCATCTAATGCTTACGAAGTCGGGGCAAAATTCGAGCTGTTCGATGGTATAACCGCAGATATTGCGCTCTTTGATATCCATAAACGTAACGTGCTATATACCGAAAGTATTGGTGATGAAACCATCGCCAAAACGGCAGGCCGCGTTCGTTCAAGAGGGGTAGAAGTCGACCTTGCGGGAGCATTAACTGAAAACATTAATATCATTGCCAGCTACGGCTATACCGATGCTAAGGTTCTGGAAGATCCTGATTATGCAGGAAAACCATTGCCGAATGTTCCTCGTCATACCGGTTCGCTATTCCTGACCTATGATATTCATAACATGCCAGGCAATAACACACTGACGTTTGGCGGTGGTGGACATGGTGTAAGCCGTCGTTCGGCAACCAATGGGGCTGACTATTATCTGCCAGGCTATTTCGTTGCCGATGCCTTCGCCGCATACAAAATGAAATTGCAGTATCCGGTCACACTGCAATTAAACGTCAAAAACCTGTTTGATAAAACGTATTACACCTCTTCCATCGCCACAAATAATCTGGGTAATCAGATTGGCGATCCGCGTGAAGTGCAATTCACGGTGAAAATGGAATTTTGATAAAAAAAGCCCGGTATACACGTGTATACCGGGCTATGTTTTATTCTCCTGACGGGAAGATTATCAGACCTCAATCTCCGCCATGTCGCCTTTCTCTTGCAACCAGTTACGGCGATCTTCCGAGCGTTTCTTCGCCAGCAGCATGTCCATCATCGCGTCGGTACGCTGATCGTCTTCATCATCGATAGTCAACTGCACCAGACGGCGAGTGTTCGGGTCGAGCGTGGTTTCACGTAGTTGCAGCGGGTTCATTTCACCCAGACCTTTAAAACGCTGGACATTTGGCTTGCCTTTCTTGCGTTTTAATTGTTCGAGCACTCCCTCTTTCTCTTCTTCCGTCAAGGCGTAATAGACCTCTTTGCCAAGGTCAATGCGGTAGAGCGGTGGTAGCGCTACATATACGTGACCATGTTTCACCAGCGTACGGAAGTGTTTTACAAACAAGGCGCAGAGCAACGTGGCAATGTGCAGACCATCGGAGTCAGCATCCGCCAGGATACAGATCTTGCCATAACGCAGTTGGCTAAGATCGTCGCTGTCAGGATCGATACCGATCGCTACCGAAATATCATGCACTTCCTGCGAGGCCAGCACTTCGTCGGAAGAAACTTCCCAGGTGTTAAGGATCTTACCTTTCAGCGGCATGATCGCCTGATATTCACGATCGCGCGCCTGCTTGGCAGATCCGCCTGCGGAGTCACCTTCCACGAGGAACAGTTCGGTACGGTTAAGGTCCTGCGCGGTACAGTCTGCCAGTTTGCCAGGCAGTGCCGGGCCGCTGGTCAGCTTTTTACGCACCACTTTTTTGGCCGCACGCATACGGCGCTGGGCGCTGGAAATCGCCATCTCCGCCAGCAGTTCAGCCGCCTGAACGTTCTGGTTCAGCCACAGGGTAAAGGCATCTTTCACCACGCCAGAAACGAATGCCGCGCACTGACGCGAAGAGAGACGCTCTTTGGTCTGCCCGGCAAACTGCGGATCCTGCATTTTTACTGACAGCACATAGGCACAGCGATCCCAGATATCTTCCGCCGACAGCTTCACACCGCGCGGCAGAATGTTGCGGTATTCGCAGAACTCGCGCATCGCATCCAGCAGCCCCTGACGCAAACCGTTAACGTGCGTACCGCCCTGCATCGTTGGGATCAGGTTGACGTAACTTTCGGTCAGCAGTTCGCCACCTTCCGGCAGCCACAGCAGCGCCCAGTCAACGGCTTCCGTTTCACCGTTAAAATTACCGATAAACGGTTTTTCCGGCAGCGTCGGCAGACCATTTACCGCTTCCGCCAGGTAATCATTCAGACCGTCCTGATAGCACCAGCGTTGTTCGGTATTGTTGATCTCATCTTTAAAAGTGATCTCAACGCCAGGGCACAATACCGCTTTGGCTTTCAGCACATGTGTCAGGCGTGAAACAGAGAAGCGCGGGCTGTCAAAGAAGGTTTCATCCGGCCAGAAGTGCACGCTGGTACCGGTATTGCGTTTACCGCAAGTGCCGACAACCTGCAAATCCTGCACCTTTTCGCCATTTTCAAAGGCGATGTTATAAATCTGACCATCGCGGCGCACGTTAACTTCTACGCGCTTCGACAGGGCGTTAACCACCGAGATCCCCACGCCGTGCAGACCGCCAGAAAACTGGTAGTTTTTGTTAGAAAATTTACCGCCCGCGTGCAAACGGCAAAGAATCAGTTCTACCGCCGGAACACCTTCTTCCGGGTGAATATCCACCGGCATCCCACGGCCATCGTCAATCACTTCCAGCGACTGGTCAGCGTGTAAAATAACGTCCACGCGTTTTGCGTGACCCGCCAGTGCTTCATCCACACTGTTATCAATGACTTCTTGCCCCAAATGGTTAGGGCGAGTGGTATCGGTATACATCCCCGGACGGCGGCGAACCGGCTCAAGCCCGGTGAGTACCTCAATGGCATCAGCGTTATAAGTTTGCGTCATGGTTTAAGTTAGTAATTCGAGTTGATCGTCAGAGATGGTGCAGACCAAGAAAATCGACGATCGGGTTGAAATAATCTTCGAAGCCCGTGAATGCGTGGTTGCCGCCTTCTATAACAGTCTGGCGGCAGGAAGCGTAGTACGCCACCGCCTGGCGGTAATCCAGCACTTCATCTCCCGTCTGTTGCAGCAGCCAGATCAAATCCGGCGCTTCCAGCGGGTCAATCTGCATGACTTTGAGATCGTAAATATGGCGAGACTCTAGCACATATTGCTGCCCGGTGTAGGGGTTCTCGTTCTGACCGAGATAGTCCGTCAGCAGTTCAAACGGGCGCACCGCCGGGTTTACCACCACTGCGGGCAGCATAAAACATTGCGACAACCAGGTGGCGTAATATCCCCCCAGTGACGAACCGACAATACCCAGCGAATCGCCGCCATGTTCCAGGACAATGGATTCCAGCAGTTCTGCCGCATCGGAAGGATACGGCGGTAACTGCGGAATAATCATCTCAACGTCAGGGTGATGTTCCGCCAGCCAGTTTTTCAACAAGCTCGCTTTCGCAGAACGCGGCGAACTATTGAAACCGTGTAAATAAAGAAGCGTCGACATCAGTAACCTTCTGAAGCGGTATCTGGTTGGAAACGGGAGTCTGCCAGGCGGTGTACTTCTGTGGTCAGCGTACCATCGGCATGGAGTTCCAGCGTACGCCAACCGGGCGCGATGGTGTCCAGCGTGAAGTTGGAACAGTGCGGCTTAAACTGCACGCAGGTCGATGGCGTTGCCAGCAGGCGACGACCGTTCCAGTCGAGATCCAGTTCCTGATGGATATGGCCGCATAACAGATATTTGACGTGCGGAAACTTCACCAGCACGTTATCCAGTTCCCCCGCGTTACGCAGACTGTGTTGGTCAAGCCAGCTACAGCCCGCAGGCAACGGATGATGATGCAGCAACAGCAAGGTATGGCGCTCTGGCGCATCAGCTAGTTTACGTTCCAGCCACTCGAGTTGAAACTCGCTTAACTCACCGTGCGGTACGCCAAACACCTGGCTGTCCAGCAACAGGATTTGCCACTGTTCACCGATAAACACGCGTTTCGCTGAAGATATACCTGCGTCCTGTAGCGCGCTGTACATCGCAGGCTGGAAATCATGGTTGCCCGGCAGCCAGACGCAGGGCGCACGAAAACTTGCGATGCCTTCAGCGAAGTGCTGATAGGCCGCAGCCGTTTGATCCTGCGCTAAATCACCTGTCGCGACAATCAGGTCGAATTCGTGCTGGTGTGGGCGAATCGCCTCCAGCACCGCCTGGTAACTCTCCCAGGTGTTCACCCCTAACAGGGCTTCGTGCTTTTGCGCAAACAGGTGAGTATCGGTAATTTGTAAAATCCTGACTCTGGACTCACCAGCCAGAGGAAGGGTTAACAGGCTTTCCAAATGGTGTCCTTAGGTTTCACGACGCTAATAAACCGGAATCGCCATCGCTCCATGTGCTAAACAGTATCGCAACCAGTCCGCTAAAAACTGATTAATTTGATGCTTTTCGTCGCGTTGATGCAACTTTTTATTAGGATAATCATACCGCGCTTTGAAGCGAAAAATCTGCTGACTTGAACACACTTCAGCCACCATCGCGTCATGATACAGACGCACCGTCATCGACGGAAGGCTCCAGTAACTGATCGCTGGCGCAATCTGTTCAATAGTCACCAGGGTAGTGTATCGGGTCGATTCCACAATCGTTAGCCGATATTGTGCGTTTGCCACCTGATAGCTTACAGTTTCACCGGGTGCGTCATTGCGCGGTAACAAACGGCGCAATTGTGAAAAGTTCATCTCGCACAGGCGCATCATTTCAGGAAAGTCAGGTGTGTAACGCTTCATTTATGCCCACTCATTTTTTAACGCTTGATGATGCAGTTGCAGCCATTGCAAAGCGATGACCGACGCTGCGTTGTCGATTTTCCCCTCTTCTACCCATTGGTATGCCTGTTCCCGACTTACCACATGAACGCGAATATCTTCGTTTTCATCAGCCAGACCGTGAATACCGCTTGCGGTCGTGGCGTCCACTTCGCCCACCATAATTGACGAACGCTCGCTGGTGCCGCCCGGGCTTGCCAGGAAACTTAACACCGGTTTGGTCCGTTTCACTTTTAGTCCCGCCTCTTCAATCGCTTCGCGACGGGCAACATCTTCCACACTCTCACCTTCTTCAATCATCCCGGCAACCATTTCCAGTAACCAGGGCGTTTCGCTGGTGTCATACGCGGCGATTCGTATCTGCTCAATCAGTACAACTTCATCGCGCACTGGGTCAAAGGGTAGCAAGACTGCGGCGTGACCGCGTTCAAAAATTTCCCGTCGGACCTCATGACTCATTTGTCCGTTGAATAGACGATGGCGAAATCTATAAAGATCTAATGAAAAAAAGCCGCGATAAAGTGTTTCTCGTGCAATAATTTCTACATCGTTTTTGCCAAATGTAACGGGCAGGTTGTCTGACTTAAGCATGGCTAATGTCCTGGCACTAATAGTGAATAAAATGTGAATTTCAGAGACGTTTGACTGCCGTTTGAGCAGTCATGTGTTAAATTGAGGCACATTAATGCCCTATGGCACGTAACGCCAACCTTTTGCGGTAGCGGCTTCTGCTAGAATCCGCAATAATTTTACTGTTTGATCGCGCTAAATACTGCTTCACCACAAGGAATGCAAATGAAGAAATTGCTCCCCATTCTTATCGGCCTGAGCCTTTCTGGGTTCAGTTCGTTGAGCCAGGCCGAGAACCTGATGCAAGTTTATCAGCAAGCACGCCTTAGTAACCCGGAATTGCGTAAGTCTGCCGCCGATCGTGATGCTGCCTTTGAAAAAATTAATGAAGCTCGCAGTCCATTACTGCCACAGCTAGGTTTAGGTGCAGATTACACCTACAGCAACGGCTACCGCGACGCGAACGGCATCAACTCTAACGCAACCAGTGCGTCCCTGCAGTTGACCCAGTCCATTTTCGATATGTCGAAATGGCGCGCACTGACCTTGCAGGAAAAAGCTGCCGGTATTCAGGACGTCACTTACCAGACCGATCAACAAACTTTGATCCTCAACACCGCGACCGCTTATTTCAACGTGTTGAATGCCATTGACGTGCTTTCTTATACTCAGGCACAAAAAGAGGCAATCTACCGTCAGTTAGATCAAACCACCCAACGCTTTAACGTGGGCCTGGTGGCGATCACCGATGTGCAGAACGCCCGCGCACAGTACGATACCGTGCTGGCGAACGAAGTGACCGCACGTAACAACCTCGACAACGCCGTTGAGCAGCTGCGTCAGATCACCGGTAACTACTATCCGGAACTGGCGGCGCTGAATGTCGAAAACTTCAAGACCGACAAGCCACAGCCGGTTAACGCGCTGCTGAAAGAAGCCGAAAAACGCAACCTGTCGCTGTTACAGGCACGCTTGAGCCAGGACCTGGCGCGCGAGCAAATTCGCCAGGCGCAGGACGGTCACTTACCGACTCTGGATTTGACGGCCTCTACCGGAATTTCTGACACCTCTTACAGCGGTTCAAAAACCCGTGGTGCGACCGCAGGCCAGTATGACGACAGCAATATGGGCCAGAACAAAGTGGGCCTGAGCTTCTCGCTGCCGATTTATCAGGGCGGAATGGTTAACTCGCAGGTGAAACAGGCACAGTACAACTTTGTCGGTGCCAGCGAGCAACTGGAAAGCGCCCATCGTAGCGTCGTGCAGACCGTGCGTTCCTCCTTCAACAACATTAATGCATCTATCAGTAGCATTAACGCCTACAAACAAGCCGTGGTTTCCGCCCAAAGCTCTTTAGACGCGATGGAAGCGGGCTACTCGGTTGGTACGCGTACCATTGTTGATGTGTTGGACGCGACCACTACGCTGTACAACGCCAAGCAAGAACTGGCAAATGCGCGTTATAACTACCTGATTAATCAGCTGAATATTAAATCAGCTCTGGGTACGTTGAACGAGCAGGATCTGCTGGCACTGAACAATGCGCTGAGCAAACCGGTTTCTACTAATCCAGAAAACGTTGCGCCGCAAACGCCAGAACAGAATGCTATTGCTGACGGTTATGCACCTGATAGCCCGGCACCAGTCGTTCAGCAAACATCCGCACGCACTAACACCAGTAACGGTCATAACCCTTTCCGTAACTGATGACGACGACGGGGCTTCGGCCCCGTCTGAACGTAAGGCAACGTAAAGATACGGGTTATCTGCCGCATTCTTCCCCCTTCTCGCTTCAATTTCGACCAGCCATCCTCTATTCTGATGGGTATTTACCACTGGTCCTGGAAGACAAAAATGAAACGGACAAAATCCATACGCCACGCATCGTTCCGCAAAAACTGGAGCGCACGCCACCTGACACCTGTCGCTCTCGCTGTTGCTACTGTTTTTATGCTGGCAGGCTGTGAAAAGAGTGATGAAACTGTGTCTCTCTATCAAAATGCTGACGACTGTTCAGCTGCAAACCCAGGCAAAAGCGCCGAATGTACCACCGCGTACAACAATGCGCTGAAAGAAGCAGAACGTACTGCGCCGAAATACGCCACTCGTGAAGACTGTATTGCCGAATTTGGTGAAGGTCAGTGCCAGCAGGCGCCAGCCCAGGCTGGCATGGCACCTGAAAACCAGGCGCAGGCCCAGCAATCCAGCGGGAGTTTCTGGATGCCGCTGATGGCCGGTTACATGATGGGACGTCTGATGGGCGGCGGCGCGGGATTTGCACAGCAGCCGCTGTTCTCCTCGAAAAACCCAGCCAGCCCGGCTTACGGTAAATATACCGACGCGACGGGTAAAAACTATGGCGCAGCCCAGCCAGGCCGCACCATGACCGTACCGAAGACGGCAATGGCACCAAAACCGGCGACCACCACTACCGTTACCCGCGGCGGTTTTGGTGAATCTGTTGCCAAACAAAGCACTATGCAGCGTAGCGCAACCGGCACCTCTTCTCGTTCAATGGGTGGCTGATACCGATGGAAAGAGTCAGTATTACCGAGCGCCCAGACTGGCGTGAGAAAGCTCACGAATACGGTTTCAATTTTCACACCATGTACGGCGAGCCGTACTGGTGTGAAGATGCTTACTACAAGTTGACCCTCGCCCAGGTTGAAAAGCTGGAAGAAGTCACCGCCGAACTGCACCAGATGTGCCTGAAAGTGGTGGAAAAAGTGATCTCCAGCGATGAGCTGATGACCAAATTCCGCATTCCAAAGCACACGTGGAGTTTTGTGCGTCAGTCATGGCTGACGCACCAGCCGTCGCTTTACTCACGCCTTGATCTGGCGTGGGATGGCACTGGCGAACCTAAACTTCTGGAAAATAACGCTGATACGCCCACGTCACTGTATGAAGCAGCATTCTTTCAGTGGATCTGGCTGGAAGATCAGCTTAACGCGGGCAACCTGCCGGAAGGCAGCGACCAGTTTAACAGTCTGCAAGAAAAGCTGATCGATCGCTTTGTCGAGCTGCGTGAACAGTATGGCTTCCAGTTGCTGCATCTCACCTGCTGTCGTGACACGGTGGAAGATCGTGGCACCATCCAGTATTTGCAGGACTGCGCGACGGAAGCTGAAATTGCTACCGAGTTCCTGTACATCGACGATATCGGTTTAGGTGAAAAAGGTCAGTTCACGGATTTACAGGATCAGGTCATCGCTAACCTGTTCAAACTGTATCCGTGGGAGTTTATGCTGCGCGAGATGTTCTCCACCAAGCTGGAAGATGCTGGCGTACGCTGGCTGGAACCGGCGTGGAAGAGCATTATCTCCAACAAAGCGCTTCTGCCGCTACTGTGGGAGATGTTCCCGAATCATCCGAACCTGTTGCCCGCTTATTTTGCGGAAGATGATTATCCAGAAATGGAAAAATATGTGGTTAAGCCAATCTTCTCGCGTGAAGGCGCAAACGTGTCGATTATCGAGAATGGCAAAACCATTGAAGCAGCAGAAGGTCCGTATGGCGAAGAAGGCATGATTGTTCAACAATTCCATCCGCTGCCGAAATTTGGCGACAGCTATATGTTGATTGGTAGCTGGCTGGTGAACGATCAACCCGCCGGAATTGGTATTCGTGAAGACCGTGCATTGATCACCCAGGATATGTCTCGGTTTTATCCGCATATTTTTGTAGAGTAATCAATGATACCGGATGGCATTCGCCATCCGGTTTCGTAACTCAGATAAGGCATTTACGCCGGATGTGGCATAAGCTAGCCAACAAAGGGTGATATTTTCTCCGTTAGCCCACCTGCACCGAAAGCATACTTAAGCTGCCCATTTCTATACCATCGACCGGAATGGTAATTGGCTCCTGCCCATCCCATGCACCTAAAACATACAATAGCGGCAGGTAATGCTCCGGTGTTGGATTCGATAACGCGCCACCTTCATGGTCGAGATAATTCACCAGAGGATGCTGCTCCACCGGTCCTTGCCACGTCAGATTCGCTTTCACATACTCATTAAACGACGTCGCCCACGGATAGGGGGAACTATCACCGTGCCACTTCACCGTACGCAGGTTATGCACCACGTTACCGCTGGCGACCAACATTATTCCTTCATCTCGCAGCGCTGCCAGTTTACGCCCCATCTCAAGGTGCCAGGCGGCGGGTTTGGTGCTATCAATACTTAACTGCACCATCGGGATATCCGCTTGCGGATACATCTTAATCAGTACGCCCCACGAGCCGTGGTCAAAGCCCCAGGCTTCTTTATCCAGTGTAACAGGCACTGGCGCTAACAGCTCAACCAATCGCTGAGCCAAAACCGGTGAGCCAGGAGCCGGATAATGGGTGTCGTACAGCGCCTGCGGAAAGCCGCCAAAGTCATGAATCGTTGGCGGCGTCTCCATCGCAGTCACTCCTGTACCACGGGTAAACCAGTGAGCCGAAACCACGACAATCGCTTTCGGACGTGGCAATGTCATCCCCAACTTCTGCCAGCTGCGGGTATACAAATTATCTTCCAGCACGTTCATCGGACTACCGTGACCTAAAAACAATGCTGGCATACGTGTTGAAGACATGATGATATCCTTAACTAAAGGTGTCATTTTGATATCCTCACAATACGCTTGTTCGGCGGAGTAAGAACCCGGATAACGATGATGATCATCATCAGTTATTTTGACGATCTGCCTGAAGGTGAAGATTTATAAGGAGTTGTCGATGTCAGTACCTCTCATTCTGACCATACTGGCGGGGGCAGCCACGTTTATTGGCGCGTTTCTCGGCGTTCTCGGGCAAAAACCCTCGAACCGACTGCTGGCGTTTTCGCTAGGGTTTGCGGCGGGGATCATGTTGCTTATCTCATTGATGGAGATGCTCCCTGCCGCATTAGCCGCTGAAGGAATGTCCCCCGTTCTGGGCTACGGGATGTTTATCTTTGGTCTGCTGGGCTATTTTGGTCTGGACCGCATGTTGCCGCATGCGCATCCGCAGGATTTAATGCAAAAATCGGTGCAACCGTTGCCCAAATCGATCAAGCGCACTGCTATTCTGCTCACTCTTGGAATCAGTCTGCATAACTTCCCGGAAGGGATTGCCACTTTTGTTACGGCAAGCAGTAACCTGGAGCTGGGCTTTGGCATCGCGCTGGCCGTGGCGTTGCACAACATTCCTGAAGGTCTGGCGGTTGCGGGGCCGGTTTACGCGGCAACGGGGTCGAAACGCACCGCAATTCTGTGGGCGGGGATTTCTGGGCTGGCGGAAATTCTCGGCGGCGTGCTGGCGTGGTTAATCCTTGGTAGCATGATTTCCCCGGTGGTCATGGCGGCAATCATGGCGGCGGTTGCAGGAATCATGGTGGCGCTCTCCGTGGACGAATTAATGCCGTTAGCCAAAGAGATTGATCCCAATAATAATCCCAGCTATGGCGTGCTGTGTGGGATGTCAGTAATGGGATTTAGTTTAGTGCTGTTACAAACGGCGGGAATTGGTTGAAAACAACTTCAGATGTTGTCCAGCATGGACAACATCTGCAGGCATCGCAGAAGCACTACTCTAGCTTTTCTGCTGTCTCTTCTCTCGCACTGTTTAAGTATTTGTTTCTCGCTTCAAGCAGTGCGTCTCTGTCCTGGCGAAACGCCCGACAATAACGTTTCAAATGCAGGAAATACCCCACCACAACCAGCGCAATCAATACAATCCAGTACCAGGAGATAAACATCCTTTTTACCCTTAATATTTAACAATACCAAACATTTAGCGCATAAATTTCACATATCCATTTTCGGATATATTTATATGGTCGCATAATATCGGAACATTTATATGATTTTGATCATAATGAAAAAGGTTGTCTGATATTAGTGAAATTTACTCATAGATAAAGCGGTGAAATTTACATTCAGCAGGGTAAGGGCAAAATAAAACCGAAGCCTTCTACAGCTTCGGTTTCTTTGATTATCGCGCCAGTTTTAGCAGTTATTTTCAGCTAGCTTTGCGCTCATGCGCCTGACGGTATGCAACCAGATCCTCAATAGTGACCAGCGCCATATTGTGTTTGTTGGCAAACTCGATGCACTCTGGCGCGCGGGCCATGGTGCCATCGTCATTAGTCAGTTCACACAACACACCTGCAGGTTTAAAGCCTGCCAGCGTCATCAGATCAATAGTCGCTTCGGTATGACCGCCACGAGTCAGTACACCACCCGCCTGTGCGCGCAATGGGAAAACGTGGCCAGGGCGATTCAAGTCTGAAGGTTTAGCACCATCAGCAATCGCAGCGCGAACAGTCGTGATACGGTCAGCGGCAGAAACACCGGTAGTCACACCTTCAGCAGCTTCAATGGTCACGGTAAAACCAGTGCCATAGGCGCTGGTGTTATTTTCGACCATCATTGGCAGATCGAGTTGTTTACGGCGTTCTTCGGTTATGCACAAGCAAACAATACCGCTACCGTGGCGAATGGTCAGAGCCATCTGCTCAACGGTCATGGTTTCTGCCGGGAAGATCATATCGCCTTCGTTTTCACGGTCTTCATCATCAAGCACCATCACACCGCGTCCTTCACGCAGCGCAGCCAGTGCATTTTCAACACGTTCGAAAGGCGTACCAAAAGAGGAAAGTAGCGTCTGATTCATGGTAAAAAAACCTCACTAAAATTATGGTTACCAGAATCAGGGCAGTCTTAGGAGTGGCGGCATATAGCCAAAATAACGTGAGCGGGTCCATGCCCGACAGAATCGTTACTCTCTCCCATCCGGACTCTAACCGTCGGCCCCGGAATTACACCGGATCTGCTGTCCTTTGAGTTTGCACCCAAAGCGCTCGCGGGCTTTCAACTGAGTTGATTTACCGCCGGTGGGGAATTTCGCCCCGCCCTGAGAATAAGCGAATTCACTATAACGCTAATGATTAGCGGCAGCAACGCATAGGTTCACATAATTCTGGTTTATGACTTACCCTTATCGCACTACAATGGCACTAAACACCTATCAGTACAGGGAAACTACAATGATTGACCCGAAAAAAATTGAGCAAATTGCTCGCCAGGTTCACGAATCAATGCCTAAAGGAATCAGGGAGTTCGGGGAAGATGTGGAGAAAAAAATCCGCCAAACCCTACAAGCACAGCTGACTCGCCTCGATTTGGTAAGCCGCGAAGAATTCGATGTGCAGACGCAGGTCCTGTTACGGACTCGTGAGAAACTGGCGTTACTGGAGCAGCGCATCAGTGAACTGGAAGCTCGTAGTAATCCGGCAGCAGAAGTTCAATCTCCTCCCGCCATCCCACCAGTTGATAAAGCAGAATAAAGCACCACAAAAACGGGCCTGACGGCCCGTAATATCAATGTTCTAGTTCCAGTTCTCTTGACTGTGTCATTTGCTGGCAATACCAGGCATAACGAGCGCAAAACCAGGTTCTGTGTTCTTCATCCATATTACCAGTGACGGCCAGAATATCGACCGGTCGACCTTCAGCATTCATTCTGGCAAAACTACGCGCCAGGAAATCGAAATTATTTAAAGAATTAAGACCATGATCCATAAGCACATCCTCCGGTTATCGCATACCTTTTAAGGCCATATGCTTTTTCTGATTTCAGTATTCCTTAATCAGTGTAGTGCCTTTAAACATAACGTGCGTAAATATATTGTTTTGGATCACACTTTTTATTGAAAATAATTACAACGTTAAAAGACTTTCCCTTTTAAAATTTCACTAACGCATGTTATTATTAGCAAAGATAAATGTAAGAAAGGAAATCATACCATAGTAAACAATGCGTCACTGAATGGACGATGGAGTGACTGATGATTTTATTTGCCGACTATAACACACCTTATCTTTTCGCTATTTCCTTTGTACTTTTGATCGGCCTGTTAGAAATTATTGCTATTGTCTGCGGTCACATGCTCTCCGGTGCTCTTGATGCACATCTTGATCATTACGATTCCATAACCACAGGTAATATTAGTCAGGCACTTCATTATCTTAATATTGGAAGGCTACCAGCCCTCGTCATCCTCTGCCTGTTAGCTGGTTTTTTTGGCCTTATCGGCATCGTTCTACAGCATGCCTGCGTGACGGTCTGGAAAGCTCCGCTCTCAAACCTGTTGGTGGTTCCTGTTTGTTTACTGCTCACTGTTATTACAGTGCATTATATCGGCAAGGCGATCGCCCCCTGGATTCCTCGCGATCATAGTTCTGCTATTACAGAAGAAGAATATATTGGCTGCATGGCATTAATTACCGGTCATCAGGCAATATCTGGCAGACCCTGTGAAGGAAAACTTACCGATCAATTTGGTCAAATACACTATTTATTACTGGAACCTGAAGAAGGAAAAAACTTCACCAAAGGTGACAAGGTATTGATTATTTGCCGACTTTCTGCAACACGATATTTAGCAGAAAAAAATCCCTGGCCAAATATATTGTAAATATTTAATCAAAAGGAAATTTAATAATGGATGATATTGTTAACTTAGTACCGTCATGGATGTTTATGGCGATTGTTGCCGTATGTGTTCTGTTTATTATCGGTATTATTTTCGCGCGACTTTATCGTCGGGCATCTGCCGAGCAGGCATTTGTTCGTACCGGGTTAGGCGGGCAAAAAGTGGTAATGAGCGGCGGCGCAATCGTAATGCCGATCTTCCACGAAATCATTCCTATCAATATGAATACGCTCAAGCTGGAAGTCAGCCGTTCTACTATTGATAGCCTGATTACGAAAGATCGTATGCGTGTTGATGTTGTAGTGGCTTTCTTTGTACGGGTAAAACCGTCAGTAGAAGGCATCGCCACTGCGGCCCAGACGTTGGGGCAACGCACTCTATCACCAGAAGATTTACGTATGCTGGTCGAGGATAAATTCGTCGATGCCCTACGCGCCACCGCTGCGCAAATGACCATGCATGAGTTACAGGATACCCGTGAGAACTTCGTGCAGGGTGTACAAAATACCGTGGCAGAAGACTTGTCGAAAAACGGACTGGAACTGGAAAGTGTTTCACTCACCAACTTTAACCAGACTTCGAAAGAGCATTTTAACCCGAACAACGCTTTTGACGCCGAAGGTTTGACCAAACTAACCCAGGAGACGGAACGCCGTCGTCGCGAGCGTAACGAAGTTGAACAGGATGTAGAAGTTGCGGTGCGTGAGAAAAATCGAGACGCTCTTTCGCGGAAACTGGAGATTGAACAGCAAGAAGCGTTTATGACGCTTGAGCAGGAGCAGCAGGTTAAAACCCGTACCGCTGAGCAGAATGCGAAAATTGCGGCTTTTGAAGCTGAACGTCGTCGTGAAGCAGAGCAGACGCGAATTCTGGCTGAACGACAGATTCAGGAAACGGAAATCGACCGCGAACAAGCCGTCCGCTCAAGAAAGGTTGAGGCCGAACGTGAAGTTCGCATTAAAGAGATCGAACAGCAGCAGGTCACCGAAATCGCCAACCAGACGAAATCAATCGCCATTGCGGCAAAATCGGAACAACAATCACAGGCAGAAGCGCGTGCCAACCTCGCACTTGCAGAAGCGGTAAGTGCGCAACAAAACGTAGAAACCACTCGCCAAACAGCCGAAGCCGATCGTGCCAAGCAGGTGGCGCTGATTGCCGCAGCGCAAGACGCAGAAACCAAAGCGGTCGAACTGACCGTCCGAGCAAAAGCAGAGAAAGAAGCCGCAGAGATGCAGGCGGCAGCGATCGTTGAGTTAGCCGAAGCTACGCGTAAAAAAGGTCTGGCGGAAGCAGAAGCGCAACGTGCGCTGAACGATGCAATCAACGTACTTTCTGATGAACAAACCAGCCTTAAATTCAAACTGGCGCTATTACAGTCGTTACCTGCGGTAATAGAGAAATCCGTTGAACCGATGAAGTCTATCGACGGCATCAAGATTATTCAGGTCGATGGATTGAACCGTGGTGGCGCTGCGGGGGATGCGGCATCAGGCAGCGTTGGTGGCGGAAATCTGGCGGAACAGGCATTGTCTGCCGCCCTTTCTTACCGCACACAAGCACCACTGATTGACTCCTTGCTCAATGAAATTGGCGTTTCAGGCGGCTCGCTGGCGGCATTGACTTCACCCTTAACCTCAACAACTCCCGTCGCAGAAAACGTAGAATAAATTTTCATCTATGAATATCCCTGGCCCAAAAAGCCGGGGATTTTTTATATCTGCATTCCGGTAAAAAGTGCAAATGATCAGGTTGTTACAGCGTTTTGCGAGTCGACTCGGGGAAGAGAAAACTGCATCAGGGAAAGCGTTGCGTGGGGTCAGGCGCTAATCAACAATCGGGGAGCCAGCAAGGGGCTGAAACGGGAAAGCCCCTCCCGAGGAAGGGGCCTTACAGAAGGAAAGGGTTATGATGAAGCTTGTCATCATACTGATTGTGTTGTTACTCGTAAGTTTCGCAGCTTATTAACAGCCAATCAGAGGGGGGAGAAATCCTCCCTCACCCTTATTCCTTTACTCTAGGTTGAAAAAACAACAGCGTCAAGAAGGTTTCATTAACGCATATCCCTGGCCCAAAAAGCTGGTTTTTTTATATCTACGTTCCACTAAAAAGTGCAAATGATCAGGTTGTTACAGCGTTTTGCGAGTCGACTCGGGGAAGAGAAAACTGCATCAGGGAAAGCGTTGCGCGGGGTCAGGCGCTAATCAACAATCGGGAAGTCAGTAAGGGGCTGAAACGGGAAAGCCCCTCCCGAAGAAGGGGCCTTATAGAAGGAAAGGGTTATGATGAAGTTCGTCATCATACTGGTTGTGTTGTTACTGCTAAGCTTCCCAACTTACTAACAACTGATCAGAGGGGGGAGAAATCCTCCCTTACCCTTATTCCTTTACTTTAGGTTGAAAAAACAACAGCGTCAATAGGTCTACCTGACACGAAGCGAGATCTGTGAACCGCTTTCCGGTTAGCCTTTTTTATCCTGTTGGATCTTCTTGATGATGTTAGTGGTTGAGCAACCGTCTTCAAAGTTGAGCACCAGCACTTCGCCGCCGTTGGCCCAGACTTCTTTACTCCCGGCAATCTCTTCTGGTTTATAGTCGCCTCCTTTTACCAGCAGATCTGGCAGGATCCCGGCGATCAGGCGCTGCGGCGTGTCCTCTTCAAACGACACCACCCAGTCGACCGCTTCCAGTGCGCCCAGCACAATCATACGCTGTTCGAGCGGGTTAACCGGGCGAGAATCCCCTTTCAGGCGTTTGGTGGAAGCATCGCTGTTCACGGCGACAATCAAGCGGTCACCCAGCTTGCGGGCATTTGCCAGATAAGAGACATGCCCGGCGTGGAGAATGTCGAAGACACCGTTGGTCATCACTACTTTTTCGCCACGTTTACGCGCCGCCGCTACAGCCAGCTTCAGCTCATCTTCGGTCATCACGCCAAAACCAGTGTCTGCGCGTCCACGTACTGCGTTTTCCAGCTCGATCGGCGAAACCGTGGATGTCCCCAGTTTGCCGACCACCACACCAGCCGCCGCATTGGCAAAGAAGCAGGCTTCTTCCAGCGAATTACCCGCTGCCAGCGTTGCCGCAAGCACGCCAATCACCGTGTCGCCTGCACCGGTAACGTCATAGACTTCTTGCGCCTGAGTTGGCATATGCAGCGGCTCTTTCCCCGGTTGCAGCAGCGTCATCCCTTGCTCGGAACGGGTTACCAGCAGCGCAGAGAGTTCGTAGTCGGCAATCAGTTTCATGCCGCGTTCAACAATCTCTTCTTCGGTTTTACATTTACCAACAACAGCTTCAAATTCCGAGAGATTAGGCGTTAACAGCGTAGCGCCGCGGTAGCGTTCAAAATCGGTGCCTTTTGGATCAATCAGCACCGGAACGCCCGCTTTACGCGCCAGTTGGATCATCTGCTGTACGCTTGCCAACGCACCTTTCGCATAGTCAGAAAGCACCAGCGCGCCAATCGTACCGAGAGCCTGATTAATCCGCTCATGCAGCGGCTGCGGATCAACACCTTCGAAACCTTCTTCGAAATCCAGGCGGATCAACTGTTGGTTACGAGAAAGCACCCGCAGTTTGGTGATGGTCGGATGCGTCGGCACAGAAACGAAGTCGCATTTTACGTTCACGTCCGCCAGCGATTTACTGAGCGCGCGCGCCGCATCATCAATACCTGTCAGCCCCACCAGGCGTGCGTTTGCACCGAGAGAAGCGATGTTCATCGCCACGTTGGCCGCGCCGCCCGGACGTTCTTCGATGGTATTCACTTTAACCACGGGTACTGGCGCTTCCGGCGAGATACGGCTGGTGGGACCGTACCAGTAACGATCCAGCATTACATCACCAACCACCATCACTCCTGCACGTTCAAACTCTGGCAGCGTTACTTTCATTCCTGTCTCCTGAGAGATTCAAAATTTGCGCGCGATAATACCATATTTCATTCCTCCACCAGCCACTTCTGCCAGCTTGCCCGCACCAGTTCACGCTCTGCGGTAAAGTAATCCTCCGGCACATGGCCCGGCAACTCTTGTAATGCCAGATGATGAAGTTCATCGCGCAGCGTAGTGTAAGCACGGCTCAGCGCCATCGCTTCCTGCTCTTCCATAATGTCGTTTTGCGCCAACAGTTCCAGAATGCGCACGTTGTCTGACCAGCGCGTTAACTTCGGTTTTTCATGGGCGTAGCGCAACACCAGATATTGGGTAATAAATTCGATATCGGTAATTCCGCCTTCATCGGCTTTGATATCAAAGCGATCGCGATGTTTATTGCCGAGATGGGCGCGCATTTTCTCGCGCATTTCCCGCACTTCTGTCTGTAAAGTTTTGCCTTCACGCGACAGCGTCATAATCTCCCGGCGTACTGCGTCAAATTGAGCGGTCAATTGTGGATCACCATATACCACGCGAGCACGTACCAGCGCCTGATGTTCCCACGTCCAGGCCTCGTTTCTCTGATAATCGGCAAACGCTTCTGCGGAAGTAACCAGCATTCCCGCCGCCCCGGACGGGCGTAGCCGTGCATCCACTTCGTACAAAATACCGGAAGACGTGCGCGTGCTGAACAAGTGCATAATGCGTTGCGCCAGACGCAGGTAAAACTGCCGCCCGTCGATTTCCCGCTGGCCGTCCGTCATTACATCCATCGGGCAATCATGGAGGAAGATCAGGTCAAGATCAGAACTATATCCCAGCTCCCAACCGCCCAGCTTACCGTAGCCAACCACCGCAAAGCCGCGACCTTCACGTTCGTTCAGGTGGGTCGGTTTTCCGTAACGGGCGACCATTTGAACCCACGCCTGCTGAACGACGGCATCTATCATGGCTTCTGCCAACCAGGTTAAGTGATCGCTCACTTTCATTACCGGTAGCGTACCGGCAATATCCGCAGCGGCAATGCGTAACAGCTGCGCCTGTTTGAACTGACGCAGCGCCTCAAGTTGTTGTTCTTCGTCATCTTCTGGCACGCGCAGCAAATACTGGCGCAATTCGTCGCGATAGGCATCCGTCGCTGTCGGCTGGTAGAGGGTGTTCGGATCGAGCAGTTCATCCAGCAATAATGGATAACGCGCCAGTTGACTGGCAATCATCGGCGATGCGGCACACAGAGAAATCAAATGCTTAAGCGCCGCGGGGAATTCACTGAGCAATTCTAAATAGGTGGTGCGGGTAACAATCCCCACCAGCAAGGCGGTAATGCGCGACAGCGTGACAGCAGCGTCTTCACGCGCGCATACGTCACTTAACAAATGCGGCATGAGATGGTCGAGCACCTGACGTCCGCGCGGCCCAATAGTGCGCTTATCCAGCTCTTTGCGGAAATCGGCAATCAGCGTCAGCACCTGTTTGCGATCATCTTCTCTAAGATGCGCCAGCACTGGCGTGGTGTCATCTTCCTGCAATGCATCCTGCCACAGCTCACGCCACTGCTCCGACAGAGTCTCTTCCTGGGTTTCGCTTTCGTCGTCACCAATCAGATCGTTAAATACCCGACGCACATTAGCCATATGTCCGCCCAGCGCTCCGGTCAGTTGCTGCCAGTCAGCAAAGTCCATCGCCCACGCCAGCCGCGCACGGTTAAGCTCATCAGAAGGAAGCGTCTGGGTTTGTTCGTCATTAATGCTTTGCAGCAGATTTTCCAGGCGCCGCAGGAACAGATACGCCACTCGCAATTGTTCGGCATCATTCTCAGAGAGCAGATGCAATGCCGCAATGGCGTTGAGGGTAGGCAATAATGAACGCGATTGCAGCGACGGCTCGCGCCCGCCGCGAATAAGCTGGAAAACCTGGACGATAAATTCAATTTCGCGAATACCGCCCGCGCCCAGTTTGATGTTGTCGGTCAAACCGCGGCGACGCACTTCACGGGCAATCATCCCTTTCATGTTGCGCAGAGACTGAATCACACTGAAATCGATGTAACGACGAAAAACAAACGGGCGCAGCATCGAACGCAATTCGTTAGCATAAATGCCGTCGCTATCGCCCATAATCCGCGCCTTGACCATCGCGTAACGCTCCCAGTCACGCCCCTGCTCCTGGTAATAATCTTCCAGCGCTGCAAAGCTCAGCACCAGCGGGCCACTTTCGCCAAACGGACGCAGCCGCATATCTACGCGATAGACAAAGCCATCTTGCGTTGGTTGATCCAGCACTTTAATCAACCGTTGCCCCATGCGGGTAAAGAACTGAGCGTTGTCCAGTTCCCGGCGTCCGCCCTGCGTACAACCATGTTCCGGCCAGGCAAAAATCAGATCGATATCTGAGGAGAAATTCAGTTCCCCGCCGCCCAGCTTACCCATGCCTAAAATCAGCAGCGGTTGCGCTTCGCCCTGCGCATTACACGGCGTTCCCCACTCGCGGCAGCATGCGTCATACAACCAGTCACGCGCCGCGACAATCAGCGTCTCAGCGAGATGGCTGAGCTGCTGCAATATGCTCTCTTCAGTAACCAGCGCCAGCGTTTGCGCCCAGGCGATACGTACCATAATGCGCCGCCGGAACAGCCGCAGTTCACGCATTAACCCAGCCTCGTCACTCACGTTACTGAGCGCCTCCTGTAACCACTCGCCGTAATACTGCCACTCATCGGCTTGTGGCGGCTCGCTTTCCAACTCCGTCAGCCACTCTGGATGCGCAATTACGCTATCCTGCACAAAATCACTAAAAGTAAGTACTGACTTCGCCTGTGCGCTAAGTAATTCCTCGGCTAAAGGCGCTGGCAGCCGCTCAACAACGGTCTGCCAGTACTGCTGTAACGGTGAAGAGAGCGGCTTCATAAGCGATTTTATCCTTGCCTGATTAACGTTTTCCGCTGTGCAACCAGAACGGTTCCTGATTGTTTGCCTCATTACGGAAATGTTCAATTTCAATGCGTTGCCCGGTCGCAATAGCGTGATGCAGCCCCTGCCAGTTCTCCAGCCAGGCTTGCGCGACAACAGGATCGTAGTAACCCGCCAGCAACAGTATTGAGTCAATGTCACGTGTCAGGCGTGGCAACTGGTCACGGTAGCGATCGCCCAGCGGCTGGCAAAAAACGCTTTTCAGTTCAGCGGCATGGCGGGAAAGATGGATATCGGCAAAGCGTTTGAAGGAATCGCTGATTTTGCCCTGCGCTTTGGCATCTAAAAACGGCTGCCAGGCTTTGCTTACCAGCCATTCGGTCAACGCCAGTTTCGCCATTGCCGTTTCGGTAGAATAGACCGCCGTCACGGCAGAAACCGCAGAAGCAATGGTCGCCTCGCATTGAGTAAGCAGATCACGTAAGTGAGTGCTCGCTTTACGCGGCACGATACCGCCGAACAGCATCAGAGTATGGCGAACCAGGCCGATTGCTGCCAGCACCTGCTCTTTCGCCGCCTCGTTGCCGCGTATCCACAACTCTTCATGGTACTGCCATTGTGCTAACGCCAGCTCGAGCGCCGCTTCCAGCCCCTGTTCCACATCGGCTTTTGCCGCAACATGCAAAATGGTGGTGGGTTTGATTTCACGCGCGGGATTTCCCTGCGCCAGATGATAGCCACGCGCCGCCTTGCTCAGGCTGCCCTGGCGTAAACCAGTTTGCGATACCAGTTGGTTTGCCAGTTTCAGCACCGCGCGCGTTTCGCCGCGAAGTAGTTCCAGTTCCAGCTCGCAGATAGGTTCAGCAAATTCTCCGGCTTTCACCTCGCCCTGATCGAGGGCGATTTCAATCTGACTGCCATCGATCTCCACCAGCCATTTTTCGCGATAAAAATCGGTGCTGAACAGCGGTTGTACGCGGGAAGCGAGATCGGCAGGTAACTCACCGTTCGGCCAGACTTCTGTCGGTAACTGCGCCAGGTCGAGCGTCGGTTCGCTCAACGCCACGTTATATTCCGGGCGCTGGTGTAAGCCGCCAGTCACTCGCCCGGCGACTTTCATCGTCATTTCATAGCGACCATTTTCGCCACGAATACGCAAGCCCATATCGTGCCCACGCAGCCAGTTATCCGGCGTTTCGTAGTAAATATTCAGCAACTGCACGGGGTCATGGTGCTCGCCGCCCAGCGTATTGAGATGGTCACGCAACGCCTCAACGGCACTGTGATTAACAATAAACTTTAATTCGATTTCCTGAGCCATGGCCTTTACTTATCCGGTTATGTCACATTAGTGACGATGAACGGCGAACTTAATGCGATCTTTTTTGTCAGTAGATAGTATTTTGCGCCAAATTGCCATGCAACGGGCAATTTGACGGGCGTAAAAGATTGAAGCTGTGGCAAGACCTGACACAGAGGATTCCGATTGATAGCGAATGCTTTGCGTAGCGACACTGATGCCACTACTATCGTTCCACTTTTCCCAGACAATAACGACAGCCTGATGCCAAAATTACGCCTGATCGGATTAACTATACTTGCACTTAGCGCCACTGCCGTCTCGCACGCCGAAGAAAAGCGCTATGTTTCTGACGAACTGAACACCTGGGTCCGCAGCGGTCCGGGGGATAATTATCGCCTCGTGGGCACAGTTAACGCGGGCGAGGAAGTAACCTTATTACAAACTGACGCCAACACCAATTATGCCCAGGTGAAAGACAGCTCCGGCCGTACCGCCTGGATCCCGTTAAAAGAACTTAATACCGAGCCAAGCCTGCGCACTCGTGTACCGGTGCTGGAAAATCAGGTCAAAACGCTGACCGATAAGCTCACCAATATTGATAACACCTGGAATCAGCGCACTGCAGAAATGCAGCAAAAAGTGGCGCAAAGTGACAGCGTGATCAACGGGTTAAAAGAAGAAAATCAGAAGCTGAAAAACGAACTGATTGTCGCACAGAAAAAGGTCGATGCCGCCAGCGTGCAGCTAGATGACAAACAGCGCACCATCATCATGCAATGGTTTATGTATGGCGGCGGCGTGCTGGGGCTTGGCTTGCTGCTCGGACTGGTATTACCGCACCTGATCCCAACGCGCAAACGCAAAGATCGCTGGATGAACTAAATCGCCTTCTTCGTTGCACTGTCTTATTATTAGGAATTGTGTATTTGACGAAGGGAAGATGGCGTGAAGATTTATCTGGTCGGTGGTGCGGTACGGGATGCATTGTTAGGGCTACCGGTCAAAGACAGAGATTGGGTGGTTGTCGGCAGCACGCCACAGGAGATGCTCGACGCGGGCTACCAGCAGGTAGGCCGCGATTTTCCTGTTTTTCTGCATCCGCAAACGCATGAAGAGTATGCGCTGGCACGTACCGAACGGAAATCCGGTTCCGGTTACACCGGTTTTACCTGCTATGCCGCACCGGATGTCACGCTGGAAGATGATCTTAAGCGTCGCGATCTGACCATTAATGCGCTGGCCCAGGACGATGACGGCGAGATTATCGACCCGTACAACGGTCTGGGCGATCTGCAAAACCGTCTGTTACGCCATGTTTCCCCCGCTTTTGGCGAGGATCCGCTACGCGTGCTGCGCGTGGCGCGTTTTGCTGCGCGTTATGCCCACCTCGGTTTTCGTATTGCTGATGAAACCCTGGCGCTGATGCGCGAGATGACTCACGCGGGCGAACTGGAACACCTGACGCCTGAACGAGTGTGGAAAGAGACGGAAAGCGCCCTCACCACCCGCAATCCACAAGTGTTTTTCCAGGTGCTGCGCGATTGCGGCGCACTGCGCGTTTTATTCCCGGAAATTGACGCCCTGTTCGGCGTTCCGGCCCCCGCCAAGTGGCATCCGGAAATCGACACCGGGATTCATACCTTAATGACGCTCTCCATGGCGGCGATGCTAAGTCCGCAGGTCGATGTGCGTTTCGCGACGTTATGCCACGATCTCGGTAAAGGACTGACGCCGCCAGAGCTTTGGCCACGTCATCATGGACATGGCCCGGCAGGTGTTAAGTTGGTGGAACAACTATGCCAGCGTCTGCGCGTGCCAAATGAAATTCGCGATTTAGCCAAACTGGTGGCGGAGTTTCACGATCTCATTCACACCTTCCCGATGCTGAACCCGAAAACCATCGTTAAATTATTTGATTCCATTGATGCCTGGCGTAAACCGCAGCGTGTTGAGCAACTGGCGCTGACCAGCGAAGCTGACGTGCGCGGCAGAACCGGTTTTGAATCGGCGGACTACCCGCAAGGCCGCTGGTTGCGCGAAGCCTGGGAAGTGGCGCAGTCAGTGCCGACAAAAGCCGTCGTTGAAGCAGGATTTAAAGGTGTAGAGATTCGCGAAGAGCTGACTCGCCGCCGGATTGCAGCGGTAGCTTGCTGGAAGGAACAACGTTGCCCAAAGCCTGAGTGAGTGTTGGGCATTTTGCCAGATGCGACGTGAACGCCTTATCCGGCTACATGTCAACGACGGTTGTAGGCCTGATAAGACGCGCGAGCGTCGCATCAGGCGTTGATTGCCGGATGCGGCGTGAACGCCTTATCCGGCCTACGCAATCGTGGACAATTCCAGGCATCCGACACTATTCTTCACATCAAAAGAATACGACGTACACCGCAGCCGCCACAATAAAGCGATAAATGGCGAATGGGATAAACGAAATCCGCTTAATTAATTGCAGGAAGGTTTTAATCGCTATCAGCGCCACTACGAAGGCAGTGATAAACCCAACGGCAAACATCGGGATATCGCCGGTTGTCAGGAAGCCCCAGCTTTTGTAGAGATCAAGCGCCGTTGCGCCCATCATCATCGGCACCGCCAGCAGGAACGAGAACTCAGAAGCCGCGTAACGGCTCACCCCCATCAGCATCCCACCTGAAATGGTCGCCCCGGAGCGAGAGAATCCTGGCCACAGCGCCAGACACTGGAAGCAGCCAATCATAAACGCCTGGCGATAGGTCATATCATCCAGACCCGGCGCACGCGGCTCTTTCGGCTTCAGGCATTCGGCGGCAATCAGCAACAAACCGCCGACAACCAGCGCATACATGACATTTATCGGGTTAAACAATGATTTAATCATGTCGTGGAACAGCAGTCCCAGCACCACCGCAGGGATCATCCCCAGCAAAATGTGGATCAGCGTTAAACGACCTTTGCTTTCTCCTTCGTGCTGCAACGGGCGTCCAAAGTGAATGCCAATCAGACCAAACAGACGCCGCCAGAACATCACTACTACCGCCAGAATTGATCCTAACTGGATCACGACTTCAAAGGTTTTCGCCGTGTCGCCCTCAAACCCCAACAAGTGACCGACAATAATCATATGGCCCGTGCTGGATACCGGCAGAAATTCTGTCAATCCTTCGACCACACCCAATATTGCCGCTATCAGCAGCGAGTGCATATCGCTCATCAATAAACCCCTAAATTATTAAAATGTACCGCTTGTCCGAACTACTGCAGTATGACCAGGTTATAACCGTTTGGTTTAACAGCTGTAAAATTAATTATTTTCTTTCAGATTATTGCCACGCTCAATGATGACGCCGACATTCGCCGCTCGCGCCACTGCGCCTGGCTTGCTAAGTTTGATGCGAACCCACGGCGAATTAAAGCGAGTTAACAGCAGTTCTGCCACTTCTTCCGCCACGCGTTCCACCAGTGCAAAACGCGCCCCCTCGACGTGGCTGACTACCGTTTCTACAATGTCTGCGTAACTGAGGCAATCCGCCACATCATCACTTTTCGCCGCTTTACGGTTATCCCACGCCATTTCGATATCGAACACCAGCTTCTGTTCGATGGTCTGTTCCCAGTCGTAAACACCAATAGTGGTGATTACCGAAAGTTGCTCTATAAATACAATATCCATCACGTCCTGCCTGCTTTTTGGCTAACCGGATACCACTTCCGGCGAAATGTGCGTATTATCCACAGATTCATCGTTGAACACGAATTTTCAAAACGGAACAGCTTATGAGTGCAATCGCGCCTGGAATGATCCTCATCGCGTACCTCTGCGGCTCCATTTCCAGTGCCATTCTGGTTTGCCGCCTTTGTGGCTTGCCCGACCCGCGAACCAGCGGCTCCGGTAATCCTGGCGCGACCAACGTTTTACGCATGGGTGGCAAAGGGGCAGCCGTAGCAGTGCTGATCTTTGACGTCCTAAAAGGTATGTTGCCTGTCTGGGGAGCATATGAATTAGGCGTCAGCCCATTTTGGCTGGGATTAATTGCGATTGCCGCCTGTCTTGGACACATCTGGCCCGTTTTCTTCGGTTTTAAAGGGGGAAAAGGCGTTGCCACCGCTTTTGGCGCTATTGCTCCGATCGGCTGGGATTTAACGGGCGTGATGGCGGGGACCTGGCTGCTTACCGTGCTATTGAGTGGATATTCGTCGCTGGGGGCGATTGTCAGCGCGCTGATTGCTCCGTTTTATGTCTGGTGGTTCAAGCCACAATTCACCTTTCCGGTTTCGATGCTCTCTTGCCTGATCCTGCTGCGTCATCATGACAACATCCAGCGTCTGTGGCGTCACCAGGAGACAAAAATCTGGACGAAATTCAAAAGAAAGCGCGAAAAGGATCCCGAGTGATTTCTCGCGAGTCTACATAACCTGATAGCCTTCGTCGGGCTTGCCCAGCCGTTGCTGGCACCATGCCGCCAGAAATTCCACGCAGACACGTAATTTCATGCTGCGATAGAGCGGCTCCCGGTAAACAGCCCAGATATTGGCGCTCTGTGCATACTCCGGCAATACTCGCACCAGTTTACCACTCTCCAGAAACGGCAACACATCCCACTCGGAACGCAGCATAATCCCTTTGCCCTCCAGCGCCCATTGCAGCACAATCTCGCCGCTATTGGAGGAAAGATGCCCGCTTACCTTCACCGATTTTTTCTCCTGACCGTTCCCCAACTCCCATATTCCGTGGGTCATATCGCGCTCTTTGGTCACCAGACAGTCATGACGACTTAATTCCTGTAAGGATTGTGGCTGCGGATATTTTTGCAGATACTCAGGTGCTGCGCATAATATTCTTTTATTTTTTGTCAAAAGATGCGCAATATAATAATCAGGAATTTCGTCATTAATACGAATATCCAGATCAATATTATCCTGCACTAAATCAATTTGCCGATCGAACAATTCAAAATGCACCTGTAACTCAGGATAATTGCGCATCAGTTCGGTAATGGCTGGCGCAATATAACTGCGCCCAAAGCCAAAGCTGCAACCAATGCGGATCATCCCCTCCGGGCGCGTTTTGATTTGCGTGACGTCATCGACCAGTCGCTGATATTGGGTGAGGATTTCCAGCGCATGTTCGTAACAACGTTGGCCACTTTCAGTTAGCGCCACGCCGCGAGCGGAGCGGTTCAGCAGTGTGGTTGCCAACGTATTTTCAAGGATTTGGATCCGCTTGGTGACAAATGCAGGCGTTTGCCTAAGCGTTGCCGCAGCGGCGCTAAAACTCCCGCTATGGACGATTTCCACCAGTACCTGCAAGTCTTTGGCTAAAGGCCAGCTATTTAGCATCGTTAAATATCCGCAGTTTTGATAAACGCAGTGTATTTCGCAAAACATTGCCATTCCCTGCTCTGGCGCAATATTCGTTCTTATTTTCGTGTTGATTAACGAACTGTTAATTACATATTCACGGCGGCAAAAAATATAAAACCACATTTTTAGTGGTAGTTTGTGGCGGTGAATTTTTCCAGACAAATACATAAACTGGAGTTGCCATGATGAGCGAATGTAATAAGCAACAGGCAGTGAATAAGTTGACGGATATTGTCGCTAACTTTACCGCCATGATTTCTACCCGAATGCCCGATGACGTGGTGGACAAACTAAAACAGCTAAAGGATGCCGAAACGTCGTCGATGGGAAAAATCATCTACCACACGATGTTCGACAACATGCAAAAAGCGATCGACCTGAATCGTCCTGCCTGTCAGGACACCGGGGAGATTATGTTCTTCGTTAAAGTCGGTTCCCGCTTCCCGCTGCTTGGCGAGCTGCAAAGCATTCTTAAGCAAGCTGTGGAAGAAGCAACCGTCAAAGCGCCACTGCGCCACAACGCGGTGGAAATTTTTGACGAAGTGAACACCGGCAAAAATACCGGCAGCGGCGTACCGTGGGTTACCTGGGACATCATTCCCGACGGCGACGATGCGGAAATCGAAGTTTACATGGCAGGCGGCGGCTGCACACTGCCTGGCCGCTCGAAAGTGTTAATGCCGTCAGAAGGCTACGAAGGCGTGGTGAAATTCGTCTTCGAAAATATCTCCACCCTCGCCGTAAACGCCTGTCCACCGGTACTGGTGGGCGTGGGCATCGCCACCTCGGTGGAAACCGCCGCGGTGCTCTCGCGTAAAGCCATTTTGCGCCCGATTGGCAGCCGCCATCCCAATCCAAAAGCGGCAGAGCTGGAGCTACGCCTGGAGGAAGGACTTAACCGTCTGGGGATTGGTCCACAGGGGCTGACTGGCAACAGTTCAGTGATGGGCGTACATATCGAATCTGCCGCCCGCCATCCGTCAACCATCGGCGTTGCTGTTTCTACAGGCTGCTGGGCGCATCGTCGCGGCACACTGCTGGTTCATGCCGATCTCACCTTTGAAAATCTGTCTCACACCCGGAGCGCGTTATGAAAAAGATCCTGACAACCCCGATCAAAGCTGAAGATCTGCAAGATATTCGCGTCGGCGATGTGATCTACCTGACCGGTACGCTGGTGACCTGCCGTGACGTTTGTCACCGCCGCTTGATCGAACTCAAACGTCCGATCCCTTACGATCTCAACGGCAAAGCGATTTTCCACGCTGGCCCCATCGTGCGCAAAAACGGCGACAAATGGGAGATGGTTTCCGTCGGCCCGACAACCAGTATGCGTATGGAAAGTTTTGAACGTGAATTTATCGAGCAGACCGGCGTGAAACTGGTGGTTGGCAAAGGTGGAATGGGGCCGCTGACCGAAGAAGGCTGCCAGAAATTCAAGGCGTTACATGTGATTTTCCCGGCTGGCTGCGCGGTACTGGCGGCAACCCAGGTGGAAGAGATTGAAGAAGTGCACTGGACAGAGCTCGGGATGCCGGAGTCGCTGTGGGTCTGCCGGGTCAAAGAGTTCGGCCCGCTGATTGTCTCTATTGATACCCACGGCAACAACCTGATAGCCGAAAACAAAAAGCTGTTCGCCGAACGCCGCGATCCCATCGTGGAAGAGATTTGCGAGCACGTCCATTACATCAAATAACCCTCCCGGAGAGGCTCACCCCCTCTCCTTTTTCGCAGGCATAACACGATGAAACCTTCCACTGAATGGTGGCGATACCTTGCGCCGCTGGCGGTCATCGCCATTATTGCTCTAATTCCGGTTCCCGCAGGGCTGGAGAGTCATACCTGGCTCTACTTTGCCGTTTTTACTGGCGTGATCGTTGGGCTAATCCTCGAACCCGTGCCGGGTGCCGTGGTGGCGATGGTGGGTATCTCCATCATCGCCATTCTATCTCCCTGGCTTCTGTTTAGCCCGGAGCAGCTCGCCCAGCCAGGTTTTAAGTTCACCGCCAAATCCCTCTCCTGGGCGGTTTCCGGTTTTTCTAATTCGGTTATCTGGCTGATTTTCGCCGCCTTTATGTTTGGCACTGGCTATGAAAAAACCGGTCTTGGACGTCGCATCGCGCTGATTCTGGTGAAAAAGATGGGGCATCGCACGCTGTTTCTCGGCTATGCGGTGATGTTCTCCGAGCTGATCCTGGCACCTGTCACACCGTCCAACTCGGCGCGTGGTGCGGGGATTATCTATCCCATCATCCGTAACCTGCCACCGCTCTATCAATCACAACCAAACGACAGCAGCTCGCGCAGCATTGGCTCGTACATCATGTGGATGGGGATTGTTGCCGACTGCGTGACCAGCGCCATTTTCCTGACGGCGATGGCACCTAACTTGCTGTTAATTGGACTGATGAAAAGCGCATCTCACGCCACGCTGAGTTGGGGCGATTGGTTCCTCGGGATGTTGCCGCTCAGTATTTTACTGGTTCTGCTGGTTCCCTGGCTGGCTTACGTGCTGTACCCGCCGGTACTGAAGTCTGGCGATCAGGTGCCGCGCTGGGCAGAGACGGAACTGCAGGCAATGGGCCCGCTCTGTTCGCGTGAAAAACGGATGTTGGGGCTGATGGTAGGCGCGCTGGTGCTGTGGATTTTCGGCGGTGATTATATTGATGCTGCGATGGTCGGTTACAGCGTGGTAGCACTGATGCTGCTTCTGCGCATTATCTGCTGGGACGATATTGTCAGTAATAAAGCGGCGTGGAACGTTTTCTTCTGGCTGGCCTCGCTTATCACCCTCGCTACCGGACTCAACAACACCGGTTTTATTAGCTGGTTTGGCAAACTGTTAGCAGGCAGCTTAAGTGGTTATTCGCCGACGATGGTGATGGTGGCATTGATTGTGGTGTTTTATCTGCTGCGCTATTTTTTTGCCAGCGCCACGGCGTATACCTCCGCTCTCGCACCGATGATGATTGCCGCCGCGCTGGCGATGCCGGAAATCCCGCTGCCGGTGTTCTGCCTGATGGTTGGCGCGGCAATTGGTCTGGGGAGCATTCTTACACCATACGCCACCGGACCCAGTCCGATTTACTACGGTAGTGGTTATCTGCCAACGGTGGATTACTGGCGACTGGGGGCGATTTTTGGGCTGATATTCCTCGTGTTGCTGGTGATTACCGGCTTACTGTGGATGCCCGTGGTGTTGCTTTAAGTGAGGACGGTGCCGGAAATTGCTCTCCGGCACCCAATAGTTTTACGCAGCCGGTAACTCCGCCAGCGGCCAGCGCGGACGCACGCTCACGCCGAGATCCGCCGTCGCGCCTGCTTTAAACCGCACCATTCCGGCATAGGCGATCATCGCGCCGTTATCAGTACAAAATTCCGGACGCGCGTAGAACACTTCACCGCGACGCTTTTTCATCATTTCCGCCAGTTTCGCCCGCAGCGTGCGGTTAGCACTCACGCCGCCCGCCATGACCAGTCGCTTAAAGCCCGTCTGATCCAGTGCTCGCTTACACTTAATCATCAGCGTATCGACCACCGCATCTTCAAAAGCGCGGGCGATATCAGCACGCGTCTGGTCGTCGGTGCCGTTGTCACGAATGGTATTTGCCGCGAAGGTTTTCAAGCCAGAGAAGCTGAAATCCAGCCCCGGACGGTCGGTCATCGGACGCGGGAAAACAAAGCGCCCGGCAGTACCCTGAGCCGCCATTTTCGACAGTAACGGTCCGCCAGGATAATCCAGCCCCAGCAGCTTCGCGGTTTTATCAAACGCTTCACCGGCGGCATCATCAATAGACTCGCCGAGCAGCTCGTACTGCCCAATGCCAGTCACGCTGATTAACTGCGTATGACCGCCGGAAACCAGCAGCGCGACAAACGGAAATTCTGGCGGGTTATCTTCCAGCATCGGCGCTAACAGATGCCCTTCCATATGGTGTACCGGGATCGCCGGAACGTCCCAGGCAAACGCCAGAGAACGCCCCACGGTCGCGCCAACCAGCAGCGCGCCGACTAATCCAGGGCCTGCGGTATAGGCCACAGCGTCAATGTCTTTTGCCGTTAAACCAGACTCCTTCAGCGCCGCCTGGATCAACGGTACGGTTTTACGCACGTGATCGCGGGAAGCCAGTTCAGGCACTACACCGCCGTAGTCAGCGTGCAATTTCACCTGACTATACAATTGGTTGGCTAACAAACCTTTTTCATCGTCGTAAATGGCGATGCCAGTTTCATCGCAGGAAGTTTCAATACCCAGTACACGCATGACTTGTTTTACCTCGCTTTATTACCGCGCAGTGTAGGACCAATGCGGGTTGATGTAAAACTTTGTTCGCCCCTGGATAAAGCCTCGTGTATACTCCCCACCCTTATAAAAGTCCCTTTCAAAAGAGGCCGCGGTGCTTTACAAAGCAGCAGCAATTGCAGTAAAATTCCGCACCATTTTGAAATAAGCTGGCGTTGATGCCAGCGGCAAACCGAATTAATCAAAGGTGAGAGGCACATGCCGGTAATTAAAGTACGTGAAAACGAGCCGTTCGACGTAGCTCTGCGTCGCTTCAAGCGTTCCTGCGAAAAAGCAGGTGTTCTGGCGGAAGTTCGTCGTCGTGAGTTCTATGAAAAACCGACTACCGAACGTAAGCGCGCTAAAGCTTCTGCAGTGAAACGTCACGCGAAGAAACTGGCTCGCGAAAACGCACGCCGCACTCGTCTGTACTAATTCCCCGAGAGCGTTGCTCTCCGATCAGACCGAGTTGTAGTTGTAAGGCCGTGCTTCCGAAAGGAATGCGCGGCTTATTTTCGTTTATGAATTGCTAAAAATCGGGGCCTATGGCTGGACGAATCCCACGCGTATTCATTAATGATCTGCTGGCACGCACCGACATCGTCGATCTGATCGATGCCCGTGTGAAGCTGAAAAAGCAGGGCAAGAATTTTCACGCGTGTTGTCCATTCCACAACGAGAAAACCCCGTCATTCACCGTTAACGGTGAGAAACAGTTTTACCACTGCTTTGGATGTGGCGCGCACGGCAACGCGATCGACTTCCTGATGAACTACGACAAACTCGAGTTCGTCGAAACGGTCGAAGAGCTGGCGGCAATGCACAATCTTGAAGTGCCATTTGAAGCAGGCAGCGGCCCCAGCCAGATCGAGCGCCATCAGCGGCAAACGCTTTATCAGTTGATGGACGGTCTGAATACGTTTTACCAACAATCTTTACAGCAACCTGTTGCCACGTCTGCGCGCCAGTATCTGGAAAAACGCGGATTAAGCCACGAGGTTATCGCCCGCTTTGCGATTGGTTTTGCGCCCCCCGGCTGGGACAACGTCCTGAAGCGGTTTGGTGGCAATCCAGAAAATCGTCAGTCATTGATTGATGCGGGCATGTTGGTCACTAACGATCAGGGTCGCAGTTACGATCGTTTCCGCGAGCGGGTGATGTTCCCTATTCGCGATAAACGCGGTCGGGTGATTGGTTTTGGCGGGCGCGTGCTGGGCAACGATACCCCTAAATACCTGAACTCGCCGGAAACGGACATTTTCCATAAAGGCCGCCAGCTTTACGGTCTTTATGAAGCGCAGCAGGATAACGCTGAACCCAATCGTCTGCTTGTGGTCGAAGGCTATATGGACGTGGTGGCGCTGGCGCAATACGGCATTAATTACGCCGTTGCGTCGCTGGGTACGTCAACCACTGCGGATCATATCCATATGCTTTTCCGCGCCACAAACAACGTTATTTGCTGTTACGACGGTGACCGGGCTGGTCGTGATGCGGCGTGGCGAGCGCTGGAAACCGCGATGCCCTATATGGCTGATGGCCGCCAGTTACGTTTTATGTTTTTGCCTGATGGCGAAGACCCGGATACGTTGGTACGTAAAGAGGGTAAAGAGGCTTTTGAAGCCCGGATGGAACAAGCCCAACCGCTATCCATGTTTTTATTTAATAACTTGTTACCTCAGGTGGATTTGTCTTCACCTGATGGCAGTACAAAGTTAGCAGCGCTGGCGCTCCCGTTAATCAACCAGGTGCCGGGTGATGCTCACAGGATCCAGTTGCGTCAGATGTTAGGGCTGAAATTAGGTATTTTTGATGATGCCCAGCTTGATCGATTAGTGCCAAAACAGGCAGAAAATAGTGTAGTGCGTCCAGTTCAACTGATAAAACGGACACCTATGCGTATACTGATAGGGTTATTGATTCAAAACCCTGGCCTGGCACCGCTCGTTCCTCCTTTGCAAGGTTTGAGCCAAACAAAACTGCCTGGACTGGATTTATTTGCTGAACTGGTCAATATCTGTATCACAGAACCGGGTCTAACCACAGGACAGTTATTAGAGAATTATCGTGGTTCAAGTGAGTACTCAACACTTGAAAAGCTGTCAGTATGGAACGATATAAAAGATGAGAACGTGGAAAAAACGTTCACTGACACCTTAAATACGATTTTTGATTCAATGCTTAGAATGCGACTGGAAGAGTTGATAGCCCTCGATCGCACAAATGGTTTAAGCACTGAAGAACGCAGGGAATTCTGGGAAATCAGACAAGCCCTAGAAAAAAGCAAAATTTAACGGCTTAAGTGCCGAATAGCGATCGGGAAGCCCCCCGACAGCCGCACTGAGAGGCAGCGGCAAATATATAAGTACGCCCTCGTAATTATCGTTGGCGGTAAACAGCCGTTGGATTTCAGCGTTAACACCTGAAGGACATCGGGTCAATCGCCCAACACCAACCTCATGAAATAAGTGTGGATACCGTCTTATGGAGCAAAACCCGCAGTCACAGCTGAAACTTCTTGTCACCCGTGGTAAGGAGCAAGGCTATCTGACCTATGCCGAGGTCAATGACCATCTGCCGGAAGATATCGTCGATTCAGATCAGATCGAAGACATCATCCAAATGATCAACGACATGGGCATTCAGGTGATGGAAGAAGCACCGGATGCCGATGATCTGATGCTGGCTGAAAACACCGCGGACGAAGATGCTGCCGAAGCCGCCGCGCAGGTGCTTTCCAGCGTGGAATCTGAAATCGGGCGCACGACTGACCCGGTACGCATGTACATGCGTGAAATGGGCACCGTTGAACTGTTGACCCGCGAAGGCGAAATTGACATCGCTAAACGTATTGAAGACGGGATCAACCAGGTTCAATGCTCCGTTGCTGAATACCCGGAAGCGATCACCTATCTGCTGGAACAGTACGATCGTGTGGAAGCAGAAGAAGCGCGTCTGTCCGATCTGATCACCGGCTTTGTTGACCCGAACGCAGAAGAAGATCTGGCACCAACCGCCACTCACGTCGGCTCTGAGCTTTCCCAGGAAGATCTGGACGATGACGAAGATGAAGACGAAGAAGATGGTGACGACGATACCGCCGACGATGACAACAGCATCGACCCGGAACTGGCTCGTGAAAAATTTGCGGAACTGCGCGCTCAGTACGTTGTAACGCGTGACACCATCAAAGCGAAAGGTCGCAGTCACGCTGCCGCTCAGGAAGAGATCCTGAAACTGTCTGAAGTATTCAAACAGTTCCGCCTGGTGCCGAAGCAGTTTGACTATCTGGTCAACAGCATGCGCGTCATGATGGACCGCGTTCGTACGCAAGAGCGTCTGATCATGAAGCTCTGCGTTGAGCAGTGCAAAATGCCGAAGAAAAACTTCATCACCCTGTTTACCGGCAATGAAACCAGCGATACCTGGTTCAATGCGGCAATTGCGATGAACAAGCCGTGGTCGGAAAAACTGCACGATGTCTCTGAAGAAGTGCATCGCGCCCTGCAGAAACTGCAGCAGATTGAAGAAGAAACCGGCCTGACCATCGAGCAGGTTAAAGATATCAACCGTCGCATGTCCATCGGTGAAGCGAAAGCCCGCCGTGCGAAGAAAGAGATGGTTGAAGCGAACTTACGTCTGGTTATTTCTATCGCCAAGAAATACACCAACCGTGGCTTGCAGTTCCTTGACCTGATTCAGGAAGGCAACATCGGTCTGATGAAAGCGGTAGATAAATTCGAATACCGCCGTGGTTACAAGTTCTCCACCTACGCAACCTGGTGGATCCGTCAGGCGATCACCCGTTCTATCGCGGATCAGGCGCGCACCATCCGTATTCCGGTGCATATGATTGAGACTATCAACAAGCTCAACCGTATTTCTCGCCAGATGCTGCAAGAGATGGGCCGTGAACCGACGCCGGAAGAACTGGCTGAACGTATGCTGATGCCGGAAGACAAGATCCGCAAAGTGCTGAAGATCGCCAAAGAGCCAATCTCCATGGAAACGCCGATCGGTGATGATGAAGATTCGCATCTGGGGGATTTCATCGAGGATACCACCCTCGAGCTGCCGCTGGATTCTGCGACCACCGAAAGCCTGCGTGCGGCAACGCACGACGTGCTGGCTGGCCTGACCGCGCGTGAAGCGAAAGTTCTGCGTATGCGTTTCGGTATCGATATGAACACCGACCACACGCTGGAAGAAGTGGGTAAACAGTTCGACGTTACCCGCGAACGTATCCGTCAGATCGAAGCGAAGGCGCTGCGCAAACTGCGTCACCCGAGCCGTTCTGAAGTACTGCGTAGCTTCCTGGACGATTAATCGGTAGCCGGATAAGGCGTTTACGCCGCATCCGGCACTTGTCCCTTTGCACAAACGCCACCTTTTCGGTGGCGTTTTTTATCGCCCACGCACCACCAGTGCCTGGTCCAGCTCGCGATACGCCTCCACCAGCTTTTCCAGAGAAACTCGACTTAAACCGCTGGGATTTGGCAGCACCCAGATCTGCGTCGAACCAATAGTGAGCGTTTGTTTCCCCCACTGTGCGCCGCGCTGGCTGAATCCCTGCTCATAGGCCTGTTTACCCAAAATCGCCAACGCCTGAGGCTGATAATCTTCAATTTTTTCAATCAGCTTACGCCCGCCTGCGTGCAGCTCCTGCTTTGACACTTCATTGGCTTGCACCGTTGGACGGTCAACCAGTTTGGTCACTCCACAACGATAATCCAGCAAATGCTGCGCCTCCTGCGGCTTCAACTGTCTGTCAGTAAACCCGGCCTGATAAATCACCTTCCAGAAACGGTTCGCCGGATGGGCAAAAGGAAAGCCAGTATCCGCAGATGAAAGCCCCGGATTGATGCCGCAAAACACCACGCGCAACCCTGGTGCAATAATATCTTCAACCATATTAACCCCTGAACAACACAACCTGGGGAAAGTATAACGAATTGAAAATACATTGTTTATAAAAACAGCAGGTGCGCGGTAATGGCTGGATTGCGACACAGAGTTACTTTATAATCCGCTACCATGGCCCCTTAGCTCAGTGGTTAGAGCAGGCGACTCATAATCGCTTGGTCGCTGGTTCAAGTCCAGCAGGGGCCACCAGATACAGTAAAGGCTGACGAGAAATCGTCAGCCTTTTTGCTTTTTTGATATGGAAAGCAATTACTTCGCGTGCCAGTAAGCCGCTGCACGTACCTGTTGAGGGTCATACTGTTCCGCTTCAAAGCGACGGCTTAAATTCTTCACCACCTTCCCTTCGCCGGTTATCCAGATGAAGTAATCATCGGCAGGGATTTGCATCTGCGCCAGACGCGCATCTACCGCCTGCTCATCATGCGCCAACCATTCGATATTAAAACCATCAAGGTGCGCGAGATAATCCTGACAGGCGTTATCCCGCACGCTGACCAGCGCGGTAACTTGCGGTTTAACGGCAAGTTTGCTCAACGTTTCCAGGCGGCGGCGCAGTGCGGGCATCCCGGATTCATCGCAAACATACAGCTGATACGCGTAATCCTCTGGCACCACCAGCGAACCGCGCGGACCTGCCACCGTGAGTTTATCGCCCGGTTGCGCCTGCATTGCCCAGCTGCTGGCAACGCCGCCTTCGTGAATAAAGAAATCGATCGCCAGTTCATGGCGTAGTTCGTCATACAGCGGCGTATAGTCACGCGACGGTGGACGTGGTCCTTCCGGCCAGACGATCCCCTCTTCCGTTACCGTTGGCGGCACAAAGTGAGCGTCAGATTGAGGAAAGAAGAGTTTGCTGTGATCGTCAAAGCCGCGCGACGTAAAGCCGTCCAGCGCCTCGCCGCCGAGGACAATGCGCTGAAAACCGGCGCTGATGCGCTCAACGCGTAACACAGTCAGTTCACGGAAGCGCAGATCATTGCGAACGCGCTGCGGGTAGCGGGGGGAGTTATTCATTGTTATCGCCTTCGTGATGGTAATCAGATATATCTAAATAAATTTCGCAAATGATAATGATTGCTAATCATGATAAATGCAAGCGATTTGTAGAACTGATATATCTATAGTCTGATAAGACGAACCGCCTCTTCTCAGGCATCATTGCTCAATGCCGGATGCGGCGTGAACGCCTTATCCGGCCTGGATGTTGAGTACATTTGCGTTTAAAAATCATTTTTACACTTGCAAGAACTCTCATATCAGATATAAATTAGATATATCTAATTAAGCAAAAGGAGGCTGATATGAGCCATCATCACGAAGGGTGTTGTAAACATGAAGGCCAGCCACGCCATGAGGGCTGCTGCAAAGGTGATAAGTCAGAACACGAGCACTGCGGACACGGTCACCAGCATGAACACGGTCAATGCTGCGGTGGTCGCCACGGTCGCGGCGGCGGTCGTCGGCAACGTTTCTTTGGTCACGGTGAATTGCGTCTGGTGATTCTGGATATTCTCTCGCGCGATGACAGCCACGGTTACGAATTGATTAAAGCGATTGAAAATCTGACCCAGGGGAATTACACCCCAAGCCCGGGCGTCATCTACCCGACGCTGGATTTTCTGCAAGAGCAGTCGCTGATTACCATCCGCGAAGAGGAAGGCGGCAAAAAGCAGATTGCGTTGACCGAACAAGGCGCGCAGTGGCTGGAAGAAAACCGCGAACAGGTGGAGATGATTGAAGAACGAATCAAAGCGCGTTGCGTTGGTGCGGCGCTGCGCCAGAACCCGCAAATGAAGCGAGCACTGGATAATTTTAAAGCGGTGCTGGATTTACGCGTCAATCAGAGCGACATCAGCGACGCGCAGATAAAAAAGATCATTGCGGTGATCGACCGCGCCGCGTTTGATATTACGCAACTGGATTAATCACCGATTGCCGGATGCGGCGTGAACGCCTTATCCGCCTACACACCCCGTAGGCCTGATAAGATGCGCCAGCATCGCATCAGGCATCGTGTATCAACCGCCGGATGCGACATACCGATTAATGCAGCACCGTCACCGCGTCTTCCAGTCGGCTGGCGCGGTGTTTTACCATCGCCGACACCTGCGCACTCTCTTCCACCAACTCGGCGTTTTTCTGCGTGATCAGGTTAAGCTCATCCACCGCACGGGTCAGGCTGGAAAGCCCATCGGCCTGTTCCAGCGTTGAATGGCTAATCTGGGCGATCAACTGGGTGACATTTTTCACCTGCGCCACAATATCGTCCATCGTCCGTCCGGCAGCGTGCACCTGCTGCGAACCGGATTGCACCTTATCAGCACTGGCATCGATCAGCTTGCGAATATCGTTGGCAGCATTGGCGCTGCGGCTGGCTAAATGACGCACTTCCCCTGCCACCACTGCAAAACCTTTGCCTTGTTCGCCGGCTCGCGCCGCTTCCACCGCCGCATTCAGGGCCAGAATATTGGTCTGAAACGCAATATCGTTAATCAGCGAAGTAATGGTGCCAATGCGCTGGGTACTGTCGGCGATATCGTCCATCGTCTTGATCACCGTGGTCATCGCCTCCCCGCCTTGCACAGCCGCATTACTGGCGGTGATAGAAAGTTTATCGGCAGCCGACGCTGTGGCTGAGTTCTGTTTCACCGACGCCGCCATCTGGTTCATGGTCGCTACAGTTTGCTGGACATTATCTACCGTCTGCTGAGTATGCTCGTTCAGTTCATCAGTGCCTTTTGCCAGCGTCTCACTCCCGTTTCTGACGCTGGAAACCTGGCTTGAGACATCATTAATCAACCAGCGACACATCAGGCCAAGCTGCCCTACCGCGCGTAATGTCAGCCCCAGCTCATCGCTGCGATTCAAATGCTCAACACTATTACGTTCTCCGGTCGCCACCTTCAGTGCCTGGCTGGCGACATTTTCTATCGGACGTACAATTTGCCATTCAAAACAGGTATTTCCCAACAACATCACTAACGCACAGAGGATATACGTCACCACCGGGGCAGCGGCAAACCAGAGCATGGCCGCCAGCACGATAAACATCAGTGTCATCACTCCACGCACTCGCCAGCGAAGCGGTAATGAAGGCAGTTTACCCAGCCAGCCTTTACGCACCACCAGGCCTTTATGAATACGTTTATTGGTACGTCCAGCGTTCAGCGCCTTATACAGCGGCTCCACCGCCGCGATTTCTTCATCCGTCGCCCGGGAGCGAATCGACATATAGCCACTGATTTTGCCCTCGCGCACCATCGGCACCGCATTCGCCCGTATCCAATAATGGTCGCCATTTTTGCGGCGATTTTTCACGATGCCGCTCCAGGGTTCCCCTTTTTTCAGGGTGTACCACATATCCGCAAACGCCGCTTTTGGCATATCTGGGTGACGCACCATGTTGTGCGGCTGGCCCTGTAACTCCTGCAAGGTATAGCCGCTCACTTGCACGAAAGAATCATTGGCGTGGGTGATATAGCTTTGCAGATCGGTAGTGGACATCAGGGTAGTATCGTCAGCCAGCGGGGTATTTTGCTGGGTGACATACGGATGAGAAGACATAATCGCGTCCTGTGCAGGTTATATGGTTGTTAACTTCTTGTCGGAAGTTATGTCGGCCCCGGCGCGGTTATCTTTAGCACTTTAATTTGATTTAGATCGCAATTTGCAACTAAAGCACAAAACCTAATCCCTTGATTTAAAATACTTTCATTCTGTTATTATCCGAGAACGTTAATTATCTTGCCCAAAAATCCGGCATTTATTGCCCTGAAAGAATGCATTTGCACAGCGATCGCAAAATTCCCCCCCGATAAAATCGTACAAAATAACGACAATAGTTAACATTTAGCATTAAATGTTACGCAAATGATAATGTAATTTGTGTTTATCCCGATTTTCGCGATCGCAGCCGGAGTGGCGCAATCCCTGCAATACTTAAATCGGTATCATGTGATACGCGAGCCTCCGGAGCATATTTTGAACAGGTTACCTTCGAGCGCATCGGCTTTAGCGTGCAGCGCCCACGCCCTGAATCTCATTGAAAAGCGAACGCTGGACCATGAGGAGATGAAAGCACTTAACCGGGAGGTGATTGAATACTTCAAAGAGCATGTCAATCCGGGGTTTTTAGAGTATCGCAAATCTGTTACCGCCGGCGGGGATTACGGAGCCGTAGAGTGGCAAGCGGGAGGTTTAAATACGCTTGTCGACACCCAGGGACAGGAGTTTATCGACTGCCTTGGAGGTTTTGGAATTTTCAACGTGGGGCACCGTAATCCAGTTGTGGTTTCCGCCGTACAGAATCAACTTGCGAAACAACCGCTTCACAGCCAGGAGCTGCTCGATCCGTTACGGGCGATGCTGGCGAAAACCCTTGCTGCGCTAACGCCAGGTAAACTGAAATACAGCTTCTTCTGTAATAGCGGCACCGAGTCCGTTGAAGCAGCGCTGAAGCTGGCGAAGGCTTATCAGTCGCCGCGCGGCAAGTTTACTTTTATTGCCACCAGCGGCGCGTTCCACGGTAAATCACTTGGCGCGCTGTCGGCCACGGCGAAATCGACCTTCCGCAAACCGTTTATGCCACTGCTGCCAGGGTTCCGTCATGTGCCGTTTGGCAATATCGAAGCCATGCGCACGGCCCTTAGCGAGTGCAAAAAAACCGGTGACGATGTTGCCGCAGTGATCCTTGAGCCGATTCAGGGCGAAGGTGGCGTAATTCTGCCGCCGCCGGGCTATCTCACCGCCGTGCGTAAGCTGTGCGATGAGTTCGGCGCACTGATGATCCTCGATGAAGTACAAACGGGCATGGGGCGCACGGGCAAGATGTTCGCCTGCGAGCATGAGAACGTACAGCCGGATATCCTCTGCCTTGCCAAAGCGCTCGGCGGCGGCGTGATGCCGATTGGCGCAACCATCGCTACTGAAGAGGTGTTCTCAGTCCTGTTCGACAACCCGTTCCTGCATACCACCACCTTTGGCGGCAACCCGCTGGCCTGTGCGGCGGCGCTGGCGACCATCAATGTGTTGCTGGAGCAGAACTTACCGGCTCAGGCTGAACAAAAAGGCGATATGTTGCTGGACGGTTTCCGTCAACTGGCGCGGGAATATCCCGATCTGGTACAGGAAGCGCGTGGTAAAGGGATGTTGATGGCGATTGAGTTTGTTGATAACGAAATCGGCTATAACTTTGCCAGCGAGATGTTCCGCCAGCGCGTCCTGGTGGCCGGAACGCTCAATAACGCCAAAACGATCCGCATTGAACCGCCACTGACACTGACCATTGAACAGTGCGAACTGGTGATCAAAGCGGCGCGTAAGGCGCTGGCGGCCATGCGAGTAAGTGTCGAAGAAGCGTAGTATCAAATCGGATGGCGATACGACGTCGCCATCCGATCTTTTTATACGATGCGTACGCCCGCAGGCATCATCCGCTCCGGCGTTAACAGCACGCTTTCACTGCCGTCATCGGTCTCCGCACACAACAGCATGCATTCCGACGTTTCACCGCGCATTTTCGCTTTTTGCAGATTGCACAAGACCACCACCGTTTTCCCCATCAGCTCTTCTTCGCTGTAGTACGGCACCAGGCTGGTCACGGTTTGCAGCGTTTTTTCCCCCACATCAACCTGTACGATGTACAGCTTGTCGGCGTTTTCATGGCGTTTCACTTCCACAATCTTTCCGACGCGCATTTCCAGACGTGCAAAATCAGCGTAAGCCACGGTTTCCATTGTTTCCTCCCTTCGAGTAAAATTTTACTAAACTATAGCAAAAGTTTTTCTCAATCCTGTAGGCTAAAAATGGAGAATGCAGGCGTGATCACATTCGTAAGCCGCTGTGTTACCGTTACAGCGTCAAAGAAACGCGCTTTATTTACTGAAAACAGGTGACCCGATAAGCGCTTCCTCTACAATGGAAGCGCACATCAGGGAAAGTAAAAAAGGTAAACATGGCAACACTAAAAGACATCGCAATCGAAGCTGGCGTATCCCTGGCGACAGTATCCAGGGTCTTAAATGACGATCCGACATTGAATGTGAAAGAAGAGACGAAACATCGCATTCTCGAGATCGCCGAAAAGCTGGAGTACAAGACCAGTAGCGCCCGTAAACTCCAGACAGGTGCAGTCAACCAACACCATATTCTGGCTATCTACAGCTACCAACAGGAGCTGGAGATCAACGATCCTTACTATCTGGCGATCCGCCACGGCATTGAAACCCAGTGCGAAAAGCTGGGCATCGAGCTCACCAACTGTTATGAACACAGCGGCTTACCAGACATTAAAAACGTCACCGGTATTTTAATTGTCGGCAAACCCACGCCCGCCCTGCGCGCCGCTGCCAGCGCATTGACCGACAATATCTGTTTTATCGATTTTCACGAACCTGGCAGCGGTTACGATGCGGTGGATATCGATCTGGCACGCATCAGTAAAGAAATCATCGACTTCTATATCGATCAGGGCGTTAATCGCATTGGTTTTATTGGCGGCGAAGACTTGCCTGGCAAGGCGGATATTCGTGAGGTCGCCTTTGCGGAATATGGCCGACTGAAACAAGTGGTACGCGAAGAAGACATCTGGCGCGGCGGTTTTTCCAGTTCGTCGGGCTATGAACTGGCAAAACAGATGCTGGCGCGGGAAGACTATCCGAAGGCACTGTTTGTTGCTTCCGATTCCATTGCTATCGGCGTACTGCGGGCAATTCATGAACGTGGCCTGAACATCCCACAGGATATTTCGCTTATCAGCGTGAACGACATCCCCACCGCGCGATTTACCTTTCCGCCGCTCTCCACCGTGCGCATCCATTCCGAAATGATGGGAAGTCAGGGCGTTAACCTGGTGTATGAAAAAGCCCGCGATGGTCGCGCGCTGCCGCTGTTAGTCTTCGTTCCCAGCAAATTAAAACTGCGCGGCACGACCCGTTAAATCCCCTTACACACTGTCCGGCAATCGTTTTTGCCGGACAGTGCTGCCGTTTATTTTCGTGATCCAGTTAAAGTAAATGCATTTACTCGCTACATTTTAGTAAAAATTTTACTAAACTCCCCAGCAATTACACAAACTACCATCACCATGAATGGTTCCGATTTCTCTCTACCGGGAGGCCCTATGAATCGCTGGGAAAACATTCAGCTCACCCACGAAAACCGACTTGCGCCGCGTGCGTACTTTTTTTCATATGATTCTGTTGCGCAAGCGCGTACCTTTGCCCGCGAAACCAGCAGCCTGTTTCTGCCCTTAAGCGGTCAGTGGAATTTCCACTTTTTTGACCATCCGCTGCAAGTACCAGAAGCCTTCACTTCTGAGTTAATGGCTGACTGGGGGCATATTACCGTCCCCGCCATGTGGCAAATGGAAGGTCACGGCAAACTGCAATATACCGACGAAGGTTTTCCGTTCCCCATCGATGTGCCGTTTGTCCCCAGCGATAACCCAACCGGTGCCTATCAACGTATTTTCACCCTCAGCGACGGCTGGCAGGGTAAACAGACCCTGATTAAATTTGACGGCGTCGAAACCTATTTTGAAGTCTACGTTAACGGTCAGTATGTTGGTTTCAGCAAGGGCAGTCGCCTGGCCGCAGAGTTTGACATCAGCGCGATGGTAAAAACCGGTGACAACCTGTTGTGTGTGCGCGTGATGCAATGGGCAGACTCTACCTACGTGGAAGACCAGGATATGTGGTGGTCGGCGGGGATCTTCCGCGATGTTTATCTGATCGGAAAACAACTCACACATATCAACGATTTCACCGTTCGTACCGACTTTGACGAAGCCTATTGCGATGCCACGCTTTCCTGCGAAGTGGTGCTGGAAAATCTCGCCGCCTCCCCTGTCGTAACAACGCTGGAATATACCCTGTTTGATGGCGAACGCGTGGTGCACAGCAGCGCCATTGATCATTTGGCAATTGAAAAACTGACCAGCGCCAGCTTTGCTTTTACTGTCGAACAGCCGCAGCAATGGTCAGCTGAATCCCCTTATCTTTACCATCTGGTCATGACGCTGAAAGACGCCGACGGCAACGTTCTGGAAGTGGTGCCACAACGCGTTGGCTTCCGTGATATCAAAGTGCGCGACGGTCTGTTCTGGATCAATAACCGTTATGTGATGCTGCACGGCGTCAACCGTCACGACAACGATCATCGCAAAGGCCGCGCCGTTGGAATGGATCGCGTCGAGAAAGATCTCCAGTTGATGAAGCAGCACAACATCAACTCCGTGCGTACCGCTCACTACCCGAACGATCCGCGTTTTTACGAACTGTGTGATATCTACGGCCTGTTTGTGATGGCGGAAACCGACGTCGAATCGCACGGCTTTGCTAATGTCGGCGATATCAGCCGTATTACCGACGATCCGCAGTGGGAAAAAGTCTACGTCGAGCGCATTGTTCGCCATATTCACGCGCAGAAAAACCATCCGTCGATCATCATCTGGTCGCTGGGCAATGAATCCGGCTATGGCTGTAACATCCGCGCGATGTACCACGCAGCGAAAGCGCTGGATGACACGCGACTGGTGCATTACGAAGAAGATCGCGATGCTGAAGTGGTCGATATTATTTCCACCATGTACACCCGCGTGCCGCTAATGAATGAGTTTGGTGAATACCCGCATCCGAAGCCGCGCATCATCTGTGAATATGCTCATGCGATGGGGAACGGACCGGGCGGGCTGACGGAGTACCAGAACGTCTTCTATAAGCACGATTGCATTCAGGGACATTATGTCTGGGAATGGTGCGACCACGGAATCCAGGCGCAGGATGACAACGGCAATGTCTGGTATAAATTCGGCGGCGACTACGGCGACTATCCCAACAACTATAACTTCTGTCTTGATGGTTTGATCTATTCCGATCAGACGCCGGGACCGGGCCTGAAAGAGTACAAACAGGTTATTGCGCCGGTAAAAATCCACGCACTGGATCTGACTCGCGGCGAGTTGAAAGTCGAAAATAAACTGTGGTTTACCACGCTTGATGACTACACCCTGCACGCAGAGGTGCGCGCCGAAGGTGAAACGCTCGCGACGCAGCAGATTAAATTGCACGACGTTGCACCGAACAGCGAAGCCCCCTTGCAGATCACGCTGCCGCAGCTGGACGCCCGCGAAGCGTTCCTCAACATTACGGTGACCAAAGATTCCCGCACCCGCTACAGCGAAGCCGGGCACCCTATCGCCACTTATCAGTTCCCGCTGAAGGAAAACACCGCGCAGCCAGTGCCTTTCGCACCAAATAATGCGCGTCCGCTGACGCTGGAAGACGATCGTTTGAGCTGCACCGTTCGCGGCTACAACTTCGCGATCACCTTCTCAAAAATGAGTGGCAAACCGACATCCTGGCAGGTGAATGGCGAATCGCTGCTGACCCGCGAGCCAAAGATCAACTTCTTCAAGCCGATGATCGACAACCACAAGCAGGAGTACGAAGGGCTGTGGCAACCGAATCATTTGCAGATCATGCAGGAACATTTGCGCGACTTTGCCGTGGAACAGAGCGATGGTGAGGTGTTGATCATCAGCCGCACGGTTATTGCCCCGCCGGTGTTTGACTTCGGAATGCGCTGCACCTACATCTGGCGCATCGCTGCCGATGGCCAGGTTAACGTGGCGCTTTCCGGCGAGCGTTACGGCGACTATCCGCACATCATTCCGTGCATCGGTTTCACCATGGGGATTAACGGCGAATACGATCAGGTGGCGTATTACGGTCGTGGACCGGGCGAAAACTACGCCGACAGCCAGCAGGCTAACATCATCGATATCTGGCGCAGCACCGTCGATGCCATGTTCGAGAACTATCCCTTCCCGCAGAACAACGGCAACCGTCAGCATGTCCGCTGGACGGCACTGACTAACCGCCACGGCAACGGTCTGCTGGTGGTTCCGCAGCGCCCAATTAACTTCAGCGCCTGGCACTATACCCAGGAAAACATCCACGCTGCCCAGCACTGTAACGAGCTGCAGCGCAGTGATGACATCACCCTGAATCTCGACCACCAGCTGCTTGGCCTCGGCTCCAACTCCTGGGGCAGCGAGGTGCTGGACTCCTGGCGCGTCTGGTTCCGTGACTTCAGCTACGGATTTACGTTGCTGCCGGTTTCTGGCGGAGAAGCTACCGCGCAAAGCCTGGCGTCGTATGAGTTCGGCGCAGGGTTCTTTTCCACGAATTTGCACAGCGAGAATAAGCAATGAGGATCATCGATAACTTAGAACAGTTCCGCCAGATTTACGCCTCTGGTAAGAAGTGGCAACGCTGCGTTGAAGCGATTGAAAATATCGACAACATTCAGCCTGGCATCGCCCACTCCATCGGTGATTCATTGACTTACCGCGTGGAGACAGACTCCGCGACCGATGCGCTATTTACCGGGCATCGACGCTATTTTGAAGTGCATTACTACCTGCAAGGGCAGCAAAAAATTGAATATGCGCCGAAAGAGACATTACAGGTAGTGGAATATTATCGTGATGAAACTGACCGTGAATATTTAAAAGGCTGCGGAGAAACCGTAGAGGTCCACGAAGGGCAAATCGTTATTTGCGATATCCATGAAGCGTATCGGTTTATCTGCAATAACGCGGTCAAAAAAGTGGTTCTCAAAGTCACCATCGAAGATGGTTATTTCCATAACAAATAACAACTACGGCGGCAAAAGGAGTTTGCCGCCACCGCTACCCTACTCATTTTCGGAGATGTGTTATGTCTGATACCAAACGTAATACAATCGGTAAATTCGGCTTGCTCTCGCTGACTTTTGCCGCCGTTTACAGCTTTAACAACGTTATCAATAATAATATTGAGCTTGGACTGGCCTCGGCACCGATGTTTTTCCTCGCGACGATTTTTTATTTTATTCCCTTCTGTCTGATCATCGCAGAATTTGTTTCGTTAAATAAAAACTCAGAAGCTGGTGTCTACGCGTGGGTAAAAAGTTCGCTGGGCGGACGTTGGGCATTTATTACTGCCTATACCTACTGGTTCGTAAACCTGTTCTTTTTCACCTCGCTGTTGCCGCGCGTTATTGCTTATGCTTCGTATGCCTTCCTCGGCTACGAATATATTATGACGCCGATTGCCACCACTATTATTAGTATGGTGCTGTTCGCCTTCTCCACCTGGGTTTCTACCAACGGGGCGAAAATGCTGGGGCCAATCACCTCCGTCACCTCAACACTGATGCTGCTGTTAACGCTCTCCTACATTTTACTGGCAGGTACGGCGCTGGTTGGCGGCGTACAGCCTGCCGATCCGATCACCGTTGACGCGATGATCCCGAACTTCAACTGGGCGTTCCTCGGCGTTACCACCTGGATCTTTATGGCCGCAGGTGGCGCGGAGTCCGTCGCGGTGTACGTTAACGACGTCAAAGGCGGTTCGAAATCGTTCGTTAAAGTGATCATCCTCGCCGGGATTTTTATCGGCGTACTGTATTCCGTCTCCTCAGTGCTGATTAACGTCTTCGTCAGCAGCAAAGAGTTGAAATTTACCGGTGGATCGGTGCAGGTATTCCACGGCATGGCGGCGTATTTTGGTCTGCCGGAAGCGCTGATGAATCGCTTTGTCGGTCTGGTGTCCTTTACCGCGATGTTCGGCTCCCTGCTGATGTGGACCGCAACACCGGTGAAAATTTTCTTCTCCGAAATCCCGGAAGGCATCTTTGGTAAGAAAACCGTCGAACTTAACGAAAACGGCGTTCCGGCGCGCGCAGCGTGGATCCAGTTCCTGATCGTCATCCCGCTGATGATTATCCCGATGCTCGGTTCCAATACCGTGCAGGATCTGATGAATACCATTATTAATATGACCGCCGCAGCGTCCATGCTTCCGCCGTTATTCATCATGCTGGCTTACCTGAATTTACGCGCCAAATTAGATCACCTGCCACGCGATTTCCGTATGGGCTCCCGCCGCACCGGTATTATCATTGTTTCAATGCTGATTGCGATATTTGCCGTAGGGTTTGTCGCTTCGACATTCCCGACTGGCGCGAATATTCTGACCATCATTTTTTATAACGTCGGCGGTATTGTTATCTTCCTCGGGTTTGCGTGGTGGAAATACAGTAAATATATAAAGGGATTAACGGCTGAAGAGCGCCATATTGAAGCGACGCCAGCCAGCAATGTTGATTAAGCAGACTAATAAAAAATGAGCAGGCATTTTCCCTCTTCCTGGATGGGGAGAGGGAAAATAGTTTCTGCCTTTATATTTTTATAATTACAACGATAAAAGGCTGTACTTTTTCTTTAGCTCATGGATTAACACAATGAAATTAATCACTGCACCATGCAGAGCATTACTTGCTCTGCCGTTTTGCTACGCCTTTTCTGCGGCAGGAGAAGAAGCACGTCCGGCAGAACATGACGACACAAAAACACCCGCAATTACCTCGACATCTTCTCCTTCATTTCGTTTTTACGGCGAATTAGGGGTTGGTGGATATATGGATTTAGAGGGTGAGAATAAACATAAATACAGCGACGGTACCTATATTGAAGGTGGCCTGGAGATGAAGTACGGCTCCTGGTTCGGCCTGATTTACGGCGAAGGCTGGACCGTGCAGGCCGACCACGACGGCAATGCCTGGGTGCCAGACCATAGCTGGGGTGGTTTCGAGGGCGGAATTAACCGTTTCTATGGCGGTTATCGTACCAATGATGGCACCGAAATCATGCTCAGTCTGCGTCAGGATTCCTCGCTGGATGACCTGCAATGGTGGGGCGACTTCACCCCCGACCTGGGCTACGTCATTCCCAATACCCGCGACATTATGACCGCGCTGAAGGTGCAGAACTTAAGCGGCAACTTTCGTTATAGCGTCACCGCCACACCTGCCGGACATCATGATGAAAGCAAAGCCTGGCTACATTTTGGCAAGTACGATCGCTACGACGACAAATACACCTATCCGGCAATGATGAACGGTTACATCCAGTATGACCTTGCCGAAGGTATCACCTGGATGAACGGTCTGGAAATCACCGACGGCACAGGCCAACTCTATCTCACGGGCCTGCTTACCCCTAACTTTGCCGCTCGCGCCTGGCACCATACCGGACGCGCCGACGGGCTGGACGTACCGGGAAGTGAAAGTGGGATGATGGTGAGCGCCATGTATGAAGCGTTAAAGGGCGTTTATCTCTCCACCGCTTACACCTACGCCAAACATCGCCCTGACCACGCTGACGATGAAACCACCTCTTTCATGCAGTTTGGTATCTGGTACGAATACGGCGGCGGACGTTTCGCAACGGCTTTTGATAGCCGCTTCTACATGAAAAATGCCTCTAACGATCCCAGCGACCAAATCTTCCTGATGCAATATTTCTACTGGTAATAAGGACTGTAATCTAATGAAAATAAAAACTATTTTGACGCCAGTAGCCTGCGCTCTGCTGATAAGTTTTTCCGCCCATGCTGCTAACGCCGACAATTATAAAAACGTGATTAACCGTACTGGCGCGCCGCAGTACATGAAGGATTACGATTACGACGATCACCAACGTTTTAATCCGTTTTTCGATCTCGGAGCCTGGCATGGTCATCTGTTGCCAGACGGCCCGAACACCATGGGCGGTTTTCCGGGTGTTGCGCTGCTGACGGAAGAGTACATCAACTTTATGGCCAGCAATTTCGACCGCCTGACCGTCTGGCAGGACGGCAAGAAAGTCGACTTCACGCTGGAGGCATACAGTATTCCCGGCGCGCTGGTGCAAAAACTGACAGCAAAAGATGTGCAGGTCGAAATGACTCTGCGCTTCGCCACGCCGCGCACGTCACTACTGGAAACCAAAATCACCAGCAATAAACCGCTGGATCTGGTGTGGGATGGCGAACTGCTGGAAAAACTGGAAGCGAAAGAAGGGAAACCGCTTTCCGATAAAACCATTGCTGGCGAGTACCCTGACTATCAGCGCAAAATCAGCGCTACCCGTGATGGCCTGAAAGTCACCTTTGGCAAAGTGCGCGCCACCTGGGATCTACTGACCTCCGGTGAATCAGAATATCAGGTGCATAAATCCCTGCCGGTGCAGACTGAAATCAACGGCAATCGCTTTACCAGTAAGGCACATATCAACGGATCGACCACGCTCTATACCACCTATTCCCATCTGCTGACCTCTCAGGAAGTTAGCAAAGAGCAAATGCAGATCCGCGATATTCTGGCGCGTCCGGCGTTTTATCTCACCGCCTCGCAGCAACGCTGGGAAGAGTATCTGAAGAAAGGGTTAACCAATCCGGATGCGACGCCGGAACAGACGCACGTCGCGGTGAAAGCAATCGAAACGCTCAACGGTAACTGGCGATCGCCTGGCGGCGCGGTGAAATACAACACCGTCACGCCGTCGGTGACCGGGCGCTGGTTCTCCGGCAATCAGACCTGGCCGTGGGATACCTGGAAGCAGGCGTTTGCGATGGCGCATTTCAATCCGGATATCGCCAAAGAGAATATCCGCGCGGTCTTCTCCTGGCAGATCCAGCCCGGCGACACCGTGCGTCCGCAGGATGTGGGCTTTGTCCCCGACCTGATTGCATGGAACCTTAGCCCCGAGCGTGGTGGCGATGGCGGCAACTGGAACGAACGCAATACCAAACCCAGCCTTGCCGCCTGGTCGGTGATGGAAGTGTATAACGTCACCCAGGATAAAACCTGGCTGGCAGAGATGTACCCGAAACTGGTGGCCTATCACGACTGGTGGTTACGTAACCGCGATCATAACGGCAACGGCGTGCCGGAATATGGCGCGACCCGCGACAAAGCCCACAACACTGAGAACGGCGAGATGCTGTTTACGGTGAAAAAAGGTGACAAAGAAGAGACGCAGTCTGGGCTGAACAACTACGCCCGCGTGGTGGAGAAAGGCCAGTACGACAGTCTGGAAATTCCGGCACAGGTTGCTGCATCGTGGGAATCAGGTCGTGATGATGCCGCCGTCTTTGGGTTTATCGACAAAGAACAGCTGGATAAATATGTCGCAAGCGGCGGCAAACGTAGCGACTGGACGGTGAAATTCGCCGAAAACCGCAGTCAGGACGGAACGTTGCTGGGGTACTCTCTATTGCAGGAGTCGGTGGATCAGGCCAGCTATATGTACAGCGATAACCATTATCTGGCGGAGATGGCAACCATCCTCGGTAAGCCGGAAGAGGCCAAACGCTATCGCCAGTTGGCACAGCAGCTCGCAGACTACATCAACACCTGTATGTTCGACCCGGCTACGCAGTTTTACTATGACGTGCGTATTGAAGATAAACCGCTGGCGAACGGCTGCGCGGGCAAACCGATTGTCGAACGCGGTAAAGGGCCGGAAGGCTGGTCACCGCTGTTTAACGGTGCGGCAACGCAGGCCAACGCCGACGCGGTGGTGAAGGTGATGCTCGATCCTAAAGAGTTCAACACCTTTGTCCCGCTGGGAACGGCAGCGTTAACCAACCCGGCTTTTGGCGCGGATATCTACTGGCGCGGGCGCGTATGGGTGGATCAGTTCTGGTTTGGTCTGAAAGGGATGGAGCGTTACGGTTATCGCGATGATGCCCTGAAACTGGCGGATACGTTCTTCCAGCACGCCAAAGGGTTAACCGCCGATGGCCCAATTCAGGAGAATTACAATCCGCTGACCGGCGCACAGCAAGGTGCACCGAATTTCTCCTGGAGTGCCGCGCATTTGTATATGTTGTATAACGATTTTTTCCATAAGCAGTAATTTGCAACGGCTGGCGGATGCGGCGTGAACGCCTTATCCGCCCTACATGTGCAATCCCCCAGGCCGGATAAGACGCGTCAGGCGTCGCATCCGGCGTTACCACCGGGCGTTTTCTTTTTGAATCCCATCACAAACCCCGCATTCCCCTTTTCCCTTTTCCCCGACGACGGCTAAATTAGAACTCATCCGACCACATAACAATTATTTTACATACTGGACAATTTTATGAGCTACCCGTCGCTGTTCGCCCCGCTTGATTTAGGTTTTACCACGTTAAAAAACCGCGTGCTGATGGGCTCAATGCACACCGGACTGGAGGAATATCCAGACGGTGCCGAGCGGCTGGCAGCGTTTTATGCCGAACGCGCCCGTCACGGCGTGGCGCTGATTGTCAGCGGCGGCATTGCACCAGATTTAACAGGCGTTGGCATGGAAGGTGGCGCAATGCTCAACGACGCCAGCCAGATCCCACACCATCGCACCATTACCGAAGCCGTACATCAGGAAGGCGGCAAAATCGCCCTACAAATTTTGCATACCGGACGCTACAGCTACCAGCCGCATCTGGTAGCGCCCTCCGCGTTGCAGGCCCCCATCAACCGTTTCGTTCCTCATGAACTCACCCATGAAGAGATCCTGCAACTGATCGACGATTTCGCCCGCTGCGCGCAACTGGCGCGGGAGGCCGGATACGATGGCGTAGAAGTGATGGGTTCCGAAGGCTATTTGATCAACGAATTTCTGACACTGCGCACCAATCAGCGTAGTGACCTGTGGGGCGGCGATTACCGCAACCGGATGCGATTTGCCGTAGAAGTAGTGCGTGCGGTGCGCGAACGCGTTGGCAACGACTTCATTATTATCTACCGGCTGTCGATGCTCGACCTGGTCGAAGGCGGTGGGACTTTTGCAGAAACGGTAGAGCTGGCGCAGGCCATTGAAGCGGCGGGCGCGACCATTATCAACACTGGCATTGGCTGGCATGAAGCGCGGATTCCGACCATCGCCACGCCCGTGCCGCGCGGCGCATTTAGCTGGGTCACGCGCAAACTGAAAGGCCACGTCTCGCTGCCGCTGGTAACCACCAACCGGATTAACGATCCGCAGGTTGCCGACGATATTCTCTCGCGCGGTGATGCCGATATGGTGTCGATGGCGCGACCGTTTCTTGCTGATGCGGAACTGCTGTCAAAAGCGCAATCGGGGCGAGCCGATGAGATCAACACCTGCATTGGCTGCAACCAGGCCTGTCTCGATCAGATCTTCGTGGGCAAAGTCACCTCGTGCCTGGTGAATCCTCGCGCCTGCCATGAAACCAAAATGCCGATCCTTCCCGCCATGCAGAAAAAAAATCTGGCGGTGGTCGGTGCGGGACCAGCTGGGCTGGCGTTTGCCATTAACGCGGCGGCGCGTGGGCATCAGGTAACATTGTTTGATGCGCACAGCGAGATCGGCGGGCAGTTTAATATCGCCAAACAGATCCCAGGCAAAGAGGAGTTTTACGAAACGCTGCGCTATTACCGCCGGATGATCGAAGTGACGGGCGTGACGCTAAAACTCAATCACAGCGTGACGGCGGATCAGTTACAGGCGTTCGATGAAACAATCCTCGCCAGTGGGATCGTGCCACGCGTTCCGCCTATCGACGGGATCGATCATCCGAAGGTATTGAGTTATCTCGATGTCCTGCGCGACAAAGCGCCGGTGGGCAACAAAGTTGCCATCGTCGGTTGTGGTGGGATTGGTTTTGATACGGCGATGTATTTGAGTCAGCCGGGCGAATCCACCAGCCAGAATATCGCCGGGTTCTGTAATGAATGGGGGATCGACAGTAGCCTACAACAGGCTGGTGGCTTAAGCCCGCAGGGAATGCAGATCCCGCGTAGCCCACGGCAGATTGTGATGCTCCAGCGCAAAGCCAGCAAACCGGGACAGGGGTTAGGCAAAACCACCGGCTGGATCCATCGCACCACCCTGCTCTCGCGGGGTGTGAAAATGATCCCAGGCGTAAGTTATCAGAAGATCGACGATGATGGGCTGCATGTGGTGATCAACGGCGAAACGCAGGTATTAGCGGTGGACAATGTGGTGATCTGCGCAGGGCAAGAGCCAAACCGCGCATTGGCGCAACCGCTGATTGATAGCGGGAAAACTGTGCATTTAATTGGCGGCTGCGATGTGGCTATGGAGCTGGACGCACGACGGGCAATTGCCCAGGGGACACGGCTGGCGCTGGAGATTTAAATCGTGCATTGAAGTGCCGGATGCAACGCATCCGGCACGTCGCGTTAATCAATAAACAATGCAGGGGAAATGCCGAATCGCGTTGCCAGTTTTTTAGCGTGTTCCAGCGTTAATTTTCTCTTCCCGTTCAAAACACGTGACACCATCGATTTACTGCCAATTTCCGGCAGATCAGAAAGGGTTAAACCGTATTGATCCATCAGTGTACGAATCACAGCAACACCGCCAGGCATGGCTTGAGCCATCGCATTAAATTCAGCAAATTCAGGCGCTGCCCCCTCCCACGCTGTGATTTTGGCACACACCAGATCCAGTAAGGGGTTTTCAGGATCGTTGAGCAGCAGATGATCGACCAGTTCCAGCGCCTGGGTATATTGTTCCTCGTTCTGAATACCCGCCAGAAAAGGTGCCACAGCGGTTAGCTTTTCTCCTGCTTGCAAGATGTCGGCAATCGCAATCATTTTTTCCCCTTAGTACGATGAACGGCGGTAAAGAAATCGTATTCTTTGTGCGTCATAACTTCACGTATGTAGCACTTTTGCGATTCAAAAAAGACCATTGCTACAACACGTAATTCATTGCCCCCGACATTGAAAACATAATGCTTATCCAGATATTTGAAGTTATCCAGAGATGGGAATACTGCTTTTAATGACTCAGGTTTTTTGAAATATCCCTTAGCAATCGTGTTCCCCAAAGCCACCAACTCCGTTTTATGTTGCGGGTATTTTTCCGCAGCATCTTTCAATGCTTTTTGAGTTATCAGGTGCATTCTTCATCACGTCCGTTGACAAATTGGCAATATGATAACATCCGTTGACAGATTGGCAACGAATGAATTTATCTGCTTGACGGAAGAATAAACGTTGAACAACGCGAAACAAGAGAATGCAGAGGATGGTGACTGGGATTTTTATTTTATGGAAGCGTGATTCCAGAACTGGGCAGACATTACCGGATGCGACGCTTGCCGCGTCTTATCCGGCATGGGGGTAACGTGCTGAACGTAGATACTGTTATGGCCT